>NZ_JAUSVK010000001.1:4316080-4641620 GCF_030814655.1 Labrys monachus
GAGGAATCGGACATCTCGCAGGCGATCATCGATACCGGCGACTATATCGGCTACTTCCATACCGGCGATTCGCACCGCGGCTATATGGGATCGGGGACCATCGACCTCGCCGGCGTGTTCCGGGCGCTGGTGAAGGCCAATTATCAGGGGCCGATCACCTTCGAATCCTTCTCGTCCCGCGTGGTCGGACAGCCGCTCGAAGGCATTCTCGGCATCTGGCGCAATCTCTGGGAAGACAGCCACGACCTCGCGACCCATGCCCTGATGTACACCAGGGCGCAATTGAAGGCCGCGCAGGAAGCCGCCAAACAGGCCGAGCGCAGCCGCCTGCCCTGATCCGGGCCGGACGGCTCGATATCCGCGCTCCCGGCTCAATCCAGCCGGATCCGCACGCTCGCCGTGTGCCCCTGGGAATCGATGACCGACAGGCGGGCGAAGCCGCGTTCCGGCCTGTCCCAGGCGGCGTCGCGGCGCTCCTCCCCCACCACGATCGGCAGGCCGTCGGCAAGCCAGGTGAAGGGCGGCGCGCCGCCCATGGCCTTCAGCGCCAGCGCCGCATCGGGATCCCCGGAGATATCGACGCGCGCGCCGTCGGGCGGGAAGGAAATCGCCAGGGGCGCATCGCCTGGGCCCGCCGTGGCGATGTCCGGCAGGCTGCCCGGCCTGAAACGCTGCAGGGCCGGCGGCAAGTCGGCCGTCCGCGCGAAGATCACGCCGGCCGGCGGCGGCGCAAGCGGCGTCCTCTTCTCGCCGATGCGCTGGAAGGCGTCGAACAGGATCGGCGCCGCGCTCTTGCGTCCGACGAGATCGGACACCGGCGCGCCGTCCGGCCGGCCGACCCAGACCGCGACCGTGTTGGCGCCGTCGAAACCCACGGCCCAGGCGTCGCGATAGCCATAGGACGTGCCGGTCTTGTAGGCGATCTTGCCGGCTACGGCATTCTCGGGCGGCGGGGCGCCGATGAGGACGTCGCCGACCTGCCAGGCGGCGGCCTTCTCGAACAGGCGGCGCGGCGGGGCCGCCGATGCACGGTCCTGCGGACGCCAGATCAGCGGCAGCGATTCACCCCCGCGCGCCAGCGCCAGATAAAGCGTGGCGAGATCGGTGAGCTTCACCCCTGCCCCGCCGAGACCGACGGCCAGGCCCGGCGCCGCATCGACCGGCAGCACCGGCACGGCGCCGGCATTCTTCATGCGGGCAATGAGGCGGTTCGGCCCGACGGCGTTGAGCAGCATCACGGCAGGCACGTTGAGCGATTGCTGCAACGCCCGCCGCATCGTCACCGTGCCCTGGAACGAATCGTCGAAATTCTCCGGCTTGTAGATGCCGAACCGGGCCGGCCGGTCGTCGACCAGCGTCTCGGGATTGGCGAGGCCGTCCTCGAAGGCGAGGCCGTAGATGAAGGGCTTCAGCGTCGAGCCCGGCGAGCGCAGCGCCTCGGCGAGATCGATCTGGCCGGCGCGGGCCTTGTCGAAATAGCCGACGCCGCCGACATGGGCCCGCACTTCGCCGGTGGCGTTGTCGACGGCGATGATGGCGACGGAAACGCCGCCGCCGATGGCGATCGCCCGCTCGCGCGCCAGATTTTCCAGCTGCTCCTGCAGGAAACGCGAAATCGTGGTCATCTCGACGTCGCTGCCCCGTTCCTGCCTGTCGCGCGCCTCCCGCGCCAGCCGCTCGGCGACATGGGCGGCGAGAACGGGGAATGCCTTGCGGCCCTGCGGGGCACCTTCGAGCCGCGCCGCCATGGCCTGGTCCGCATTGATGATCTTCTTGCCCGCCAGCAAGGCCAGCACGCGGTTCCGGGCGGCCCGGGCGGCACCCGGCGCGCGGTCGGGACGCCGGGTCTCCGGCGCCTGGGGCAGCGCCACCAGCATGGCCGCCTCGGCCGTCGAAAGATGCTTCGGCTCCTTGCCGAAATAGGCGAGCGAGGCGGCGCGCGTGCCCTCGAGATTGCCGCCATAGGGTGCCAAGGCGAGGTAGAGCGTCAGGATCTGGTCCTTGCTCAGCCGGTTCTCGATCTGCCAGGCGCGGACCATTTCCGCCGCCTTGGCCGCGAAGGTCCGCTCCGGGCGCGGTTCGAGCAGGCGGGCGACCTGCATCGTCAGGGTGGAACCGCCGGAGACGACATGCCCATGCCGCACGAGCTGCCAGCCCGCCCGCAAAAGCGCGGCCGGATCGACGCCGTGATGCGAATAGAAGCGCTTGTCCTCATAGGCGATGAGCATCGACAGGAAGCGGCGGTCGACGTCGCCGGGCCTCGCCGGCAGGCGCCAATAGCCGTCCGCCGTGGTGAAGGGACGCAGCAGCCTGCCGTCGCGGTCGACCACCAGCGGCGAATAGGTGATCGCCTCGCCGAGCGGCACCGGCCCGAGCCGGCGCAGGACCTCCGACAGCGTGAAGCCGACGGCGTTCACGGCGATGATCGCCGTGAACAGGAGCGCGCACAGGACGTGGACGCGCCGGGTTGTCATTTCTCGGTCACGCTCATCGTCGTCGTGGCGAGGGTCGCGTTGCGATCGGGCCGATACATGTCCTCGACATGCGCGCCGGGCATGACATAGCGGCCGGGGGCGACGGCGCGCACGATATAGGCGACCTTGACCGCCGTATCCGTATAGGCCGCGACGAAGCGGTCGTCGCGGAACTCGGCATGGGTGACGTCGGTGAGATCGCCGAGCCAGGAGAGATTGCCGGTCTGTCCGGTCGCGACGAGCGTGGGATTCTCGATCTCGAGCCCCGCCGGCAGGCGGTCGACGAGCAGGAAATTGCCGGTCTGGTCATCGCCGACGCGGCTGGCGTCGAGCACCACGACGAGCCTGGTGTTCTGCTGCACCTCGGCGGGATCGGCCGGCTTGCCGTCCAGCGTGTAGTAGCTGCGCGCGAGGGTCATGCCGCTGGCGGAGGCCGGTTCCGCCACCGTCGGCGAACCCGACACCGCCACCACCGCCTGCACCGACGAGGGACCGGGATTGGTGACCGTATGCGGCTCCGCCAGGCGGTCATTGCGGTAGACCTTGTAGAAGGCGCCCTGATGCGGGGTGCCGTCGACGCCGAGTTGCAGCGAACGGGCTTGGTCGACGACGCCGCGGGCTGCGAGCACCATCCAGGTCATCTCCTGGGTGGAGCTGTAGCGATATTTCGCCCGCTGCTCGCCGATCACCTTAAGCGCGGCCCTGACCACCGGGGCGGAGGCATTGCCGTCGTCGGCCAGCGCCACCATGGCGGCCGCATCGCGCAGCGGGGAGCCATAATGGGTGTAGGCGGAGATCGACCCGGCGCTCTCGCCCTGGAGGGCGTCGGCGGCCGAAGCGAAGGCCTCGCCGGCGCGCGGCTTGTCGCCGAGCATGCCGAGGGCGGCGGCGATCTGCGCCCGCGCCATCGCCGTGCCGAACTGGCCGATCTTGGTGTCGGCGAAATATTTCAGATCGCCGGCCGGGGCGCGGCCGGCCCGCGCCAGCGTGTAGAGCGCATAGGCGACATCCTCGCCCTTGCCCTCCTCCACGTCGGGCGAATTGCCGACGCGGTTGCGCAGATAGTCGACCGCCTGGGTCAGCGCGCCCTCCGGCACCGCG
This sequence comes from Labrys monachus, assembly GCF_030814655.1. Classification (NCBI taxonomy): domain Bacteria; kingdom Pseudomonadati; phylum Pseudomonadota; class Alphaproteobacteria; order Hyphomicrobiales; family Xanthobacteraceae; genus Labrys; species Labrys monachus. Next base: position 4,319,656 of record NZ_JAUSVK010000001.1, read on the forward strand.
AAGCCCTTCTCGCGGGCCCGCAGCAGGAAGTCGGTGACATAGGCCGACAGCCACAATTCACCGCTGTCGGCGCTCCACAGGCCGAAGGCTCCGTTCGAATCCTGGCGCGACAGCAGGCGCTGCACCGTATCGGCCAGGCGATCCTTCACCGAACCGTCGAGATCAATGTCGTTGCCGCCGAGATCGGCGAGATAGAGAAGCGGCAGGGCTCGGCTGACGAGTTGCTCCGAACAGCCATAGGGATAGCGGTCGAGCTCCCGCAGCAGGCCCGGGACGTCGAGCGAGGACGGTGGCCCGACGGAGAGCGAGACCGCCCCCGTACCCGGCACCATCTCCGAGACGAGATCGGAACTGAGGGTGATGCCGCCGCCATTCGGCGCGATCGTCTGCACCGTGCGCCGGGTCACCGCCGGATTCGCCGGCTCGACACCCAGCACGAAGCTCTGGTCGATGGCGACATCGCCGGGGCCGGCCAGCGAAGCGACCAGCCGCGCCGTGCCGACGCCGTTGGCGGTGATGGGAATGTTGACCGGGGTGCGCGAGCCGACCGGCCCGATCTTCACGGTCTGGTACAGGGCCGACGGCGCCGCGTCGATCGGGCCGTCGACATTCACGGCGAGGGTATAGTCGCCAGGCGCCGCCTCGGCATTGAGGAGATCCAGCCGGAAGCGGGACTGGTCGCCGGCCGAGAGGAAGCGCGGCAGCGTGCCGGCGATGACGACGGGATCGCGGACGATGACGTCGGTCGAGGCATGGCCGACCTTGGTCGGCGTCCATGCCACCGCCATCAGCCGCACCGAACCGTTGAAGGCCGGGATGTCGAAGCTGATATCGGCGGTGCCGTCGGCGCCCACCTCGACGATGCCGGAGAACAGGGCGAGCGGGGCCTGGGTGGGTGGCGGGCTCGTCTCCGCTGCCCCCCCGTCGCCGCCGGTGCGGATGCGTCCCCGCGCGCCGTCCATGCCGTCGATGAGCTGCCCGTAGATGTCGTGCAGCTCGGCCGAGAGGCGCTTCTGGTCGTAATAATAGGCCTCCGGCTGCGGCGGCTTGTAGCCGGTGAGATTGAGGATGCCGACATCCACGGCGGCGAGCGTCACATAGGCCTTCTCGCCCGCGAGGCCGCCGATCTTCACGGGCACCTTGAGCGCCTGCCGCGGCTTCATCGTCGCGACCGGCGACAGCGACACGTCGAGCGTGCGCTCGGTGCGGTCGATGCCGAACCAGGCGAGGCCGATCGAGCGCGTCGGCATGCGCTTGGCCTCGACGTCCATCGGCCGGAAATGGGTGACCACGACATAGGCGCCGGTACCCCAGTCACTGCCCACGGTCAGCGGCACGGTGGTGCCTTTTTCAGGCACGTCGATCAGCGTGGACGACAGGAGCCGGTCGCCGACCACCTGCACCGATGCCTTGCCGGCGAAGCGGGCGTCGATCTTCACCTGCAGCGTTTCGCCGGACTTCACGCTGGCGCGGTCGAGCGCCACCGGAAGCATGTCCGGCGTATCGGCCTTCTCGCTGGTGTAATAGCCGGCATAGAAGGTGTCGCTGGACGAAGCGAGGCCGTTGCCGGCGATCTCCAGGCGGTATTGGCCCCACTGCACCGGCGCGGCGATCGAAGCCGGCTTGTCGGCGGCGATATCGACCGTGCCGCCCGCGACCTTGCGCGCGGTGGTGACCGCCTCGTAGTTCCAGCGGTTGTCGGTGCGGTACCATTGATAGCTGGTCGTCAGCCGCTTCAGCGTCCAGCCGACGCCCTTGGCGGCGACGCGCGCCCCACCGGGATCCACCGCGATGACGTCGAAATTGGCCTGCTGGCCTTCCGGCACGGCACCGTCGTCGAAGCCCGGACGCAAAGCGAGCATCGGCCCCGGCGAAGCGATCGGCAGCGAGGCGGTGCGCACCACACCGCGGCCCCCGGCCTCGCGCATGCGGATGGCGAAGTTCGCCTTCAGCGGCCGGGAGGTCGTGGGCAGCTGCGGCAGCGGAACAGTGAGGTCGGCATGGCCGTTGTCGTCGGTCTGGGCGAGGTCGTCGACGGAGTTCTGCACGGCGTCGACGGTCTCGTCCGTCAGTCCGAACATGTAGTCCTTCCATTGCGGGAAGGGCTGGCCATCGACCGACACCGAGACGTCGCCCTCGAGGTCGAGATGGGCGGCGGGGGCGCCGAAGAGATAGCGCCCGTCGACCTTCAGGCTGGCCCCGCTGTTGCGGTCGACGCGGGTGCCGTTGGCGGCGAGGTCGAACTCGATGCGATCCGGCACATAATCCTCGACGAGGAAGCTCGTCTCGCCGATCGGGGAAGCCTTGGGGTCGGTATAGGCGGCGACGCGCCAGGTACCGCCGGCGGCCGAGGCGACGATCGCTATATCCGCGGCGCGGCCGCCGGCGCCCTGGTCCTTCAGCACGATGCGCGAATATTCGACGCCGTCCGGCCGCTGTACGATCAGCGTCACCGGCACATCGTTCACGGCATTGGCGTTGCCGTCGCGCAGCAGCACCGCCGCATGCACGGTCTCGCCGCGGCGATAGACGCCGCGCTCCACATAGACGAAGGCGTCCGCCGGTCCGGGCGGATCCCGCCCCGCAACGCCGCGGTCGGTCAGGTCGAAGGCCTGCTGGGTGAGATCGATGAAGGCATAGTCGTTCTTGTCGTCGGAGGCGACGACGAGCGCCGGCTCCTGCCCGTCGCTGCCCTTGGTGAGGCCGGCGTCGAACGCAGCGGCGCCGTCGGGACCGGTCGTCGCCGTCGCCAGGATCTCGTTGTCGCGCGCGAGGAGGCGAACCTTGACGCCCGCCAGCGGCGAGGCGGTCGCGATCGAGCGCAGGAACACGTGCAGGCCGTCCTTGCCCTTCAGCGTCGAGAGGCCGAGATCGGATACCACGAACCATTGCGTGGCGAGCTGGCTGTCGTCGTCGCCGGCAGTGTCCCCCGCCTGGGCCGTCATCACATAAAGGCCGGGATCGATCTTTCCGAGTGCCTCGTCCACCGGAAAGGCGGTGGTGACGTCCTCGTTGGGCGGGGTCGGCAGGTCCATCGTGCCTTCCCAGACCTTATGGCCCTTGGTGCGCGCGATGTCGCCGGCCTGCGAGCCGTAGAGCTGGTCGAGGAAGCTCGAATCGATCACGGCCGAGATCAGGCTGCGGTCGCCCACGCGGTAGAGCTTGAGCTTGGCCTGCTTCGTATTGACGGAGACCAGCGGAATGCCGTTCTGCCCCGAGCGCGGCAGCACGTAATTCTTGCCGACGAACTGCACCGAGGGGGCGCGATCGCGCACATAGACGTCATAGTCGGCATTCTTCAGCAGGCTCTCGTCGACGGCCGAAGGCAGGCCCGCGCGCACGGTGACGTGATAGCGCGCGCCGTGCTTCAGCCCTTCGATGCACAGCTTGGTGCCGTCGACGGTGACGGCCGAGACCGGGCCGGGATCCTGGGTGAAATAGGGAGCGAAGTCGCTGACGGCGTTGCTCACCGGATCTGAAAACTGGAAGCACAGGCGCGGCTGCGGCGCGTCGCTCTCGACCGTGTAGTCGGTGATGCGGAAGCCGTGGTTCTCGCGCAGGTCTTCATAGGTCTTGCGGATATCGCCGTTGTCGACGAGATCGAGGCTGGCGCGATAGGCGTTGAGCGCCGGGCGCCAGTCCTCCCGCTTGACCAGCGCCTGGGCGACATCGTTCAGCGCCGCCCCCTTCTCGACCGGCGTGCGCGCCAGCTCATAGGCCCGGATCGACGCGCCGAGCGCCTTGTAGGGCAGTTCGTAGCCGTCCTGGCTGTTGAAGGGCTCGGCGGCGAGGAGCAGGTCGGCGAGCTTCTGCCAGCTCCGCTGATCGTTCGGCGTGAAGGCGAGCACCTGCTCGACGACCACAGCCGTGTTGCGGGCATTCCCCGCCGCCGTCGCGGCCGCGAGGTCCTGCTGGATCTGCACCGGCGTCTTCTTCACCGTCTTGGCGAGCTTGGCGATGGTGTCCTTGTAGCTGTCGGCCGCGTAGCTGTAGCTGTCGGCCTGGAAAAGCGGCCCCGCCGCCGCCGGCAGCGAAGCTGCAAAGCCAAGCAGGACCAAAGCGAGCCAAAGGCTCGCCAGACGATGGATCGCACGGCTGAAGCCGCTCTTCGCGTCGATCATGATGCCCTCCTCCCACTGCCGTTCCGGTTGGAGCCGGCGGCATTCCCACGCCATGATAGCGCGCCGGGATGACATCTGCACATCCCGCCTCGGTCCCATCGGACACATCCGCCGCAGCAGAGTATGTGCCCGTTCGCACGACGGCAATTGCGCCATGCAAAAATGCGTCGGTGCTGTTTCACGCGGAACAGCGCAGGGCGCGAAGCCGGCTTTCTTTTTTGTATCGCCACCTCTGGACATCGCCGAAAGCCGCCGCTATAAGCCCGGCTCTCGCGTCGGCGTCGTTCGGCAGCGGGCGCCTAGGTAGCTCAGTTGGTAGAGCATGCGACTGAAAATCGCAGTGTCGGTGGTTCGATTCCGCCCCTAGGCACCATCTCCTCTTCCTTGAAATCGCTGACAATTTCGATCTGCAGGCCGCATTCCGGCCGTGCACCGAGACGAATGCCGGCCCGCAACGGCGGCCATGCCGGTGAAATCCCGTATCAGCCGCCGGCAAGACAGGTGCAACGCCGCCGCATCGGGGTGCCGCAGCCGGTTTGGGTCGTCGCGATGAAGGCCGCAACGGCGGGTAACGGTCCGAATGCCCATTCCGCTCGGATATCGTCGGGATCCGAGAGGTCGGCCATCACGAAGGAGGCCGCAGCGTCGTTCGGGAGCCGTCAGGGCTTCTGGTAGGCGCCCGACTCGATCTCGTCGAATGTCGGCCCTTGGGGAAAGGCTCCCAGCGCGATGTGCACGAAGGCCGCCAGGGCGGCGACCATGAACAGAAGTTTGAACGCAAGGGAAGAGCCGGCCATTCTAGTCGTTCCGCCACGTGGTTTGCACTGGTTCCCGAAGCTGGGTTCGGGGTGGGGTTCTCAGCCAGACGGCCGGAGCCGGCAGTCCTTGGGGTTCGCACGGGCAGCGGTGCGCGCTTTCGGCATGACCGACCACAGGCTGCAGGGCAACGCGGTTGCCCCCCTCGAACGCCTCAATGCCCATCCGCTCACTCCGGTGGGCTATAAAAAGGCAAAGGCGCGGCAGGCATGCAGCTGTCCTTTTCGAGGCCTCTGGGCCGGAAGTGTTATCGTTTTTGTCAACATGCTCTTCAATGACGACTTTTGATCTGAGTCAAGCCTCTTCTGCGCGATATCGTGCAACACTCTCCATTTTTTCCGAGGCTCGTCAGCCTGGCCAGAAAATAGTTACCACCGCGTGAAATCACCTGCCGAAGCTCCTGTACAGGGCTCGCGGCTCGCGGACCAAACCTGCAGCCATACTTGCATGGATCAAACGCGCCGGCCGGACAGAGCAATAGGGAAGGAAAACCTGCGTCGCGGCAAAGAGCGGGGCTCCTCGCTCCGGAAGCGGCATCGGCGCCGGCCCGCGACCACAATGCCGTCGCCGCTCTCGCCCGCAGATAGCAATAATGATTGACTTCGGAAAAGAGTCTGTCGAATTATAGACTAAGGTATGCCTGTCGATGAAAGTCGACAGCATCAAGAATTTCTATGTAGTATTTTTTCTGTGCCTTCGGCGGCTTCCTTCGCCATCGCGAACCTGTCTTCAGTTAAGGCGCACCGGAATGACGGCGTCCCCCGATGCAGACCGGGAGACGATGATGGGCGTCTCGTCGTGATACCAGCCGTCCACCGAGAGGTGTGGCGGCAGCAATCCCACACCCTTTTTCAGGAGATACGGAGACCGCTTATGACAGGTTTTGATCGCAAAAAGAACAAAACATGGACATCCGACCGGGATGGAATCCGACAAATCGGCATGTTGGCCGGCACCGCAGCTGTCGGGGGCAAAACGCGGCAGCAGATCCGGCGCTCGCTTCCATCGAGCCTGTACGGGCTCCTGGCATGGGCCTGCATGTTCATCTGCCCGGCCGGCGCCACCCCCCTGCTGCACGCCGCTCTCGCCGGCCCCGGCGGATCCGTCGAGGCCCTGCGATCGCTGCAGCCGCAGTCCGGCCTCCTCTTGCGGGTGCGAAATCGAAGCGGCGCGGAGAGCCGGAGCAGGGACATGCTCGACTGGAGGACGATCGTCGCCCGGGCGATCGAGCTCTCCAAGGCGCAGAACAGGGGGCATGTACAGGTAGGCCGGACTTGCCAGCCCGAGTTCGCCGCTTGCACGATCGCGATATTCTTCCGGGACCGAAAGGGTAGGTTGACCATGCTGCGATCCGCCGAGGATGCCGACGGCCGCCTGCTCGCACGCGACATTTGCGAATTGAACGATTTCTGGGACGTGCGGACATGCACCTCGTGGGAAACCGGCGTGACCACGAAGGAGATGAAGGATTTGCGCGGAAACTGGCAGGCGGTTCAATAGAGGACAGCATCACGACGAGATCGTTCGCCGCTCGACGGGCCACGCGAGCGGCCCGGGCACGGCCCCGGCCCCAAATTGCCGCATTCGGGAAACTAGGATCGGCAGAATCAGCGCGGGCGATCCGGCTCCGCGGTCGGAACCGGAGAGCACGAACATGGTTTCTGCTTGCAGCGAATTTTCCGCCGCCTTTTCCTGAAGGAAGGCCCCGCTTCCATGCCTTCGAATTTTCATGCCTTCGAAAGGGGAAACTTTTGACATCGCGCATCGAAGACTATGCTCTCATCGGCGATTGCGAGACCGCGGCCCTCGTTTCCCGCGACGGCTCGATCGACTGGCTGTGCTTTCCCCGGTTCGATTCGGCCGCGTGCTTCGCGGCCCTGCTCGGCACGCCGGACAATGGGCGGTGGCGCATCTTTCCCGCCGACAGGAACGCCCGCGTCACGCGGCGCTACCGCGAAGATACGCTCATTCTCGAAACCGAATTCGAGACCGATACGGGCGTGGCGACGCTGATCGACTTCATGCCGCTGCGCGACGGCACCAACGACCTCATCAGGCTGGTCGTCGGGCAGAGCGGCCGGGTGGACTTCACCACGGATTTCGTCGCCCGATTCGACTATGGGCGTACCGTCCCGTGGGTGACGAAGGCCGAGGACGGCACCATCACGGCGGTGGCCGGTCCGGACAGGCTGATCCTCAGCACGCCCGTCACGCTGGAAGGCGAAGACCTGCACACCGCCGGCGCTTTTACGGTATCCGCCGGCGATCGCGTGCCCTTCGTGCTGACCTACGGCCCCTCGCACGCCTCGCGCCCGACGCAGCCGAATGTCGAAGCGGCACTGGAGAGCACCCAAGCCTTTTGGCGTGAGTTCGCGTCCCACTGCCCTCCCGTCGGACTGTGGACAGACACCGTCAAGCGCTCGCTCATCACGCTGAAGGCCCTGACCTACATGCCGACCGGCGGGATCGTCGCCGCCGCGACCACGTCGCTGCCGGAGCAGCTCGGCGGCACCCGCAACTGGGACTATCGCTTCTGCTGGCTGCGCGACGCCACCATGACGCTGCAGGCCTTCATGAAGCTCGGCTATTACGAGGAAGCCTCGGCCTGGCGCGAATGGCTGATGCGGGCGGTCGCCGGAGCGCCCGAGCAGATGCAGATCATGTATGGCGTCTCCGGCGAGCGGAACCTGCTCGAATGGGAGGCGCACTGGCTCGGAGGCTATGAGAAATCCCGTCCGGTCAGGGTCGGCAACGCCGCGGCCGGCCAGTTCCAGCTCGATGTCTACGGCGAAGTCGCCGATGCGATGCTGCAGGCGGCGAAGGGAGGCCTGCCGCGCCACCCGCGCACCCGCGCGCTCAGCGAGGTGGTCATGCCGTTTCTCGAAAGCGCCTGGCGCCGTCCCGACGAGGGCATCTGGGAGGTACGCGGCGGCTCGCAGCATTTCACCCATTCCAAGGTGATGGCCTGGGTCGCCTTCGACCGCGCCGCGAGCATGGCCTCCCCCTCGGACGATCGGGCCGCCTTCACCGAACGGTGCCGCCGGGTCGCCGACGAGATCCATGCGGATGTCTGCCAGAAGGGCTTCGATCCGGAGCTCGGCAGCTTCGTGCAGGCCTATGGCTCGAAGACGATCGACGCCAGCCTGCTGCAGATTCCGCTGGTCGGCTTCCTGCCGCCGGACGATCCGCGGGTGATCGGCACGGTGAAGGCCATCGAGAACGGCCTCATGCATGACGGGCTCGTGCTGCGCTACCAGACCGAACGGGTCGACGACGGGCTGCCGCCCGGCGAAGGCGCCTTCCTCGCCTGCACCTTCTGGCTGGCGGACGTGCTGGTGCTGCAGAACCGCTATGCCGACGCGCGCCGCCTCTATGAAAGGCTGCAGGGCCTGTGCAACGACGTGGGCCTGCTCTCCGAGGAATACGATCCCGTCGCCGGACGCATGCTCGGCAATTTCCCGCAGGCTTTCAGCCATATCGGGCTGATCAACACCGCGCTCAACCTCGCCCGGCGCACCGGTCCGGCGGAAGAACGGGCCGAGGCCGCCGGCGAGGCGCCGAGCCAGACCGAAGCCGAGCCGGTTCCCGCCTGAGCGCGAACCGGCGCCGCATCACGGGACCGAAAGGGGCGATGCCGGCGGGCGTCGCCCCTTTCGTCTGTTGCCCTTTGTCAACATCGCAAAAATAATTGATAAAACCCTCCCCAGGGTGGTGACGGGCTCGCGTGCGGCCGTCATAAACGATCGGCCGCCTTCCGAGACTTTCGGACAGGGTCCGTGGGGGCCGGGCCTCTGCCATCTCGTATCGATCGACGGTCAGACCCATTGCGACGGCGCCCAGCGAAGAAACGCCGCCGATGGGCATGATCCCGACGATACTTCTCACGAGATGTCTGCAGGCATGCATCTTGCTTCGGATGGGCGGTCAAAAAGGGGATCCATGATGCAACCAACTACCGTCAATCAAAGCGAAGGCAACACGCTTTTCCCGATCGTCCTTTCGATCGTGGCCGCGGCTGCCACCGGCGTCCTGTGGGCCTACGCCAATCCGATCCAGCTCGTGCCGGGCGTGATCCAGTGGCGCATCTTCGCGTTCCTTCCGCCGCTGGTCGGCATCCTGCTCGGCTGGAGGAGCGGCTTCATCTGCGGCTATCTCGGCACGATCGTCTGGTCGCTGCTGGCCGGCACCTTCATTCCCGCCCATTCGCTGATCGTCGACGGCATCATGGTCGGCCTGACGGGGCTCGTTCCCGGCCTGATCTTCGATCCGTCGAAGACCGGCCTCGGCACCAGCACGCTGGTCAAGATCGCCGTGGCCTGCCTCGTCATCGGCTTCGTCATGGTCGTGGCGGTCTCGGCGAGCCTGGCCTATCTCGGCATCTTCCCCTTCTGGTGGGCGGTGCTGTATCTGGGCCTTTCCGATATCGTCCCGATGATCATCGGCACGCCTCTCCTGGTCATCCCGGCCCTGAAGATCCTCCGGGGTGCCCATCCCGCGGGATTCACCCGCTTCTAGCTCGCGACGGTTCACAGACAACGTGCTCGACATACACCATGTAACCGCTGGCTTCGGCGTTTCCGATCCCGTGATCGCCGACGCCAGCGTGACGATCGCCAATGGCCAGAGACTGCTGATCTGCGGTGCGGCCGGCTCGGGCAAGTCGACCCTGCTCAATATCGCCGCAGGGATCATTCCCCGGCTGGTGCCGTCGCCGCTGTTTTCCGGCTCGGTCAGCCTGCACGGCCGGCCGATGGCGCAGTTCAGCAAGGACGATCTCTATACGGCTGTCAGCATCGTCTCACAGAATGTCGAGGACCAGCTCTGGGACCTCAGCGTCGAGGACCTCATCGCCTTTCCGCTGGAGAACCGCGGCGTCGACAGAAATCTCATCCGCGCGAGGCTGCAGGCGTTGCTCGGCGAGATGGAACTCGACGCCTTGCGCGGCCGGCGCGTGCTGACGCTGTCGGGCGGCGAGCGGCGCATGGTGGCGATCGCCGCCGCCCTCGCCGTCGCCCCCGGCCTGCTCGTCCTCGACGAGCCCACCACCGGGCTCGATCCTTCCGCCCGCCTGCGGCTGGTCCGCATCCTGAACAAGCTCGCCTCGGAAATCCCAGCTCTCCTCGTTTCCGAACAGGATCCGGCATCGATCGAGGACACCATCGACAGCGTCATGCTGCTGGCCGGCGGCCGCCTGTCGCCGGTGACCGAGGCCGGCGAGATCCTGCGGCTCGAAACGCCGTGGCTCGAGGCCGGCATCCTGCCGCCACACCGCCGGCGCTCGCCGCGCAAGACCCCTCCCCCCGGACGGACGCTGCTCACGATTTCCGGCCTGCGGACCCGCCTCGCCCGCCCGGACGGGCGGCCGGTGCTGCAGGACGTCGCCTTCGATATCCGAGCCGGCGAAATCCTGGCGCTGATCGGCCGCAACGGCGCCGGCAAGACCACCTTGTTTCAGTCGATCCTGGGCCTGGCCAAGACCGTCTCCGGCTCCATCGCCATCGGCGGCGAGCCGGCGCAGGACTGGACAGCGGCGAAGCGCGCCCGCTCGATCGCCTATCTTCCGCAGAACATGCGGCGCATCCTCTTCAACATGACGGTGCTCGAAGAAGTCGTCTTCTCCATCACCGCCGCGACGGGAACCGCCAAGGATGCCGCGGCGAAGGCGAAGGCGATCGCGACCCTCGGCAAATACGGCCTCGCCGCCCTCGCGGACAGCAGCCCCGTGGCGCTGTCCGTGCGCCAGCAGGCGCTGCTCGGCCTCGCCTGCGCCGATGCCGCCGGCGCCTCGATCGCCATCCTGGACGAGCCGCTGCTGGCGCGCGACGTGCACGGCCGGCGCATGCTCGACCTCTTCCTCGATACGATGCTTTCCTCCGGCCGCTCGGTCATGCTCATCTCGCACGACCTCGAACTCGTCGACGACGTCGCCTCGCGCCTGCTGATCCTCGAGGAGGGCCGCATCACCTTCGACGGCCGGCCCGACGAGGCCTGGGCCAGCCGGGCCTTCGGTGTCCTCGGCTGGCCCACGCCGCATGGCATTCCCGCCGGAGAAGCGGCATGACGAGGCTTCACGACGTCAATTTCTTCATCAAGCTCGCGGGCGCCTTCGCGGTGATGCTGCTCGCCTGGCTGGTCCCAGGCTGGCGTTTCGGGGTGCCGCTGGCGGTCCTCACCCTCGGTTTCCTGCATGTCGCCCGCATCCCCGCGCTCAAGGCCTATCTGAAGGGGGCGACGCTGCTGACGGGACTGGTCGTGGCCAGCTGGCTCGTCAACCTCGCCCTGCAGGGCATGCCGCTCCTGCACGCGATCCCCGTCGCCATCGGCATGGCGGCCCGGCTCGTCACCACCACCGCCGCCTTCTACTTCGTGATGGAGACCAGTTCCCCCGGCTCCATCCTGGCGGCGGCCAGCGCCGCCCGCCTGCCGCCGATCGTCACGCTGGTGCTCTCCCTCACCTTCGGCATCATTCCGATGCTCCGCGAGGATTTCGAGCGCATCGCCGACGCCCAGCGTGCGCGGGGCATGGAGATCGACGACGTGCCGCTGCCGACGCGGCTGCGTTTCGCCCTCGCCCGCGGCATGCCGCTGCTGGTGCAGGCGATCCGCATGGCCCATGCCATCTCGCTTTCCCTCTCGATCTACGGCTTCGACCTCAAGCGCAAGCGCGTCACCTGGCGCAATGTCGGCGTGCTGGTCGAAGCGCGCCTCGCCCCCCGGGAACAGGAACAATGACCTCTGAGAACCAAGCCGCCGGCCCGTTCACCGGCCAGTCCTGGACCGTCGACGTCGCCGGCCTCGACGTGTCGCTGCCGATCGTCGCCATCAAGCCCGACTTCGCGATCTCGCTGATGATGGTGATTGATCTCGGCGTCCGGTTCGGGGAGCATGCCGGCCGCAAGCTGGCCGAGAAGCTGGCGCCGCTGAAGCCCGACATCATCGTCGGGGCCGCGACGCTCGGCATTCCCGTGGCGATCGAGGTGACGCGGGCCCTCGGCCTCGACCATTACGTCATCCTGCAGAAATCGCCCAAGATCCATCTCGGCGACGCCCTCGTGCAGCAGATCTCCTCGATCACCTCGAAGGGCGAGCAGCGCCTCCTGCTCGACCGCCAGGCGATTCCCCTGCTCCGCGGCAAGCGCGTGGTCGTCGTCGATGACGTCGTCGCCTCGGGCTCCAGCCTCAAGGGCTCGGTCGAACTGGTGCGTCACGCCGGCGCCGACGTCGTCGGCATCGGTGTCATCCTGACCGAAGCCCGCGATTGGCAGGCCACGCTCGGCGAGGATTGCGGCTTGATCCACAGCCTCGCGCATATTCCGCAGTTCACGCAGCACGAAGGAAGCTGGACGCCCATTCCCGAGACGTTCCTGTAATCCCGCGGGGCGGTCTTCGGATCGGGGGCCCGTCCCGCCGAGGGGGGCTATCGCTGCCTCTTCTGGCCCTCGGGCTTGAGGCAATAGGAGCACAGGCTGTGGATCGCCCGGTCGGTCGACGGCTCCAGCTCCTTGTCGAGGCGGGCCGGATCATCCTTGCTCGAGACGCCCGAGCTGTCGTTGTCCGGCATGACGGGCGGCGCCGCCGGCCGAGGCTGGAGATGGCCGACCGGCGCCGGCGGCAGGCCTGAAGCGGCATCGTCCGCCCGCGCAACGGCGGCGGGCAGGCAGATCAGCATCAAGCCGGCGAGAATACATATGCTTTTCATGGCAATCCTCTTCGAGCAAAGGAACGACCAGGAAAAACGTATCCTCGACTTGTCATGTTCCCGCCGCGCGGGCCAGTATTTCCTAAGCTTGAAGTTGCAGCAAAGGAAGAGCGGCAGCCGCCTGAAACAACCCGGACGAGCATTCCGGTCTCGCGCAGGCTTTCGGCCTGCGCGCTTCGACTGGCTCTGGCTCGTTCTTTTCAGAACTGTTCCTTCTTGTAGAGATCCTTGGCGTTGTCCTTGCTGATCAGTTGCGAGGAAACCGTCACGGTGCGCGGCACGGATGTCGCGCAGTCGATCAGGATCTTCTTGGCGAGGTCGAGCGCTTCGGCCGCGCCGGTCGGATAGACCATGGTCGCCGCCCACTGCCCTTCGGCGACGGAGCGGATGCCGCCGGAGGGACCGGGAAGGCCGTCCGTGCCGATGATCTGCACCTGGTCGACCTTGCCGGCCTGCTTGGCCGCGATATAGGCGCCCGCGGCGGCCAGATCGTTGCTGGCATAGACGAGCTTGATGTCCGGATGGGCCTGCAGCATGGCCGAGAACACCGTCACCGCCTTGTCCTCCATCCAATCCACCGGCTGGACCGCGACCACCTTCAGCTTGGGATTGCCGGCGATCCCCGCCTTGAAGCCTTCCAGGCGTTCGATTGCCGGGGACGAGCTCGGCAGGCCTTCGAGGATGGCGACCTCGCCGCCGTCCGGCAGCAGGGTCTTGGCCGCATATTCGCCGGCCTCCTTGGCGATCTCGCGGTTGTCGCCGCCGACGAAGCTGGTGTAATCCTCGCCGCTGGTCTTGCGGTCGAGCTCGATCACGGGAATGCCGGACTTGTAGACGCGGGTGACGACGGGGGTCAGCGGCGCCGCCTCGAAGGGCGAGATGAAGAGGATGTCGACCTGCTGCGTCAGGAAGTTCTCGACCTGCGACACCTGCGTATTGTCGCTGGCCTGGCCGTCGGCCATCACGATCTTGAACTGGGGAAATTGCTTCACCAGCCGGTCGAGCTCGTGGTTGACGTGCTCGCGATAGGGTTCCTTGAAATTCGCCTGCGAGAAGCCGATGACATATTGGTTGTTGGGGCCGCAGACCTTGGCGAGCGGCTTGGCGTCCGCAGCCTGCGCCGCGCCGCCCGTCAGGAGTGCGGCGAGCCCCGTGCCCAGGGCAAGGGCCGCCAGCCGTCCGGTCGATGGTCTCATCTCGTTTCCTCCTTGTTATCAGCGCGAACGTCCGTCGCGCCTGCCGACGAAGGTCTGCAGCGCCGCTGCGACCACGATGATCGCGCCCGTCGCCAGCAATTGCATGGCTGCGCTCACGTCATTGAGCTGAAGGATGTTGGCGAGGGCGCCCAGCATCACCGCGCCGGCGATGGTGCCGACCATGGTGCCGGCGCCGCCGAACAGGTCGGTGCCGCCGATCACGACGGCGGCGATGGCGTTGAGCTCGTAGCCCGAGCCGTCATTGGGGCTGCCGAAGGCGAACTGGCCGGCATGCACGATGCCGGCCACCCCGGCGCACAGGCCACTGAGGCCGTACACGGAGATCTTGATCCATTCGACCGGAATGCCCGAAAGCCGGGCGGCGCGCTCATTGCCGCCGACGGCGAAGACGTAGCGTCCGTAGCGGGTATGGTTGAGCACGAAGATGGCGACGATCGCCAATGCGACGAATACCAGCGTGGCGACCGGGAAGGTGTTGCCGAACAGCCGCTCGCCCAGGATGGCGAAGGCGGGGGGCGCGTTGCCCGGCCCGTCCCCGTAATTGATGTTGATGAACTGGTTGTCGGAGGCGATCAGCGCCAGACCGCGGGCCGCCTGCAGCCCGGCGAGCGTCACGATGAAGGATTGGATGCGCAGCCGTGTCGACAGGCCGCCCTGGACGAGACCGAACAGCGTGGCGGCGACGAGCACCAGCGGCAGCGTCGTCCACAGGCCCCAGCCCTGATTGACCATCAGCGCCGCGGTGAGCACGCTGGACAGGCCCAGCACGGCGCCGACCGACAGGTCGATGCCCGCCGCGATGATGACGAAGGTCATGCCGAGGGCGAGGATGCCGGTCTCGGAGATCGAGCGTACGATATTGGCGATGTTGTCGGCCTGCAGGAACAGGATCGAGCCATGCCGCCGCGGCGAGAAGACCACGCCGCCGATGACGACGAGGATGAGGCCGAGCAGGCTCTGGAAGCGCACGAGATAGGCGAGAGGGCTGCGGCGCGGCTGACCGCCCGTCCGGCTCGGCGGGGAAGTTTCGAGATCGCTCGGTTTGACGCTCATGCTGCCCTTGTCTCACCCATGCTGGCGCGGCGAAGCTCCTCTTCGCCGACGCCGGCTTCGAATTCCGCGACCGTGCAGCCGTCATGCATGACGACGATGCGGTCGCACAGGCCGATCAGTTCCGGCAGTTCCGACGAGGCCACGAGCACGCCCAGGCCCTTCCGGGCGAGGTCCCGGAGCTGGCGGTAGATCTCCGCCTTGGCGCCGACGTCGACGCCGCGCGTCGGCTCGTCGAGGAGCAGGAGGTGCGGCTCGCTGAGCAATTCCTTGGCGAAGACGACCTTCTGCTGGTTGCCGCCGGAGAGGTTGACGACGAGCGCCGCAGGCAGCGGGGGCCGCACGTCGAAGCGCGACAGCGCTTCGCCGACCTGCCGGGCCTCGAGTTTGCGCGACACCAGTCCGAACGGCGTGATCCGCTTCAGCGTCGACATCACGATGTTGGTCGCGACGGAATGGTTGAGGATGAGGCCGGTGCCGCGGCGGTCGTCGGTGACATAGGCGATGCCGGCCTGCCGCGCGGCGGCCACCGTCCCCAGCGCCGCCGGCCTGCCGTCGACCATGACCTCGCCCGACCAGCGTCCCTTCACCTCGAAGCCGTAGAGGGCGCTGAGGAGCTCCGTGCGCCCCACTCCCATCAGGCCGGCGAGACCGACGATCTCCCCTTCCCGGACCGTCAGCGAGACGTCGCGCGGCTCCTGCCAGCCGGCGCGCGCCTCATCCGGCCGGAAAGCGGCATGGGCCAGGCGCAGCAATTCGCGTCCGGGCTTTTCGGCGCGAGGCGGAAACAGTTCCTCGAAGGGACGCCCGACCAGGAGCCGGACGAGTTCGGCCTGCGGCGCGTCGGGCCTCGCCTGCCCGACCACGGCGCCGTCGCGCATCACGGTGACGCGGGTGGCGATCCGCGGCACTTCCTCGAGGCGGTGGGAGATGTAGACGACGCCGACGCCGCGGCCGCGTAGTTCCAGCACGGTCCGGAACAGATGCTCGGCCTCCGTCGCCGAAAGCGCCGCCGTCGGCTCGTCCATGACGAGGATGCGCGCCTTGGCGTGCAGCGCCTTGGCGATCGCCACCAATTGCCGCTCGCCCATCCGCAGCGAGGAAACCGGCAGGGACGCGTCGAGCGAGACGCCGGCCTGCTGCAGGAGGCCCTGCGATTCGGCGAGCATGCGGGGGCGGTCGAGCGTGCCGAAAGGGGTCAGCCGTTCATTGCCGAGGAACAGGTTGGCGGCGATATCCAGCCCCGGCACGAGGTCGAGCTCCTGCGGGATCATGACGATGCCGGCCGCATGGGCCTCGCGCGGATTGGCGAAATGGACAGGCCGCCCGTCGATGCTGACGCTGCCCTGGTCCGGTGCGATGACACCCGACAGGATCCCCATCAGCGTGCTCTTGCCGGCGCCGTTCTCGCCGAGAAGGACATGGACCTCGCCGGCGACGAGGTCGAAATCCACGCCCCGCAGCGCGCGCACCCCTCCGAAACGCTTTTCGATGCCGCGCATCTCGAGAAGGGCGCTCAAGGCAGGCACCCTGGCGTCGAAAACGGGCCTGCGTGCAGCCGGAACCGGCGCCCCATCCCCATTCATTTCCTCCGCGGGCCTTCGAAAGGACCCTTGTTGTCGGATGAAAGGCTACGGGAGCGCGCGGGCATGTCAAGCTTATCCGCAGGCGCGCGGGATGTTTGCCCGGTGGGCCGGTCTCCCGATCGGCACGGAAACACCGCGGTCGCGGAAAAGGCGGGTCAGGAGACCCGCCCACCGGTGTGCCAGTCCCCGACCGGCACGGAAACGCCGCGGTCGCGGAAAAGGCGGGTCGGGGGACCCGCCCACCGGCGCGGAAAAACCGGCGCCGAAGCGGCGGTCTCAGTCCATCAGGATCTGGAGCTTCACGTCGGTCGGCTGGGCCGAGGCGGCCCTCTCGAACGCCTTGATGCTGTCCTTGAACGCATAGGTTCCGGTGATCAGCGGCTTGAGATCCACCTTGCCGGAGGCGATCAGGGCAAGGGCGCGATCGTAGATGTTGGCATAGCGAAACACCGTCTCGATGCGCACTTCCTTTGCGATCGCGCCGGGCACGTCGAAGGTCACCGGCTCGACCGGCAGGCCGACCATCACCAGCGCGCCGCCCGGACGGACGAGATCGAAGATGCCGCTATAGGCCTTGGGGCTGCCGCTCGCCTCGAACACGATGTCGGCGCCCCAATCCGCCGTCTCGCGCGCCACGGCGGCCGCGAAGCTCTCCTGCGACAGGTCGACGGGCGTGACGCCGTCATAGCGGCCGGCGATCGCCAGCTTCTCCTTGCTGAAATCGGAGATCAGCACCCGGCTGCAGCCGCCGGCGAGCGCGGCGAGCGCGATCATGATGCCGATCGGTCCCGAGCCGATGACCGCGGCAACGTCGCCCGGCACGATACGGGCCCGTGCCGCCGCCTGCATGCCGATCGCGAAGGGCTCGACCATGGCGCCCTCGGCGAAGGACACATTGTCCGGCAGCTTGTAGGTGAAGGCGGCCGGATGCACCGCGAAGGGCGTGAGGACGCCGTGGATGGGCGGGGTCGCCCAGAACGTCACGGAGGGGTCGACATTGTAGATGCCGAGCTTGGAGGCCCGCGAGCTCAGGTCCGGCACGCCGGGCTCCATGCAGACGCGGTCGCCGACCTTGAGCCCCTTCACCTGCGCGCCCACCTCGACGACGGTCCCCGCCGCCTCATGGCCGAGCACCATCGGCGCGCGGACGACATAGGGCCCGATGCGGCCATGCGTGTAATAGTGGACGTCGCTGCCGCAGACGCCGACCGTGTGGATGGCGATCTTCACGTCGCTCGGACCGACCTCGAGCGGCAGGTCGATGTCGCGCAGGGACAGTTCCCCCTGGCGTTCGAGAACAAGGGCTTGCATGGGCCTTCCTCCAGCATTGCTGATTTGCGGAATTATTACATTCCCGTGCGCCGGCATAGCATGGATATCGCCGCGCCAAGGAGGGGGTCCGCGCCTCGTTTGTCGATCGGCTATCGTGAGCGGCGCTTCAGGCCGCATCCACCTTGTGGATGAGGTTCATGATGCCTTCGCTCATGCTGTCATAGTCCCGGCTGTTGTGCAGCCCGCCCGCCAGGCGATAATCGTTCATCACCACGATGCGGTCCGCCAGGGCGATCATTTCCGGCATGTCGCTGGTGATCAGCAGGATGGCGGTGCCGGTGTCCGAGAGCTCGCGCAGCAATTCATGCAGATAGGCCTTGGTCTTGATGTCGATGCCTACCGAGGGCTCGTCGACGATCAGGAGCTTGACCCCGGCGGCCAGCCATTTGGCGACGCTGATCTTCTGCTGGTTGCCGCCGGAAAGATTGCCGACGGTCTGCTGGAGCGAGGGCGTGCGCACTTCGAGCTTGCGGATGTGGGGCTCGGCGGCCGCCCGCACCTTGCGGTCGGTGAGCAGGCCGAAGCGCGCCAGCTTCCGCCAGATGGTGATGCCGGCATTGTCGAGCACCGAATGCAGCAGGATGAGGCCCTCCTGCTTGCGATCCTCGCTGACATAGCCGATGCGATGGGTGTGGATGGCCTGGCCGACGCTCGTCACCTGCACCGGCCGGCCTTCCAGCTTGATGGTGCCTGCGGTCGCGGGGTATTGGCCCATGATGGATTTGGCGAGTTCCGTCCGGCCCGCTCCCACCAGCCCGTAGAGCCCGACGATCTCGCCGCGCCGGACGGTGAGGTCGATGTCGCGGTGCCCGAGCGGCGTCGCCACGCCCTCCAGTTCCAGCACCGGCGGGGCGCCCGCATGGTCGCGCGGCTTCCAATCGGGGATCTGCTCGCTGCGGCCGATCATCAGCCGCACGAGGTCCTGGCGGCCGAGCCCGGCCATCGGACGGCTGTCGCAGGCGTTGCGCCCGTCGCGCAGCACCGTGACCTGGTCGCAGATCTCCTGCACCTCCTCCAGCTTGTGGCTGACGAACAGCATGCTGACCCCTTCGTCCCTGAGCTTCTTCAGGAGGGCGAACAGCGCCACCGTCTCGTGCGGGGTGAGCGAGGCCGTGGGCTCGTCGAGCAGCAGCACGCGCGAGCGCAGCGACAGCGCCTTGGCGATCTCGACGAGCTGCATCTTGGCGACGCTGAGCTGCGAGACCGGCGTCGAGGGATCGATGTCGAGACCGAGCACGTCGAGCCAGCGGCGCGCCTCGGCGTTGATGCCGGCATAGTCGATCGGCTTGAACAAATGCGCGCCGAGGCGCTCCAGCATGATGTTCTCGCCCACCGAGAAGCGCGTGATCAGGTTGCGCTCCTGATGCACCACGCCGATGCCCATGGCGATGGCGTCCCGGGTGGAGAGCAGCGTCACCGGCTTGCCGTCGACGAGCAGTTCGCCCTCGTCCGGCCTCAGCACGCCGGTGATCAGCTTGATGAGGGTCGACTTGCCCGCGCCGTTCTCGCCGAGCAGGGCATGGATCGATCCCTTGGTGAGCGAGATGGACACGCCTTCCAGCGCCTTCACGCCGGGAAAGAACTTGCTGACGCCGCGCGCCTGGAACACGATTTCGCCCTTGGTATCCGGCATGGCTCAGATCCTCTTGAGGCTGCGGGAGACCCGGACTTCACGCCAGCGGTTCATGCCCACGGCCCACAGGATGAGCCCGCCGAGCACCACCTGCACCAGCAGCGGGTCGATGTGGAAGAGCACCAGGGCCTGGGTGATGATGGCGACGATGACGACGCCGAGCAGCGTCGCGACCGTCGAGACATGCCCGCCGGCCAGCACAGCCCCGCCGATCACCGGCGCGGCGAAGGACAGGATCAGCCAGTCGTCGCCGATGGTGGGCTGTCCGATCTGCAGGCGCGCCACCAGCGCGATCCCCGCGAGAGCCGCGAGCAGGCCGGAGATCGCATGGGCCGAGATCACCGTGCGGGGCACCGAAATGCCGGACAGTTCGGCCGCGTGCGCATTGCCGCCGACGGCGAGGATGAAACGCCCGAGCGGCAGCCGGTTGAGCATGTACCACACCAGCCCGAACACCAGGGCGGCCGGAAGCACGAACCAGGGCAGCGGCCCGAGGAAGGTGGTGTTGCCGAAATCCTTGACGCTCTGCGGCACGCCGTAGAAGGGCTGGGCCCGGGTGATGCCGAGATTGATGCCCTTGAAGACCGAGAGGGTGGCGAGGGTGATGACGAAGGCGGAGATGCCGGTGCCGGCGATGAAGCAGCCGTTGATGATGCCGGCGCCGAGGCCGATGAGCGCGGCCAGCACGGCCGCAACCGGTGGCGACAGGCCCCAGACCTGCATCATGCCGGCAAAGGAGATCGCCGCCAGGCCCCCGATGGCGCCGACCGCCAGATTCATCTGCCCGATGGCGATGATGATCATCTGCGAGAAGGCGATCAGCATGTTGACGGTGATCGCCAGCAGCAGCACCTGGATGTTCAGCGGCGACAGGAAGGCAGGATTGAAGAAGCTGATGATCGCCATCGCCAGGATGGTGATCGCCAGCGGGCCGAACCAGTCCGTCTGCATCGTGCGGCGCATCACACCATCCTCCGGTGAGCGAGATAGGAACGCCGCATCAGGTCGATCAGCACGGCCAGGAGAAGGAGGATGCCGAGGCAGGCCTGGACCCAGAACTCGCCGATCTGCAGCAGGTTGAGCCCGTTGGTCAGCATCGTCACCAGGATGGCGCCGAGCAGCGTGCCGATCACCGACACCCGTCCGCCGCTGAGGAGCGTTCCGCCCAGCACCGGGCCGAGGAAGGCGAGCAGGAGCCAGTCCTGGCCGAGCTGCCCCGCCATGGAGGGGATCGCCGCGCCGGTGCGCGCGACCACCAGCAGGGCCGTTGCCGCGGCGATGGCCCCCGACAGCATGTGGCAGAGGATGAAGATCCGGCCGACCCGCACGCCCGACAGCTCGGCCGCCTCTGGACGTGCGCCGGCAGCCAGCATCTCGCGGCCGATCACCGTGTAGCGGTAGAGCAGGACGAGCAGCACGCCCGCTGCGAAGGCCACGACGAGCATCGGCGACACCACGCCGAACAGCCGCGCCCGCCCGAATTCGGAAAAGTCCGGCGGGATGCCGCGATAGGATTCGGCCTTGGTGAGATAGAGCATCAGGCCGAAGAAGATGCTCATGCTGGCGAGCGTGATGATGAAGCTGTGCAGGCCGGAGCGCACGATGACGAAGCCGTTGACCCAGCCGAGCAAGGCGCCCGTCGCGATGGCGCCGACGACAGCCGCCGGCCAGGGCAGCCCGCCGACCTGGGCGAGGAAGCCGAAGACCATCGCCGAGCACACGCCGATGGCGCCGACGGCGAGGTTGAGCCCGCCCGTCACGATGACCACCATCATCGAGAAGCCGACCATGATGTTGACCGCTGCGACGCGGCCGAGCGTGAACTGGTTGAAGGTGGAGAAGAACCGGCCGTCGGTCATCAGCCCGAAGATGCCGGCGAAGACCGCGATCAGGACGACGAGACCGAACTCGTTCGTCAGATAGAACCGGATCGAGCCGCTCCGCACCGGCTTCGCGGCAGTCGGGGCCGGCGCCGCCGCACTCGTATCGTCACCATGCATAGGCGGCCTCATCGTCCCTTGGGAGGGGCGCACGCTTCAACGGACTGAAGCAACGCGTTGTACATCGTCGTCACGGGCGAAGCCGCGGCGGGGTCGCCGCCACGGCACGGGCAGGCGGGATGCGGAACCGGCCGCATCCCGGATGCGTCAGGGTCTCACTTGCAGACCAGATAGGTCTTCTGGAAATCGGCCAGCAGCGTCTTGGTGATGCCCTGCATGTAGGAGATGTAGTTGTCCACGCCGGACGCGTCGACGAAGACGGTGCCGGAATCGATGAACTTGTTGGTCAGGGCGTTGGTCTTGAAGGGCGCATCCGCCTTCACGGTGCAGCCATTGCGCAGCTTGTCGGCGGCGAAGGAGCCGATATAGCCCTGGCCGTAGGGATTCTGCAGCATGGTGCCGGTGACGAAGCCGTCCTTGATCGCCTGCAGCACGACCTGGTCGTGGTCGATGGCGACCATCTTGATGCGCTTGTCGCCGATCTTGCGCAGGGCGTTGGCGGCCACCACCGACGGCACCCAGGCGGTGGAGATGATGCCGTCGACCTCGCCGGCATGGGCCGCGAGATAGGCGTTGATCTTCTCTTCCGCCGGTTCGGGGGCATCGATGTCGGCGATCACCTGCACGACCTGGCCGCCCTCTTCCTTCGCGGCGCGCTCGACGGCGTCGATGCGCAGCTGCGTGTTGGGATCGACGAGGAAGCCGGTGAAATGCGCGATGCGCTTCTTGCCGCCCAAAGCCTTGAACAGCTGCTTGGCGCCGAGATAGGCCGAGTTGCCGGTATCGGTGCCGAGGCAGAAGGCGGCCTTGGACGGATCCTTGAGGCAGCCGGCGAGCGCGATGACCGGCGCGCCGGTGTCGGCGAGCTCATTGGCCGTCGACACCGAGCCGACCGGGTCGCCCGGGAAGATCAGAAAGGCGTTGTAGCCCTGGGTCACCAGGCTTTCGAGCAGATCGTTCTGCGTGCTCAGTTCCCATTTCTGCGGGACCTTGTAGTCCGCAGCGCCGAGGCCGAAATCCTTGGCGGCGTCCTTGCCGGCCTGCTCCCAGGCGGCGAAGTAGGGATGCGGGCCTCCCGGGACGAGGGCGATCTTGGAATCGTTCGCGGCGAGCGCCGGAAGGGCGCCGGCGAGAAGCGCAGCTGCCGCGGCGCAGGCGATGATGTGACGTCGACCGAACATGCGTTTCCAATCCTGTGTTTTGTTCCTGCGCAGACCTGTTGCAGCCGGCCCGCGGACATGCTGGACACTAGTATCCAAGGCAGAAACATGCAACGGTGATTGTAGGGCGTTTGGGAAAATCGGTTCCGTCGGCTCGGAGCCAGAATCAAAAGATACCCCTACCCCCTTGTTCGATATGCGCTTTCAGGGAGGCCGGCGCCGCGATGTCCGCTGTGACACTGAAAACCCCGGATGACGACGCCGACAAGACCGTCACTGCACCGGGCTCGGACGGTCTCGGATTTGCCGTCGACATCAACCGCAAGCATCCCGTGGCCGACCAGATCTACGACGCGCTGAAGGAGGCGATCGTCTCGGTGCAATTGCTGCCCGGCACGTCGATCAGCGAAAACCGCATCTGCCGCCATTTCGGCGTCTCGCGCACGCCCGTGCGCTCGGCCGTGGTCCGCCTCAGCGAGGACGGCCTCGTCGACGTCTATCCCCAGCAGGGCAGCTTCGTCTCCCCGATTCGGCTCGCCGAGATCAACGACAGCCATTTCGTCCGCAAGAATCTGGAGATCGCGCTGCTGCGCGAGGCCGCGACGAAATGGAGCCCGGAGAAAAGCGCTCACGCCCGCGCCATCATCGAGGTGCAGCGCCAGGCGATCGAGGCCGGCGACGGCAATCTCTTCTTCCGCGAGGACGAGCATTTCCACCAGGCCTTCGCCGGCTTCGCCGAACGCGAGGGCGTCTGGGCGACCGTGCTGCAGGCAAAAGCCCGCCTCGCCCGCTTCGTGCGCCTGTTCGGCAAGCCGGACCGCCTGCCCGTGGTGGTGCGGGAGCATCTGGCCATCCTCGATGCCCTCGATGCCCGCCAAATCGACAGGGCGATCCAACAGCTCGACTATCATCTCGACATGGCCTTCACCATCCTCAAGCAATTGCCCGACGAATATGGACCCTATGTCGTGGAATAGAGCCGGTTCGCCGCGGGGCGGTTGCGCCCGGCGGCGAACTGGGGAATGACAGGCGATGGCCGCGCCATCCGACTCCAAGCAGGCACCTCGATCGATGCGTCTTTCCAACGCCGCCCTTGCCGGGCTTCCGCCTTCCGTCCTCCGCCCTTCCTATGACCGCTCGGCCGTCACGGCCGGCATCGTGCATCTGGGCCTCGGCGCCTTCCACCGCTCCCATCAGGCGGTCTATGTCGAGGATCGCCTGGCACAGGGCGAAACCGGATGGGGCATCGTCGGCGCCTCGCTGCGCAGCGCCGACACGCGCGATGCGCTGGCGCCGCAGGACGGCCTCTACACCCTCTCCATCCGCGACAGCGACAGCGAGCAGTTGCGCGTCGTCGGCTCGATCCTCGATATCCTCGTCGCTCCGGAATCGCCGGCCCGGCTGATCGAGCGCCTGAGCGATCCCGCCATCCGCATCGTCAGCCTCACCATCACCGAGAAGGGCTATGCGGTCGACCTCGGGACCGGCAGCCTCAAGCTGGACCACCCGGACATCGTGCACGACCTCGCTCATCCGCAGATGCCGCGCTCCGCCCTCGGCCTGCTCGCCGAGGCGATCGATCGGCGCCGCCGGGCCGGCGCGCCTCCCTTCACCGTGCTCTCCTGCGACAACCTCCCGCAGAACGGCAAGACGCTCCGCCGCCTTCTCACCGGCTTCGCCGCCGAGCGCAGCAGGGATCTCGCCGACTACATCGCCGCCGAAATCCCCTGCCCGTCCTCGATGGTCGACCGGATCGTCCCCGCCACCACCGACGAGGACCGGCGCGCCATCGCCGCGGCGCTCGGCAGGGAGGATGCCTGGCCGGTGCTGACCGAACCCTTCACGCAATGGGTGGTGGAGGATCGCTTCGTCGCCGGACGGCCCCGATTCGAGGATAGCGGCGTCGAATTCGTCGACGATGTCCAGCCTTTCGAACATATGAAGCTGCGCCTGCTGAACGGCACCCATACCTGCATGGGCGCGGTCGGCCGGCTCGCCGGCTTCGACACCGTCTCCCGCTGCATTGCCGATCCCGGCGTCCTCACCCTCGTCGAGCGCCATTGGCGGGAAGTCATTCCGACGCTGTCGATCCCGGCCGACCGGGCGTTCGCCTATACGCGGCAGCTCCTGGCCCGCTACGGCAACAGGTCGCTGCATCACCGCACGGCGCAGCTCGCCAGCGACGCCTCCCAGAAGCTGACGCCGCGCATCGTCTATCCGATCCGCGAATGCCTGGCCCGCGGCCTGCCCTGCGGAACGCTGATATTCGCCGTCGCCGCCTGGATCCGGTCCTGCGGCGGAAAGGACGAGCAGGGGCGGCCCCTTCCCCTCAACGACCCGACCTTCCAGGCCTGGACCGGCCAGCCCGACCAGCAACAGGCGGCGCCGGACGAGGTGGTCGACGCGTTTCTCGGCCTCTCCTTCGTGTTCGGCGACGACCTGCCGCGCAACGCCGCATTCACGACCGCGCTGAAGCGCGCCTACCGCGCCATCGCCTCGCAAGGCGTGCTGGCCGCGGCCCGGCAAGTGTGACCGGCGGCGCGGGCAGGCCGGCCGCGGCCCCGGTCAGATGTGATACATGTAGGTGAGGTCGTCGAGGTCGGCGAGCGCGCGCATCTCGGCGAGGCTGCGGTTGTCGAGCACGGTCGAGATCGCCTGGCGCACTTCCAGCATCATCAGCCGGACGGCGCATTGGTCCTCGTTGGTACAGTCGTCGCAGCGCTGATAGGCGGTGCGGCTCGCGCAGGGAATCGGCGCGAGCGGTCCGTCGAGGACGCGCACGATATGGCCGACGCGGATTTCGCTGGCCGGCCGGCCCAGCACATAGCCCCCGCCCTTGCCTTTCTTGGAATGCAGGAAACCCGCATTCTTCAATTCACCCAGAATGGTGTCGAGGAACTTCTTGGGGATATCGTTCTGCTCCGCGATGTCGGAGACCAGAATGGGCTTGCCGGGCTCGGCCCCCGCCAGATGCACCATCGCCTTGAGGCCGTATTTGCCCTTCTTGGTCAGCATGCATCCCTCGAATCGCTCGCTTACAACTCCACTTAGTTTATTAAATAGTGTCAAATTTCCCGATAGCCATAGGCATGGCGCCGCTATAGGGCCGGGCGCGCCCAGCGATAGGCGGCGCCGGCATGCTCCCCGGGCAACCGGGCCGAACGCCCGAAGAGCTTCTCGCGCAATGTCCCCTCGGCGTAGGACGTCCGGTAGCGGCCGCGCCGCTGCAGCTCCGGCACGAGGTGGTCGGCCACATCGCGGAACGTCTCGGGACGAACGGCGAAGGCGAGATTGAACCCGTCGATGCCCGTCTCGTCCACCCAGCGCTCCAGTTCATCGGCGACGGTCCCGGGCGAGCCGACGACCACCGGGCCGATGCCGCCGATCGAGACGTGTTCGGCCACCTGCCGCACGGTCCAGACGCGGTCGGGATCGGCGCGGGTGATGTTCTCCAGGGCGCTGCGCCCGGCGTCGTTCTCGACATGCTGGACGACGGCGTCCGGATCGAGCTTCGAAAAGTCGATGCCGGTCCAGCCGGACATCAGCGTCAGCGCACCCTCATGGTCGGCATAGGCCCGGTATTCGTCGTGCCGCGCCTGCGCTTCCTCGTCGGTCGCGGCGACGATGACGGTGAGCAGGGAGAACATCAAGATGGCGTCCGGCGGGCGTCCCAGCCGGGCTGCCGCCGCGCGGATGGCCGCTACGCGCGGCGCGATCACCTTGCGGCTCGGTCCGGACATGAAGATGCATTCGGCGTGCCGCGCCGCGAAGTCGCGCCCGGCCGGCGAGGTGCCGGCCTGGTAGAGGACGGGCGTGCGCTGGGGCGAGGGCTCCGAAAGATGGAGGGCATCGATCTGGAAATGCGGGCCGCGATGCTCGATCCTGCGTACCCCGGCGGGATCGGCGAACACGCCCGCCGCGGCATCGGCAAGGACGGCGTCGTCCGCCCAGCTGCCTTCCCATAATTTGTAGACGGCCGCCATATAGTCCTCGGCGACGGCGTAGCGGTCGTCATGGGCCGTCTGCCGCGCCCGTCCCGCCGCCTTGGCCGCGCTGTCGAGATAGCCGGTGACGATGTTCCAGCCGATGCGGCCTTCGGTCAGGTGATCAAGCGTCGACATGCGCCGGGCAAAGCCATAGGGCGGCTCGAAGGAGAGGTTGACGGTGACGCCGAAGCCGAGATGACGCGTCGCGGCCGCCATGGCCGGCACCAGCAGCAGCGGATCGTTGACGGGGATCTGCGTGCCGTGGCGCAGCGCCGCCTCCGGCCCCCCGCCGAAAACGTCGTAGACGCCCAGCACGTCGGCGAGGAACAGGCCGTCGAACAGGCCGCGCTCGAGAGTTCTGGATAGATCGATCCAGTAATCGAGCCGCTTGTAGTCCCTGGAGCGGTCGCGCGGATGTCGCCACAGCCCGGGAGACTGGTGCGCCACGCAGTTCATCTCGAAGGCGTTGAAACGGATGGGCTTGGACATGGGGACACATGACGAATGTGCCGGCCCGAGGGCCGGCATTGCACGGGGGACGGAATGGCGGGACCGGCCCGGCGGCCGGCCTGTCGCTCAGCCGGCTGCGGCGGCCTTGCGATGGGAGGGAGCGACGACATTGGCGATGATCTCGCCGAACGGCCCGGCATTCCTTGCCGGCCCCAGGTCGTTGCCTGTCGTCTTCTTCAGCGGCAGCTTCGGAAAGACGAGTTCCGCGAAACGGTAGCACTCTTCGAGATGAGGATAGCCCGACAGGATGAACCGGTCGATGCCGAGCGCCATATATTCCTTCATGCGCTCGGCCACCTCGTCGGGATTGCCGACGAGCGCCGTTCCGGCCCCGCCGCGCACGAGACCGACGCCCGCCCACAGATTCGGGCTGACCTCGAGCTTGTCGCGCTTGCCGCCATGGAGCGCGCGCATGCGGCTCTGCCCCACCGAATCCATGCGCGCAAAGGCCTTCTGCGCCGTGGCGATGGTGTCGTCGTCGAGCTTGGAGATGAGGTCATCCGCCGCGCGCCACGCCTCGGCGGAGGTCTCGCGGACGATGACGTGCAGGCGGATGCCGAAGGAGAGCGTCCGCCCCTGCCGCGCCGCGACCGCCTTGGCGTTGGCGATCTTCTCGGCGACCTGGGCGGGCGGCTCACCCCAGGTGAGGTAGACGTCGACATGCTTGGCGGCGACCTCGTTGCCCGCCGCCGAGGATCCGCCGAAATAAAGCGGCGGATAGGGCCGGCTGACGGGGGGATAGAGCAGCAGGCCGTCCTCGATGCGCAGGTGCTTGCCCTGGAAGTTGACTTTGCCGCCCTGCATCAGCGCGCGCCAGATGGTGAGGAATTCGTCCGTCTCCTCATAGCGCTCCGAATGGTCGAGGAAGACGCCGTCGCCCCGCAGCTCGGCGGGATCGCCGCCGCTGACGACGTTGACGAGCAGGCGCCCGTCCGACAGGCGGTCGAGGGTCGCGGCGGAGCGTGCGGCGAAGGAGGGCTCCGTCAGGCCGGGCCGGACGGCGACCAGGAAGCGCAGGCGCTTGGTCAGCGGCACCATCGCCGAGGCGATCACCCAGGAATCCTCGCATGAGCGGCCGGTCGGCAGCAGCACGCCGAAATAGCCGAGTTCGTCGGCAGCCCTGGCGATCTGCGAGAGATAGCCGAGCGAGACATGGCGCGCGCCGATCTCGCTGCCGAGATAGCGGCCGTCGCCGTGGGTCGGCAGGAACCACAGGACGTCTGTTTCCTTGGCGGGCGGGGGCAGATCGAGGTCTTGGGTCATGGTTCGTCTCGTGGGGTGAAGAGCCTTCCCGACGAAGTCGCGGCGTCGCCGGGGTCCGAAATCTGCGAGCGGGGGCTGGCCGTCATATCGCGCCGTGGCGCGGCGGGTTGATGCCGTTGAGCCAGTAGTCGCCGATGGCGCGGTACTTCCAGCGGACCGGATCGTGGACGCTGTGGGTGCGTGCGTTGCGCCAGAAGCGGTCGAGGCCGAACTGCTGCTGCGTCGCCCGGGAACCGGCGAGTTCGATGAGCTTGCTCGCGGCGAGGAGCGAGGCTTCCGTCGAGGCGACCTTGGCTTCGGCCACCGCCACGGAGGCGGCCGCCACCGTCTCGACGGTGGGATCGGCCACCGCGATGTCGGCATAGCGTCCCGCGCGCGCCAGCAGGGCGTCGGAAGCGGCGACGCGGATCTTCACCTCGCCGATCTGGGCGATGGTGTAGGGATCCTCGTAGCCGTGCTCGAGGCCGCTGTCCTTCCACGGCCGGGCATGGGCCTTGACGTAGCGTATCGTCTCGGCGAGCGCCGCGCGGGCGATGCCCGCCTCGACCGCCGCATGCATGATCTGCGCGACCGGGCCCATCGATGTCGGCCGGTCGAAGACGGCGCGCAGGGAAATCACCGAGAAGGGATGGACCTCGACATTCTCGATCACGGTCGTGCCGGAGCCGGTGACACGCTGGCCGAAGCCGGACCAGTCGTCGACGACGGTGAGGCCCGGCGTCTCGCGCGGCACGAAGGAGATGGTCGAACGCCCCTCGTCGTCATTGGCGACCACCGCCACCCAATGGGCGAAGAGCGCGCCGGTGCAATAGAACTTCCTGCCGTCGAGGCGCAGTCCCGCCCCGTCGCGGCTCAGCCTGGTATTGTGATCCTGCGCCGTCTTGGTCCCGAGCTCGGACAGGGCATTGCCGACGCGCTCGCCCGAGAGGATGCGGCCATAGAAGAAGCGCTTCTGCTCCTCGCTACCTTCCAGCCCCAGCGCATGCAGGATGAAGAAATGGTTCTGCGGGATCTGGCCGATCGACCCGTCCGCCGCGGACAGGATGGCGATCACTTCCGCCAGCGTGCCCGAGGAGACGTCGGCGCCGCCATAGGCCTTCGGCACGGTGATGGCGAAGAGTCCGGCATCCGAGAGCCAGTCGAGCTCCTCATAGGGAAGGCGCCGTTCGCGATCGCGCTCGATCGCCGTCTCGGCGATCCGCGCCGCGAGGTCGCGGGCGACCGCGATCGCTTCGGCGTCGTCCTTGATGACATGGGCCCGGCCGGCCCTCGGCGGCGGCGCCCGGAAGGCGAGGATGCGCTCGGGCGCGGCGTCGAGAGGAAGGGCGGCAACGGCGATGGACATGGAATGCTCCTGGGAGCGCGGACATGCTGTCCGCTCTTCGAAGATGGTGGCACCGGACGGAACCGGCGGGCAGGATGCCTGCCCGTCAGCTCCAGGCGTGCCGGGGCGGATCCACGCCGTTCAGCGCGTGGTTGCCGACGTGGAAATATTTCCAGCGCACGGGATCGTGCAGCGTATGCGTGCGCGCATTGCGCCAATGCCGGTCCAGATTGTACTGGCCGAGCGTCGAACGCGTGCCGCCCAGTTCATGCAGACGGTTGGTGGCGAGGATGGCGATCTCGGTCGTCAGCACCTTGGCCTGGGCCACGGCGATGGCGGCGGCGGTGGTGCCTTCCTCGGTCGGATCGGCGACGAGGGCGTCGATGGCGCGTCCGGCTTGTTCCAGCAGCGCTTCGGCGGCATGCAGCTTCACCTTGAGGTCGCCGACCTGCGCGATGGTGAAGACATCCTCGTAACCGTGCTCCTGGCCGCTGTCGATCCACGGCCTGACATGGCTGCGCACGAAGCTGATGGTCTCCTCGATCGCTCCGCGGGCGATGCCGGCGTCGACCGCCGCCTGGATGATCTGCGACACCGCGCCGTTGCTGGACGGGATCTCGCCGCCCCGATAGGCGGGGATGACGCCCTCCGGGCCGACGAAGACGTTGTCGATCCGCACATTGCCGCTGGCCGTGGTCCGCTGGCCGAAGCCCGACCAATTGTCGATGATGGTGAGCCCCTCGGCATCGCGCGGAACGATGGCCAGATGCACCCGCCCCTCGCCGTCGACGGCGCCGATATGGATGAAATGGGCGAAGAGCGCGCCCGTGGCGTAGAATTTCTCGCCGTTGACGCGGAAGCCTTCCCCGTCGGGCGCCAGCGTCGTCTCGAAGGCGCCGACATGCTTCGACCTCGCCTCCGAAAAGGCGTTGCCGAGCCGGTAGCCGCGCAGCACGCGGCCGAACCACAGGCGCTTTTGCTCTTCCGATGCGGTGACGCGGATGGCGTCGAGCGCCGCCAGGTGATTCTGCGGGATCTGTCCGATCGAGGGGTCCGCGGCCGAGATCAGCTCGATCACCTCGGCCAGCGTGACGAAGGAGACGCCGGCGCCACCATATTGCCGGGGAATAGTGATGCCCCACAGGCCGCTCTTCGAGAATCGGTCGAGCTCGGGGGCCGGCAGGCGGCGGTCGCGATCGCGCGCCGCGGCCTCGACGGCGAACTCCGCCGCCAGGGCCCGGGCGACCTCGATCGCCTCTTCGTCGGAGCCGATGACATGGGCCTGCGGATCGAGATCGAAAGCCGGCGCCGGGGAGACAGGGGGCGGGACGATGGAGAGGGTCATGGAAAGCCGGTCCGTTCAGAGTTCAGGTTCGATGTCAGGCTGCGGCAAAGCCGCCATAGCCGCCCTGGGCGTAGACGAGCGGCCGGCCCGGGGTGACACGGACGGCACGCACGGCGCCGACCACGATCGAATGGCTGTGGCGGTCGATGAATTCCTCGATCTCGCAGTCGATCGAGGCGAGAGCACCCTCCAGCGACAGCGCGCCAGTGGCGAGCGGCTGCCAGGCGGCATGCTCGTAGCGGGCCACGCCCTTGGCGCCGCCGCGCCCGGCAAAGCGGTCGGCAACGGCATGCTGGTGTTCGGCGAGCACGTTCACGCAGAAATGCCGGTACCGGCGCATCACCGGCCATGCCGACGCCTGCCGGTTGACGCAGATGATCATGGTGGGAGGCTCGACGGAGAGCGAGACGGCGGAGGTGGCCGTCAGTCCCGTCCTCTCCTCTCCGATGCCGGCGGTGATGACGCTCACACCGCCGGCGACCTGCCGCATGGCATCCTTGAGGGAAAACGAGGATACGGATGGCAGTTTCACGGCGACATTCATGTTCGAACTCGAGATCGGGTGAAGTTGGCGGGCGCCGCGGGATCGCGACTCCCCTCCTTGCGGCGGCCCGGAGGTATGGCTCGAAGGATGGTGCCC
Organism: Labrys monachus; assembly: GCF_030814655.1. Taxonomy (NCBI): domain Bacteria; kingdom Pseudomonadati; phylum Pseudomonadota; class Alphaproteobacteria; order Hyphomicrobiales; family Xanthobacteraceae; genus Labrys; species Labrys monachus. Next base: position 4,351,338 of record NZ_JAUSVK010000001.1, read on the forward strand.
CATCCGGTCTTTAATGTCTATATATTTTGTATATTTATAGGACAGCGACCTGCCATCCCGACGAGCACCCGTGCCAACATGGGGCCTGGACGTCTTGTGCTCCGGGCACTCACCAGGCGGGTTGGATCGCACCCCTGAATTGGGCCTGGATGAAGTCCGCGACTTCCTTGTTCTGGTAGGAGGCGACGAGCTTCCTGAACACCGGCTTGTCCTTGTCCTCCGCGCGCACGGCGATGAAATTGCCGTAGGGGTTGTCGGTACGGCTTTCCTGGACGAGCGCGTCGGTCTGAGGCGAGAAGCCGGCGCCGAGAGCGTAATTGGTGTTGATGACGGCGCCGTCGAGGTCCGGCAGGAGATTGGGGATCTGCGCGGCGTCGAGTTCCTTGAACACCACATGCTTGGGATTGTCGGTGACATCGAGCACCGTCGGCAGCAGGCCGGTGCCCGGCTTGAGCTTGATCAGGCCGTGGGCGGCGAGGAGGTTGAGCGCCCGCCCGCCGTTCGAGGGATCGTTGGGAATGCCGACGGAGGCGCCGTCCGGCAGGTCGGCGAAGGCCTTGATCTTCTTCGAGTAGAAGCCGATCGGCTCGACAAGGGTGTAGCCGACCGGCACGATCTTGTAGCCGCGCGCCGCGATCTGGCTGTCGAGATAGGGCTTGTGCTGGAAGGCATTGGCATCGAGGTCGCCCTTGGCCAGCGCCTCGTTGGGAATGGCGTAGTCCGAGAAGGTGATCAGCTCGATGTCGAGGCCGTCGCGGGCGGCCACCTTCCTGGCCACTTCCCAGATGCGTTCCTCGTCGCCGCCGATCACGCCCAGCTTGACGGTATCGGCGGCGAGAGCGGAGCCGGCAGCCCCAAGAGCAAAGACGAGGGCGAGAGCCGTGCCGGCGAAGCGCCGGCGGGTCGGAGAGAGGAGGGTCATGTCGAGATTTCCTGGCTGTATCTTTGGTTCATGACGGGCACTCGGCGGCCGGCGCCTCCGAAGCCCCGGGATCAGTCGTGTCTGAGGCGTTTGTCGAACCTTCTTGCAATGCCGTCGCCCGCCGACTGCACCCCCTGGACGAGAAGAATGAGGATGACGACGACGACGGCCATCACCTCCGGCATGAAGCGCTGATAGCCGTAGCGCACCCCGACATCGCCGAGCCCGCCGCCACCGACCACCCCGACCATGGCCGAGTAGCCGATGAGGCTGACGGTCGCGAGGGTGAGGCCGAGGACGATGCCCGACAGGGCTTCGGCGATCAGCACCTTGCGGATGATCTGCAGCGGCGTCGCCCCGAAGGCCCTCGCCGCCTCGATGAGGCCGGGGTCCACGTCGCGGATGGCGCCCTCGACGATGCGCGCGATGAACGGCGCGGCGGCGAGCATCAGCGGCACGACGGCGGCGGCCGTGCCGATGGAGGTGCCGACCAGCAGCCGCGTCAGCGGGATGATGGCGACCACGAGGATGATGAAGGGCGTGGAGCGGGCGGCGTTGACGACCGCACCGAGCACGGCGTTGACGGCCGGCAGGGCGAGAAGCTCGCCGCGCCGGCTGGTGGCGAGGAAGACGCCGACGGGCAGGCCCAGCAAGGTGCCGAACAGCACCGACAGGGCCACCATCACGACGGTGTCGCGCGTTGCGACGAGGATGACCGCGAGAATGTCAGGCGACATAGCCGACCACCTCCGCCTGGAGCTGCAGGGCCCTCAGCGCCGAGACGGCGGCCAGCCGGACGGCGGCCTCGCCCGGCATCGAGACCAGCAGCGCGCCGAATGGCTCGCCGGCGATCGAATCGATGCGGCCGGCCAGAATGTTGACGTCGATGCCGAGGACGGTGGTCAGCCGGCTGATCACCGGCGCCGTCGCGTGGGAGCCGCTGAAGGTGATGCGCAGCAGCGCCTGCCGGCCGGGACCGGGCTCGTGCGTCAGGCGCTGCGCGATGTCGGCCGGCAATTCGACGCCGGCGACGTTGCGCACGAAACTGGCGGTGGTGGCATGATGCGGACGCGTGAGCACGTCGAAGGTGCGGCCGGTCTCGATCAGCCTGCCGGCTTCGAGCACGGCCACCCGGTGGCAGATGTCCTTGACCACGGCAATCTCATGGGTGATCAGGACGATGGTGACGCCGAATGTGCGGTTGATGTCGGCGAGCAAGGCCAGGATCGAGGCCGTGGTTTCCGGATCGAGGGCCGAGGTCACCTCGTCGCCCAGCAGGATTTTCGGCCTGGTCGCCAGCGCCCGGGCAATGCCGACGCGCTGCTTCTGCCCGCCCGACAGCTCCGCCGGGTAGCGATTGCGCTTGTCGGCGAGGCCGACGAGGTCGAGCAACTCGCCGACGCTGCGCCGGATCTCCGCCTTTCCGGCGCCGGCGACCTCAAGGGGCAGCGCGACATTGTCGAACACGCTGCGCGAGGAAAGCAGGTTGAAATGCTGGAAGACCATGCCGATCGAACGGCGCAGCGGCCGCAGCGCCGCCTCCGCGAGCGGCCCGACATCGACGCCTTCGACCAGCACGCGCCCCGATGTCGGCCGCTCCAGCCCGTTGATCAGGCGTATCAGCGTCGATTTGCCCGCGCCGCTTCGCCCGATCACGCCGAAGATCTCGCCCGGCGCGACGTCGAGCGTGAGGTCGTCGATCGCGCGGACGGCGGGGCTGCCCCGGCGCGCCGCGAAGAGCCGGCAGACGCCGTCGAAACGCACGATCGGTTCGGCGGCGGGCAGCGGCAGCGACGCCGCCTCGAATCGCACCGGCGCGTTCACGCCACCATCTCCTCGAGCAGCGAATGGAGACGCCGGGCAAGCTGGCCGGACAGGTAGCGCTCGGCATCGCGGGGTCCCGCGAAGGTCATGCCGTTGTAGCGCCCGAAGCGGCGGCTGGCGGCATGGAAGGCAAAGCGGCGGGCCTGGGCCTCGCGCACGACGATACCGACGGCCGAGCCGGCAATTTCGATGACATAGGATTCGGATGTGAGAGCGGATTCGGACATGGGACCACCGCCACCGGAGTGGCGCTCCTCAAGGGAAAAGGGGAATGGGATCGGCTGCGCGCTTCAACAACAGCGCGCGCGACACCACATTCCGCCGAAATCCCCGGTCATCCTGCCCTTCCTCGTCCAGCCGGCATTCGTCATGGCCACTTCCCTGTCAACGGAGCCCACGACGTCTGCCGTGGCGCTTTAGCGTTTGATGACGCGGCGCAAGCTGCTCGCTCAAATGCCCGCGATCGGTCCGATAACGAGCCGATGCCGACAACATATATAGTCTACAAATTTAGTCAACTGTTGAATTGCGGCTCCCGCTTGTTTGTGCGCACCCGCATTGCGCGGCCCTGGCGGGAAGAGCATCGTTCGCCCGGAGAGGAGAACGCCCATGAAGAACACCGCGCTCATCGTCGTGGCCGCCGGCTGCGCGATCGCCCACGCGCCCGTCGCGACGGCGGGCGTCGCGCCCGAGGACCAGGCCTTCCAGAAGCAGATCTTCGGCCATGTCCTGGGCGCGAAGCCCGCCCATGCCTGTTTCAAGCGTGTCTACGCCGCCGCCCATCTCGCCCGTCATCCGGAGCAGAATGTCAGGACCATGACGCTGCTGGTCACCGGCAAGGTCGAGGATCCTGACCAGCCTTCCTATACGCTCGGCCTCGGCGTCACCTTCCGCAGGAGCGGCACCCATTTCGAGACGGCGGGTGATTGCGGCACGATCCGCGATGCCGCGAGCCGTGGCGCCAAGGCCAATGCCGTCACTTGCGGCGTCGATTGCGACGGCGGCAGCATCGACGTGACCCTGAAGGATGGCGCCACGGTGCTGGTCGCCATTCCCGACGGAGCCCGCATCTGGAAGGCCGGCAGCGACGACGACGAGACCGGCTCGGAACGCAAGCGCTTCGGCGCGGACGATCGGCTGTTCCGGCTCGATCGTGCCCCCCTCGGCGACTGCCTGCCGCTCGCGCCGGACGACGACCAGAAAGCCGCGATGGAGCGGGGGCAATGATGGACCGCCGCATCGCCGTCGGATCCGTCCTCGCCGCCGGCGCTGGCCTGCTCGCCACCGGCGCGCAGGCCAGCGCCGATGCCGTGCCACGCGTCGCCTATCACCTTTCCGACCTCGACAAGGTGTCGTTCGTCCTCGGCAATCTGCGCAATCACGTCGACGGCATGGGCGGCCCCGCCGCCGTCGAGCTGGCGCTCGTGGTGCACGGGCCGCCTTTGCGCGCCTTTCGCGCCGATACCGGCAACGAGGCCGTGAAGCAGGCCGTCGCGCGGCTGGCAGCGGAGAACGTCAATTTCCTCGCCTGCATCCATACCATGGAGGGCATGAATCTCACCCTCCACGACCTCCTGCCGGGGTTCGCGGTGGCGGAAAAGGGCGGCGTGGTGAAGCTCGCGCAATTGCAGGCGCAGGGCTGGGCCTATCTCAGGCCGTGAGGAACCGCCGAAAGAGAGCGCGCAGCGCCTGCTCTCGCTCCGGCGCTCAGAGCGACGACGAGGGCTCGATCCGGCCGTTCGCCGTGAACAGCACATAACGGCCTTCCTCCGCCGCCCGGAGCCAGAAGCTGCGCACCCCCTCGAACCTGCGCCAGGTCTCGTCGAATTCCTCGTTGTTCACGATGAAGGCGTGGTCCGTCGTCGGAATGGCCCGATACCGCCGATGGAATTCGCTGTGGGTCATGGCCGGAAGAACCCGTGCCACGTCCTGGACCTGGTTGCGGGCCTTGAGGCGCATGACGAAGTCGTCGCCGGCATAGAGGCTGGTGCCGCCCAGCACGACGTGATTGAGCGGATAGCGCCCTTCGCCCGACAGCGTCCCCTCCGCCAGGGCGCGGTGCATGGCATCCCAGGCCGTGCCGCTCTCGGCGATCCGCTCGGGGTGCTCGGCGACATAGAGGGGCTCGATCGACTCGCGGAAATAATGAAGGCGCCTGCCGTCGTCGCCGATGCGGAGCAGGTGATCGACCTCTGAATCCGATAGGGAAAAATGGATACCGAGGCAGCTCATGAGGCACTTCCCTTGACGACGATCCGGGAAGGCAATTGGCCATCAATCCAGCCGGAGGGCAAGCGGCCGGGCCTGCCGCGAGGGGGATCGGGCCGCCTTTCGGCGCCGGGGCGGCTTCCTGGTTACCGCCCGTCTTTGGCCGGCCTAGACATAAGCGAGGATGCGGGCCGCCAGCCTTGCCGCCGCCGGATCGTCCTTCTCGCGCGGCGGGCGCGGCAGGTCGACCGCGACGTCCAGCGCAACGGCGCCGTCGCGCAGGACGATGACGCGATCGGCGAGCGCCACCGCCTCCGAGACATCGTGGGTGATCAGCATCGCCGTGAAGCCGTGCTCGCGCCAGATGCGGGCCAGAAGCTGGTGCATCTCCACACGCGTCATGGCGTCGAGGGCGCCGAAAGGCTCGTCGAGGAGGAGAATCTCCGGCCGGCTCACCAGGGCCCGGGCCAGCGCGACACGCTGTTTCTGCCCGCCGGAGAGCACGCTCGGCCATTCGCCGGCCCGATCGCCGAGGCCGACCTCGTCGAGCGTGGCCTGGGCAGCCTTCTTCCAGCCGGGGCCGCGCGCGATGCCGACATTGCCGATCACCCTCTGCCACGGCAGGAGGCGCGCCTCCTGGAACATCAGCCTGGCGCCGCCCTGCGCCAGGGATGCCGCCTTTCCGCCGACGAGCACCTCGCCCCCGCTCGGCTTCTCCAGCCCGGCGACGAGACGCAGCAGGGTCGACTTGCCGCCGCCCGAACGGCCGACCACCGCGACGAACGCCCCCGCCGGGATGGCGATATCGAGGCGGTCCAGCACGACACGATGACCGAAGGCCTTCGAGACCGCCTTCAACTCGACCGACAGCCCGCCCGGCCCGGGGGCCTGCGAGGGAAGCGCCGCGCTGCCGGCGCTGCGCGCCAGTTCCGGCATGAAATAGCCATCCTCGACATAATGCACGGCATGGCTCATGCGAAGGCCTCCCGCCGCGGCCGCACATAGCTCGGATGCCATTGCAGCGCGGCCCGCTCGAAGAATTTCACGACGATGTCGGAAAGCTTGCCCAGCACTGCATAGAGGATGACGCCGAGCAGGATGACGTCGGTCTGCAGGAATTCACGGGCGTTCATCGTCATGTAGCCGATGCCGGAGGAGGCCGAGATGGTCTCCGCCACGATCAGGGTCAGCCACATGATGCCGAGCCCGTAGCGCAGGCCGACGAAGATCGAGGGAAGCGCTCCGGGCAGGATCACCCGCCAGAAGCGCTCGACCGGTCCCAGCCCGTAGACCCGCGCCATCTCGACCAGGGCCGGATCGACGGTCCTGATGCCGTGATAGGTGTTGATGTAGACGGGAAAGACGACGCCGATGGTCACCAGGAAGATCTTGGCGCCCTCGCCGATGCCGAACCACAGGATCACCAGGGGGATGATGGCCAGATGCGGCACGTTGCGCAGCATCTGCAGGGTCGAATCGAGCAGCAGGTCCGCCGGGCGCCACACGCCGTTGACGACGCCGAGCGCAAGGCCGATCAGGCCGCCGAGCACGAGGCCCTGCAACGCCCGCCCCGTGCTGACGGCGACGTTGTGGACGAGGGTGCCGTCAGCCAGGGTCTGCCAGAAGGCGACCGCCACCGCACTCGGGGCGGAGAGCACGCGCGCCTGGAGCCAGCCGGCGTCCGCGGCGATCTCCCACGACATCAGGACGAGCGCCGGCAGGATCCAGGGAACGATGCCCTGGAGGCGACGGCTGGCGAGGAACCTGTCCATCATTGCGCTCCGGCTCACAGGGCGACGCCGGGGCGCAGCGCGTCCGACACCTTGATGGCCTTGGGAATGAGGCCGAGCTGGTGGAAGGTGTCGGCGATCTTCTGCTGGTCCGCGATCGTCTCCGCCGTGATCGGCTGCACGTTCCAGGCCTGGCGCGCCAGGGCCTTGCCGAGGATGGGAGCGGGAATGCCGACGGCGGGCGCGAGTTCGGTCGCGGCCTGCTCGACATTGCCCTTCGCCCAGGCGTCGATCTCGCCGATGGAAGCGAGGACGGCGTCGATCACGGCGGGATTGGCCTGCGCGAAGCTCTTCTCACCCAGGTAGAATTGCCTGTTGGCGACGATGCCCTCGCCATTGGCGAGCTGGCGCGCCTCGATGGTGACTTCCGCGGCGGCCTGGAACGGATCCCAGATCACCCAGGCATCGATGTCGCCATGCTCGAAGGCGGCCCTGCCGTCGGAAGGCGTCAGGAACACCGGCTCGATATCGGCATAAGCGAGACCCGCCTTCTCCAGCGCCTTGACCAGGAGGTAGTGCACGTTCGAGCCCTTGTTGAGGCCGACCTTCCTGCCCTTGAGCTCGCCGACCGCCTTGATCGGGCTGTCCTTCAGCACCAGGATCGCTTCGCCCCGCGGGGCCGCCGGTTCGTTGGCGATATAGACGAGGGGCGCACCGGCCGCCTGGGCGAAGATCGGCGGCGCCTCGCCGGTGATGCCGAAATCGAGCGCACCGACATTGAGCGCCTCCAGCAATTGCGGACCGCCGGGAAACTCCGTCCAGGTGACCCCGAACCCGAGCGGCTCGAGCTTCTTCTCGAGCAGCCCGCGCGCCTTGAGGATCAGGAAAGTGCCGTATTTCTGATAGCCGATCCGCACAGTCCTGTCGGCCGCCCGGGCCGGCCCGAGCGCGACGGCGGCGAGCCCCATGGAACTGGCAGCAAGGACGGAACGCCGCGTCCATTTGAGGTCCATACCCATCTCCTCGTTGATCCCAACAATATCTCTAAAGAATATGGAAATAGTCAATCATAAAGATTTTTCGACCTCCCCGGGCCGCCCTTGCCTTGCGCCGGCGGCGGCTGCCTCTCTTGAAGAGAGTCAGGCCGCGCCCGGGCATCCTTGATATAGCGGGATTTTTTTCCAAGGAACGGCCTCGCCCTCCAAATACATATAGTCTATAAATTCACTTGACTTATAGAGTTTGACATGTTCGCTTTAGGGCCCAGTCGCCAAGAACGAACAAGATCCATGACCGCCAACCCCGAAAAGCTCCCCATTCTCGATTTCAGTCGCTTCGACGGCAAACCGGAGGAGCGCGCCGGTTTCCTGCGCGACTTGCGGGCCGCCGCACGCGGCCCCGGTTTCTTCTATCTCACCGGCCACAGCATTCCCCAGCTGCTCGTCGACGACGCGCTCCGGCTCTCACGACGCTTCTTCGACCTGCCGGAGCAGGACAAGCTCGCCATCGAGATGGTCAGATCCCCGCATTTCCGGGGCTACAACCGGGCGGGCTTCGAGCATACGCGCGGCAGGCCCGACTGGCGCGAGCAGGTCGACATCGGTGCCGAGAAGCAGGCGCGCGTCTTCAGCGCCTCGGCACCGGCATGGACCCGCCTGCAGGGACCGAACCAATGGCCGGCGGCCCTGCCGGAGTTCAAGCTCGTCCTGCTGCGCTACCTCCAGGAGATTACCGGGCTCGGCATCCGCCTCCTCGGCGCCTTCGCGCTCGCCCTCGGCCAGAAGGCCGATGTGTTCGAACCGATCTACACCCCCGAGCCCAACCAGCTCCTCAAGATCGTGCGCTATCCCGGGCGCGACGCCGATGAGGGCGACCAGGGCGTCGGCGCCCACAAGGATTCCGGATTCCTCACGCTCCTGCTCCAGGACGTCCGGAGCGGATTGCAGGTCGAGGGCGAAAGCGGCTGGATCGACGCGCCGCCGATCCCGGGCACCTTCGTCGTCAATATCGGCGAAATCCTGGAACTCGCCTCCAACGGCTATCTGCGCGCCAACGTCCATCGCGTCGTCTCGCCCCTGGCCGGGACCGACAGGCTCTCGGTGCCCTTCTTCCTCGGCGCCCGGCTCGATGCCGAGGTGCCTCTCCTCGAGCTTCCGCCCGAACTCGCCGCCGACACCCGCGGCCTGACCCAGGACCCGCTCAACCCGCTCTTCCGCGAGGTCGGCCGCAACTACCTCAAGAGCCGCCTGCGGTCCCATCCCGACGTCGCACGCCGCCACCATCCCGATCTCGTCGACGTGTCGAAGCCCGTCGAACCCGCTTCCGCCTACTGACCCCTCGCCGGAGCCCCGCCCATGACCACCGATTCACGACATTTCGAGACGCTGGCGCTGCATGGCGGCGCCTACCGCGCCGATCCCGCCACCGGCGCGGTGGCGGTACCGATCTACCAGACGACCTCCTACCAGTTCCAGGACACCGGCCACGCGGCGCGCCTGTTCGCCCTGGAGGAGCTCGGCAACATCTATACGCGCGTGCAGAATCCGACGACGGACGCGCTGGAGCAGCGCATCGCCGCCATCGAGGGCGGCGCGGCGGCGCTCGCCGTCGCGTCGGGCCAGACCGCTTCGGCCTATGCCGTGCTCAACCTCTCCCAGGCCGGCGACAACATCGTCTCCTCGACCGACCTCTATGGCGGCACCTGGACGCTGTTCTCCCAGACGCTCCGGCAGTTCGGCGTCGAGGTGCGCTTCGTCGATCCTTCCGATCCCGAGAATTTCCGGCGAGCCACCGACGATCGGACCCGCGCCTATTACGCCGAGACGCTGCCGAACCCGAAGCTCCACGTGCTCGCCATCCGCGAGATCGCCGATATCGGCCGCTCTCTCGGCGTGCCGCTGATCGTCGACAACACGGCGGCGCCGCTGATCGCCCGTCCGCTCGAGCACGGCGCCGCCGTGGTGGTGTACTCGGCCACCAAATATATCGGCGGCCATGGCACCTCGATCGGCGGCCTCATCGTCGACGGCGGCAATTTCCCCTGGGAGGAGCATGCCGAACGCTTTCCGCTGCTGACGCAGCCGGACGAGGCCTATCACGGCGCGGTCTGGACCGAAGCGGCCAAGCCCCTCGGCCCGATCGCCTATATCCTGCGCGTGCGCGTGAAGCTGCTGCGCGACATCGGCGCGGCGCTCTCTCCCTTCAACGCGTTCCAGCTGCTGCAGGGGTTGGAAACCCTGCCGCTCCGCCTGCGCCAGCACAATGAGAACGCCGTCAAGGTCGCCGACTTCCTGTCGAAGCACGCATCCGTCGCCCGGGTGATCTTCCCGGGGCTGCAGTCGGACGAGAACCGCCGCCGGGCGGAGACCTATCTGCGCGGCGGCTATGGCGCTCTGGTGGGTTTCGAGCTCAAGGGCGGGGTCGACGCCGGCAAGCGCTTCATCGATGCGCTGAAGCTGCTCTATCATGTCGCCAATATCGGCGACGCCCGGTCGCTCGCCATTCATCCGGCCTCGACGACGCATCAGCAGCTCTCGCCGGAGGAGCAGCTCTCCACCGGCGTGACGCCCGGCTATGTGCGCCTGTCCATCGGCATCGAACATCCCGACGACATCATCGCCGATCTATCCCAGGCGCTCGACGCGTCGGAAGAGACGCTCGACGGCCAGGCCCAGCGCGAGGCCGCCTGACCAGGCGGACCGCACGCATTGTCGAACCCTTCCCGGGACCGCCGGCATCCCGCCGGCTCTTGGAGCCGCCATACCGGCCGAAAAGAGGCGGACGGGACGTCCGCGGTCCCAGGAAGGCGAGTTTCACCCGACTGTCACTCCCCCCTCCCATTCCAGGAGCCCCCGATGCCGGGACCATCCACGCTCAATCGCCGCAAACTTCTCCAACTGGCCGGCGGCGCCAGCGCCGCCGCCTCCCTGACCATCGCAGGCGCCCATGTCTTCTCGCCGGCCGTCGCGGCGCCGGCACCCAAGATCCGCCTCGCCTGGACGGAGGTCGCCGCCTGCCACTCGCCGCTCGGCTTCGGTGTCGCCAAGGGCATCTATGCCAAGCATAATCTCGACGTCGAGCTGTTCTACCAGGGGGCGAGCGGCCAGACCCTGATCCAGGCGCTGGCGACCGGCAAGGCCGATGCGGGCGCCGGCCTGATCGGCGACTGGCTGAAGCCCCTGGAGCAGGGCTTCGACGTGAAGCTGTTCGTCGGCTCCCATGGCGGCTGCCAGCGCCTGCTGGCGTCCAAGGCCTCGGGCATCACCGATCTCCAGGGCGTCAAGGGCAAGACCATCGCGACCTACGGCATCGGCGCGCCGCCGCAGGTCGCCTTCCAGGTCACGCTGGCCAAGGCCGGCATCGATCCGGAGACCGACGTCACCTGGAAGGCGGTTCCGTTCGACCTCGTCGGCGAAACCGTCAATCGCGGCGATGCGGACCTCGCCGCCCATCTCGATCCCTGGGCGTGGTCGATCGAGAAGCAGTTCGGCCTCACCAAGATCGCCGACACGCAGACCGGCGTCTATGCGGACCACACCTGCTGCGTGCTCGGCGCCAACGGACCTTTCCTCGAAGCCAACAAGGATGCGCTGCGCCGCCTCGCAGAGGCGAATATCGAAGTGCACGAATACACCGCCAATCATCCCGACGAGGTGGCGCAGTGGTATTTCGAGACTCTCAAGCCGGCCGGCCTCAGCGTGGCCGACCTCACCGAGATCCTCGGCAAGCTGGTCTATCACAACCATCCGATCGGCCAGGAACTCGTCGACCAGATCCGGATCACCGCGGAGGATCTCAAGCTGGTCAAGGTCCTCGACCCGACGACCGATCCCAAGCAATTCGCCGAGCGGATCACGGTCAACCTTCTCGCCTGAGGCCTAACAATGAGCGATATGACAAGGGCGCTGCGCGCGGGCACGGCGTCTCCCGCCTTCGATACGATCGGGCGCAACCTGTGGAGAAACGGCGCGCTCGCGGCAATCGCGTGGGCCGCGGCGGCGCTGGTGACCATCGGCCTGCCCGACGTCGTGCCGTGGGGAAGCGCCGGCCTGTTCGCGGCGATCACCGGCAGCGGCGCCGTCGTCCTCGCCATTCTCGCCTTCGGCGTCCATCGCCTCGGGCGGGTCGGCGCGGGGCTGGTCCATTACGGCCCGTGGTTGCTCGCCATCGGCATCTGGCTCGCCTTGTGGGAATTGACGACGGCGAAGTTCGGCTGGCTGCCGAAGCCGTTCTTCTCGCCGCCGCACGGCCTCCTCAACGTCTATGTGACCGATGGCCCGCGCCTCCTGATCTGCATCGCCTATACGCTGCGCCTGTGGGCGCTGGGCTTCGCTTCCGGCGTCCTCGCCGGCTACGCCGCGGGCATCGCGCTCGGCTGGTCGAAGCGCTTTTCCTATTGGGGCATGCCGATCCTGAAGCTGATCGGTCCGGTGCCCGCGACGGCCTGGATCCCCTGCACCTTCTATTTCTTTCCCACCACCTTCGACGCCAGCATCTTCATCGTGGCGCTCGCCTCGGGCATTCCCGTCGCCATCCTCACCGCTTCCGGCGTCGGCTCGGTCGACCGCGCCTATTACGACGTCAGCCGCATCTTCGGGGCGAGCGACTGGTACCTGATCCGCAGGATCGCCATGCCGGCCTCCCTGCCGCATGTCTTCGTCGGCCTGTTCATGGGCCTCTATTATTCGTTCGCCGTGCTGGTGGTGGCGGAAATGCTGGGAGCGAAATATGGCCTGGGCTGGTACATCCAGTTCCAGACGGCCTATTCGGGCTATGCCAACGTCTATGCGACGCTGATCATCATGGCCCTCCTGTGCGCCGGCATCGTGAAGCTGCTCTTCCTTGTCCGCGACCGTCTCCTCGGCTGGCAGAAAGGCTTCATCTGATGGCGCATCCCGCCCGCATCGCCGTCGACATCCGGACGGTCAGCCATCATTTCGATCTCGGCGGCACGCCGCTGCCGGTGCTCGAGAGCGTCGACCTCAAGGTCGAGCCGGGCGAGTTCGTGGCGCTGCTCGGCCCGTCCGGCTGCGGCAAGTCCACCCTTCTGCGCCTTGTCGCCGGGCTGGAGAGGCCCGCGAGCGGCACCATCCTCGCCGACGGTGCCGCGATCACCGCGCCCGATCCCTCGCGCATCCTCGTTTTCCAGGATCCGACCTTGTTTCCCTGGCTCACGGTGTGGAAGAACGTCGCGAGCGGCCTCGATGCGCGCGGCATCCTCGGGCAGAACCGGCATCGCGTCGACGAGGCGCTGTCGCTCGTCGACCTCGGCGCCTTCGCCCGCGCCTATCCGCACCAATTGTCCGGCGGCATGGCCCAGCGCGCCTCCCTGGCGCGGGCGCTCGTCCACGATCCGGCCCTGCTGCTGCTCGACGAGCCCCTGGGCAAGCTCGATTCGCTCACCCGCCTGATGCTGCAGGACGAAATCGTCGCGCTGTGGCAACGCGTCGGCTTCACCGCCCTGCTCGTCACCCACGACGTGGAGGAGGCGCTGCTGCTGGCCTCGCGCATCGTGGTGTTCAGCGACCGCCCGGCCCGCATCAAGGCGGCGTTCACCGTCGACAAGCCCTATCCCCGCCACCGGGACGATGCCGACCTCGTCCATCTTCGCCGGGAAATCCTGTCCGCGCTCGGCCTGGCGATCTCCTGAAAGCACGGATGCCATGTCGCCAGCCAGCAGGTTCCTCGTCATATCCGGCGCAACCGTCGTCGTTTTCTCGGTCGGCTGGTGGTGGCTCACCTACGCAGACGTGATCCGCTACGCCTATCTTTCTCCTCCGAACGCCGGGCTGTGCCTTGTCAGCAATAGCGATATTTGTCAGCTTGCGAAGTCGCTGTGCCGCGGTGCCCATCCGTTTGCGATCATCGGCTACCGGTCGGCGAGCATCTGGATCGGAGCCGCCTTGCTCTGCGCCAGCCTGGTGACCGCGACGGCGCGGGATGCGTAACGCAGGACGTATCTTGTAAAGGGGCTGTGAATCAGGAGGATAATGCGTTTCCTTCCTCTTCCGATTCAGCTTCATACCTCATCGACCGGGCCGCCATTGCGCCCTTTCAAAGGAGTATCCGATGACGACCAAGCTGACGTCCCGTTCTCTGGCATCCTGGGGCATCGCCCTGGCGATGACCATGACGGCGGGCATGGCGCAGGCCGCCGACGTGACCGTCGCCTCGAAGATCGACACCGAGGGCAACCTTCTCGGCAACATCATCGTGCAGGTACTCGAATCGCACGGGCTGTCGGTCAACAACCGTGTCGGCCTCGGCACGACGCCGATCGTGCGCAAGGCGATCACCTCGGGTGAGATCGATCTCTATCCCGAATATACCGGCAATGCCGCCTATTTCTTCAACAAGGCCGACGATACCCTCTGGAAGGACGCGGCCAAGGGCTATGCCGAGGCCAAGAAGCTCGACTATGACGCCAACAAGATCGTCTGGCTCCAGCCCGCGCCCGCCAACAACACCTGGGCCATCGCGGTCCGCAAGGACCTGGCCGACGCGAACAAGCTGAAGACGCTCGACGATTTCGGCAAGTTCGTCACCGGCGGCGGCAAGGTGAAGCTGGTGGCCTCGGCCGAATTCGTCAACAGCGCCTCCGCCCTGCCCGCCTTCCAGACGACCTACGGCTTCAAGCTGAGCTCCGACCAGTTGCTGGTGCTCTCGGGCGGCGACACCGCCGCCACCATCAAGGCCGCCGCCGAGCAGACCGACGGCGTCAACGCCGCCATGGTCTACGGCACCGATGGCGGCATCGGCGCGGGCGACCTCGTCGTCCTCGACGACGACAAGTCGGTGCAGCCCGTCTACGCCCCGGCCCCGATCGTGCGCGAAGCCGCCCTCAAGGCCCATCCCGAAATCGCGGATTGGCTGAAGCCCGTCTTCGCCAGCCTCGACCTCAACACGCTGCAGACGCTCAACGGCCGCATCCAGGTCGACGGCGAGGCCGCCAAGGACGTCGCGGCGGACTATCTGAAGTCGAAGGGCTTCGTGAAGTGAGCCTCGGCGCCGGGAAAGCGAGGACAGCCGACACTAGCGCTTTCCCGGCGCACCCCGCAGCCTGGCGCATCCTCGCCGGCAGCGGCGGCTTCGACAAGCTCGGCCTCGTCATGGCCATCGTCACCGCGGCCGCTCTGACGCTTCCTTTCGCGAATTTCCGCCCCAACCGCATCGCCGCCGCCAGGGGCGTGGAACTCCTCGGCGCCTTGCCCGCCGGCATCGGCTGGCCGTCCCTCCTGCTCTTCATTCTCGCCGCCGCCACGGTGCTGCGACGCAACGGGCCGCTCTTCCGCCTCCTGCTCGCCGGCGCGGCCCTGATCGTGCTGGGCGTGCTGATCGGCCTCGTGCCCGCCGCGCTGATGCCGCCGGGCAAGGCACTCGCCCGCGTTGCGCCGGCCGCCGGCTTCTGGCTGCTCGCCTTCTCCTTTGCGATCATTCTCACCGACGCCGCCGCCAAGCTGGCGCTCGGACCGGTCAGGCGGCTGCTCGCCTTGGCCGTCGCCGCGGCGGTCTTCGCCGCCTTCCTGATCTCGGGCCACTGGAACGGCCTGTCGGTGATGAAGGAATATGCGACCTATTCGGACGGTTTTGCGGGCAACGCCCTGCGCCATGTCGAACTGGCGCTCGGCTCCCTCGCCGGCGCCCTGGTGATCGGCCTGCCGCTCGGCATCGCCTGCCACCGTTCGCAGAAGCTGCGCGGCATCGTGCTGCCGGTGCTCAACATCATCCAGACCGTGCCCTCGATAGCCATGTACGGCCTGATGATGGCGCCCCTCGCCCTCCTTGCCGCCAATTATCCGCTCCTGCGCGATCTCGGCATTCGCGGCATCGGCGCCGCGCCGGCGGTGATCGCGCTCTTCCTCTATTCGCTGCTGCCGGTGGTCTCCAACACGGCGGCCGGACTTGCCTCGGTGCCCCCTGCCGCCGTCGACGCGGCGGCCGGCATGGGGATGACGAGGCGTCAGCGCCTGTTCCAGGTCGAGCTGCCGCTGGCACTGCCCGTCATCCTCACCGGCGTGCGCATCGTGCTGGTCCAGAATATCGGCCTCGTCACCATCGCCGCCCTGATCGGCGGCGGCGGCTTCGGCTTCTACGTCTTCAACGGCATCGGCCAGCAGGCGATCGACCTCGTCCTGCTCGGCACGGTGCCGACCATCGCGCTCGCCTTCACGGCGGCCATCATCCTCGACGCCGCCGTCGATCTGCTCAAGGGGCAGCGCTCATGATCGAAGTCGAACATGTCAGCCGGCGCTTCGGCCCCCTGCTCGCGGTCAACGATGTCTCGCTCACCGTCGAACGCGGCACCATCACCGTGCTGGTGGGGACGTCGGGCAGCGGCAAGTCGACCCTGCTGCGCATCATCAACCGGCTGATCGAGCCCACCTCCGGCACGATCCGCATCGACGGCCGCGATACGGCGGGCCTTTCCGGCGAGGAACTGCGCCGCGGCATCGGCTATGCCATCCAGGGCCACGGCCTGTTCCCGCATTGGACGGTGGCGCGCAACATCGCGACCGTGCCGACGCTGCTCGGCTGGGACCGGGCGCGAATCGGCCGGCGCGTCGTCGAGCTCCTCGAACTGTTCGAGCTCGATCCCGCCTCCTATGCCGGGAAATTCCCGCACCAGCTCTCCGGCGGCCAGCAGCAGCGCGTCGGCGTCGCCAGGGCGCTGGCGGCCGAACCCGCCGTGCTGCTGATGGACGAGCCTTTCGGCGCGCTCGATCCGATCATCCGCGCCAAGGCGCAGGAGGACCTGCTGGCGCTCCAGCGCCGGCTCGGCATCACCGTCGTGCTGGTGACGCACGACATGGAGGAAGCCATCCATCTCGGGGACCGTATCGCGGTGATGGACGGCGGCGAGGTGCTGCAATACGCGACGCCCGCCGAGATCCTCGCCCACCCCGTACCGGGCTTCGTGGAGAAGCTGGTGGGCGGGGCCGACAGGCCCCTGCGCCTTCTCTCCCTCACTCGGGTCGCCGATGCGGTCCAGCCCGGCGAGGCGACGGGCAAGCCGATCGCCGACGACGCCACCCTGCGCGACGCGCTTTCGGACCTCCTGTGGTCCGGCGCCGAAAGCCTGCCAGTGGCCGCGCCGGACGGCACGCTCCGGGGCCGGATCACCCTGCCGGCCATCCTCCGCCGCGCGGGACGGCCGGCATGAGCTGGTTCGCCCTCGCCGCGCGCATCGCCGGGGTCGTCCTGCTGGCATTGCTGGTGCTGGCCCCCGACCTGTTCGAGCCGCTCCTGCGGCCGCTCACCGAGAACGGGGCGCCGGCGATCTACAACCAGGGCAGCCTGCTCGACCTCACGGTCGACCATCTCGCGCTCGTCGCCGGGGCGAGCCTGATCAGCGGCGTGATCGCTCTTCTTGCGGGCATCTTCGTCACCCGGCCTGCCGGGGCCGAATTCCTGCCGCTCTCGCGCACCATCGTCAATATCGGGCAGACCTTCCCGCCCGTGGCGGTGCTGGCGCTGGCGGTGCCGGCCGTGGGCTTCGGCGTCAAGCCGACGCTGATCGCCCTGGTGCTCTACGGGCTGCTGCCGATCTTCGAGAACACCATCACGGGCCTGCGCGAGGTGCCGGCCGCCGCCCTCGACGCCGCGCGGGGCATGGGCATGAGCGCCAGGCAATGCCTGCTGCAGGTGGAGCTGCCGCTGGCCCTGCCGGTGATCCTCACCGGCTTCCGCCTCTCCTTCGTGATCAATCTGGGCACGGCGACGATCGGGTCCACCGTGGCGGCGAAGGGGCTCGGCGAGGTGATCATCGCCGGCCTGCAGAGTTCCAACACCGCTTTCATCCTGCAGGGCGGCGTGATCGTCGCGCTGCTCGCGGTGCTGATCTACGACGCGCTGGGCGGTGTCGAGCGCTATGCTGCCCGGCGTGCCGGAACGGTCGAAACGTCCTGATGCCGGGGGAGAAGACGACGGCATCGAGCAGGCCGGCCGGATCTTCCCCGGCGCGGCACCGGCAGCCGGCCCGTTCGCCGGCTTGCCATGCAGACATGATCGCCGGATCATGCCAAAGGATGAAGGAAACGTCTTCGGTGAGACGACATCGCGGAAGCGACCGCTGGCGGGCGCCTTCGCAGGAGACAGGAATGAAAGGGGCTCTCATGCTGAATTCAGTGAGGCGCGCGGTCTCGCGCGGCGCCGGCGTGGCGATCGCAATGCTCGCGGCGGGCGTCATCGCCGCGGTTCCGGCCCATGCCGGGCCGACGCTCGACAAGATCAAGGCGCGGGGCGTCATCAAGGTCGGCGTCGGCACCCAGGCCGGCTTCTTCGCGCCGGACAGCAACGGCAAGTGGCAGGGCTTCTTCGTCGATTTCGGTCGCGCCCTGGCGGTGACCGTCTTCAACGATCCCGACAAGGTCGAGTTCACCTCGTCCTCGCCCCAGCAGCGCCTTCCCGCCCTGCAGGCCGGCCAGTTCGACATCCTGCTGTCGGGCGTGACGCAGACGATCACCCGGGCGTTCAAGCTCAACTTCCATTTCGGTCCCGTGGTCTTCTATGACGGCCAGGGCATCCTGGTGAAGAAGTCGGTCGGCGTGACCAAGGCGGCCGACCTCGACGGCGCCACCATCGGCGTCCAGAGCGGCACCACCGGCGAGCAGAACATCGCCGACTTCTTCCGCAAGAACGGCAAGACCTACAAATCCGTCGTCATCGAGGACACCAACACCTTCACGCAGGCCCTGCTCTCGGGCCGCGTCGATGCCCTGACCCAGGACGGCTCCGACCTCGGCCTGCGGCGTGCCGCCCTGCCCAATCCCGACGACTATGTCCTGCTGCCCGAGCGCCTCTCCAAGGAGCCGCTGGCTCCCGCCGTGCTCGGCGGCGACGACCGCTGGCTGGAGATCGTCAACTGGACCGTCTATGCCACGATCCAGGCGGAGGAATTCGGCATCGACAGCAAGAATGTCGACAGCTTCCTCACCAGCAGCGACCCGGCCATCAAGCGCTTCCTCGGCGTCGATCCGTCGCTGGGCGAGGCGATCGGCCTCGATCCGAAATTCGCCTACAACATCATCAAGAAGGTGGGCAATTACGGCGAGATCTTCGAGCGCAACCTCGGCAAGGGCACCAAGATCGGCTTCGATCGCGGCCTCAACCAGCTCTGGACCAAGGGTGGCCTGATCTATTCGCCGCCGTTCCGCTGAGCGGGCGGCGCCGGCCCGCCTGCCGGCTTCCGCCTTCGTGTCACTGCGGACCGTTCCTGCGCCCCAATGGCGGCAGGAGCGGCCCGCGCCCCGGATTGCAGCCATGGCCGAAGACACCGCCGTCGAGGCGCCCGCCAAGCCCGGCCCGCTGGGCGCGGTCGGCGCCTGGTGGGGCGACCGTCCCTATACGCAGCTGGCGCTGATCGCGGCGATCTTCCTGATCTTCGCCGTCCTCGGCACCAATCTCGTCGACAGCATGTATCGTCTCGGCATGCAGCCCGGCTTCGGCTATCTCGGCCAGCCTGCCGGCTTCGACATCGGCGAACAGATGATCCCCTACGCGCCGGGCGACACCTATGGACGGGCCATCCTGGTCGGCCTGCTCAACACCATCAAGGTCTCGTTCTTCGGCTGCCTGCTGGCGACCATCCTCGGCGTGGCGCTGGGCATCGCCAGGCTGTCCGGCAATCTCCTGCTGTCGCGCCTCGTCCAGGCCTATGTCGAGGTGATCCGCAACACGCCGCTGACGCTGCAACTCTTCTTCTGGATCGCGACCACCCATGCGCTGCCGCCGGTGAGGCAGGCCCTGCAGCCCCTGCCCTATGTCTTCCTCTCCATCCGCGGCGTCTTCCTGCCCTGGATCGTGGTCGGCGACGGCAGCCTGTGGCCGCTGATCGGCGTGCTCGCCGCACTCGCCCTCGTCCTGACGGTGGTGATCCGCCGGCGCGAGCGCCCGCTGCCCCTCGCCGCCCTTCTCGGCCTGGCCGCGCTCTTTCCCGCGCTCGCTGCCGCCTGGATCGTCGTTTCGGGTCTTTCCCTGACGCCGGACCTGCCGGCCCTGCACGGCTTCAACATCACCGGCGGCCTCACCATGACGCCGGAATTCGCGGCGCTCCTCACCGGGCTCACCATCAATTCGGCCGCCAGCATCTCGGAGATCGTGCGCAGCGGCATCCAGTCCGTCGGCGTCGGCCAATGGGAGGCGGGCCGGGCCGTCGGCCTGTCGCGGGGCCGCATCATGCGCCTCATCGTGCTGCCCCAGGCCATGCGGGTGATCACGCCGCTGATGACGTCGAGCTATCTCGACCTGACCAAGAATTCGACGCTGGGCGTGCTCATCGGCTATGCCGACCTCGTCACCGTCATCAACACCAGCGCCAACAATCTCGGCAACGCCATCGAGACGATCATCATCCTCGTCGCCGTGTTCCTGACATTGAGCCTCGGCGTATCCGCACTGATGAACCTCTATAACGCGCGCCTGATCGACCGGGGATTGATCGCCCGATGAGCCAGCCCTCCCTTTCCCGGGCCCAGCGCCCCGTCTGGTCCGATCGCTGGCAGCAATGGCGCGCCGGGCTCTTCAGTTCGCCGGTCAATACGGTGATCACGCTGGTCGTGCTGGCGGTCGCAGCCTGGATCGCCGTCCCCCTCATCCGCTGGGCGTTGATCGACGCGACCTGGACGGGCACGGCGCAGGATTGCCAGGCCCGCAGCGGCGCCTGCTGGGCCTTCATCCACGCCAACATCAAGCTGATCCTGTTCGGCACCTATCCCGGCGACATGCTGTGGCGGCCGATCGTCACGCTCGTCCTTCTCTTCGGACTCGTCATCGCCAGCACGCTGCCCGCCTTCTGGGGCATCCCGCTCGTCGTCGCCTGGATCGCGATACCGACGCTCGCCTGCCTGCTGCTGTCGGGCTTTCTCTCGGGTACCGACGTCTCGACCAACCAGTGGGGCGGCCTGCCGCTGACCATGCTGATCGCCACCATCGCCTTCGCCGCCGCCTTTCCCGTCGCCATCCTGATGGCGCTCGGCCGGCGCTCCAAGATGGGCGGCATCCGGCTGATCTGCGTCGCGGCGATCGAGGTGCTGCGCGGCATCCCGATGCTGGTGGTGCTCTATGTCAGCATCCTGATCGTGCCGATGATGCTGCCGCGCTTCAACGTGAACCTGTTCTTCAGCGTCGAGGTGGCCCTGACGCTGTTCGTCTCGTCCTACCTTGCGGAGATCGTCCGGGCCGGCATCCAGTCCCTGCCGGCCGGACAGAACGAGGCGGCGCGGGCGCTCGGCCTGTCCTACCGCCATGCCTTCCAGCTGGTGATCCTGCCGCAGGCGCTGCGCTCGGTCATCCCGGCCATCGTCAATCTCGCCATCGGCCTGATCCAGAACACACCGCTGGTCGTCGCCATCGGCATGATGGACTTCCTCAGCGCCGGCCGCGCGGCGGCGCAGAACGAGCAGATCTGGCCGAACTGCTTCAACGAGGCCTATTTCTTTGCCGGGATCGTCTATTTCGGCCTGTGCTTCGGCGCCTCGCGCTACAGCCTGTGGCTGGAGGGGCGGCTCAGGGCGTCGACCGGCTACCAGACCCGCATTCGCGGCGGCCTGACGCCCTGATCCGAAGCGCGGGCATCCTGCCCATAGGCGCTAACATATGGGCAAGACCCGCCTTCTCCCGAGCCGGGAGAAGGTCCCGGCAGGGGGATGAGGGTCTAAACTTCAACGCAGATAGCTCAATAGTCGTGCTGGAATTGCAGAAGTCCAGACCCTCATCCGGCGCTTCGCGCCACCTTCTCCCGCATGGGAGAAGGAAAATCGCGCTATTCTCGGCAAAGTTAGCGCATATGGACAGGATGTCCGCGCTCCCAGGCTCGCCTCAGCCGACGATCTCGTTGCCCGAGAAGAACTGGGCGATCTCCTGCTTGGCGGTCTCCGGCGCGTCCGAGCCATGCACCGAATTCTCGCCGATCGACAAGGCGTAGAGCTTGCGGACGGTGCCTTCGGCCGCGTTGGCCGGGTTGGTCGCGCCCATCACTTCGCGATGCCTGGCAACGGCGTTCTCGCCCTCCAGCACCTGCACGACGACCGGCTCCGATATCATGAACTCGACGAGCTCACCGAAGAACGGGCGGTCCTTGTGCACGGCGTAAAAGGTCTCGGCCTGTTCCTTGGTCATGCGGATGCGCTTCTGGGCGACGATGCGCAGGCCCGCCTTTTCGAACACGGCATTGATGGCGCCGGTCAGATTGCGCTTGGTCGCATCGGGCTTGATGATCGAAAAGGTACGCTCGATAGCCATAATCGTCCTGATTGCTGCTGGTTAGGGTCAGCGGCTTATAGCTAGGCCCCCGCCTTGCTTCAACCGTTCATCCCGCTAAATTCGCGCCGCGCCGCCGATCTCCCGTTCTCGCACGGAAACATTGCCCCGCCGCGGCACTCATGCCAAAAGCCCGCCATGCTGCACGTCAACGGGCTCACCTACCGCATCGGACCCCGCGTCCTCTTCGACAACGCCACCGTGGCGCTGCCCCCGGATGCGCGCGTCGGCTTTCTCGGACGCAACGGCACCGGCAAGACGACATTGTTCCGCATGGTCATGGGGGAACTCTCGCCCGACCTCGGCTCCGTCTCCGTGCCGCGCGGCATGCGGATCGGCCGGGTGGCGCAGGAGGCGCCCGGCGGCCCCGAAAGCCTGATCGACGTCGTGCTCGCCGCCGACGAGGAGCGCACCGCTCTCCTCGCCGAAGCCGAGACGGCGACCGACCCGCACCGCATCGCCGAGATCCAGACGCGGCTGGCGGACAAGGGCTCCCACGCGGCCCCGGCCCGGGCCGCCACCATCCTGGCCGGCCTCGGCTTCGACCATGCCGCGCAGAGCCGGTCCTGCTCCGAATTCTCCGGCGGCTGGCGCATGCGCGTCGCGCTGGCGGCCCTGCTCTTCACCGAGCCGGACCTGCTGCTGCTGGACGAGCCGACGAATTACCTCGATCTCGAAGGCACGCTCTGGCTGCAGGACTATCTGGCCTCCTATCCGCACACGGTGGTGGTGATCAGCCATGACCGCGACCTTCTCAACGCCTCCGTCGATTTCATCCTCCATTTGACGGAAGGCCGGCTCGAGCTCTATCGCGGCGGCTATGACGAGTTCGAGAGGCAGCGCCGCGAGAAGCAAGCCCTGTCGCTCAAGCTGCGCAAGAAGCAGGAGGACCAGCGCCGCCACATCCAGTCCTTCATCGACCGCTTCAAATCCAAGGCGTCGAAGGCGACGCAGGCCCAGTCCCGCATCAAGATGCTGGCCCGCATGGAGCCTGTGGCCGCCCTGGTGGACGACGAGATCAAGCCCTTCGATTTCCCGCCGCCGCTCAAGCCGCTTTCGCCGCCCATCATCGCGATGGAAGGGGTCAGCATCGGCTATGGCGAGCGCACGGTGCTCTCCCGCCTCGATCTGTCGGTCGACAATGAGGACCGCATCGGCCTGCTCGGCTCCAACGGCAACGGCAAGTCGACCTTCGCCAAGCTCCTGGCGGGGCGGCTCGAAGCGATGAGCGGCAGGGCCCGGCGCTCATCCGCCCTCAAGGTCGCCTATTTCGCCCAGCACCAGCTCGACGAGCTCAACCCGCGCGCCACGGCCCGCGACCATGTCGCCGAGCTGATGAAGGGGGCGACCGAGGCGCAGATCCGCGCCCGCACGGCGCAGATCGGCTTTGCCGCCGACAAGGCCGACACCCCGGTGGACAACCTCTCCGGCGGCGAGAAGGCGCGCCTGCTGATGGGCCTGGCGACCTTCGGCGGCCCGCACCTGCTCATCCTCGACGAGCCGACCAACCATCTCGACATCGACAGCCGCCAGGCCCTGGTGCAGGCCCTCAACGACTATCCCGGCGCCGTCATCCTCATCAGCCACGACCGCTATCTGCTGGAGGCCTGCGTCGACCGCCTGTGGCTGGTCGCCAACGGCACGGTGAAGCCGTTCGAGGGCGACATGGAGGATTACCGCAGGCTGGTGCTGGCCAAGCCCGCCGCCGAGAAGTCCGAGCGCGGTGGCGAACCGACCCAGCGCCAGAACAATGCCGCCAAGCGGGCGCAGACCGCTTCGAGCCGCGAGAGGATCCGTCAGATCGAGGCGGCGATGGACAAGCTCCAGGCCATCATCGCCAATCTCGACGAGAAGCTCTCCCGGCCGGGCCTCTTCGAGCGCTCGCCCGACAAGGCCGCCGACATGGCAAAGGCGCGCGCCACCGCCGGCGAGCGGCTCGCTTTGGCCGAGGAAGCCTGGCTCGAAGCCAGCGCGGCGCTGGAAGAAGCCGGGGCGTAGCCGGCAGAGGCAAGCCTGCCTCGCAAGCGGGACCATCCCGGTCGACGGCTCGACCGGAGCGGCAGCCTGATCGATGCGCGGAGCGGGTATCCGATCGGAGAGGCCGTTCTCCCCTGCAGGCTGCGAAAGCCCGTGTTCCGCCCGCTCATGCGCCGCGGGCGATCCGAGGGATCGTCGATGAGGCGGCCAGGTCTCGGCCGTTGAGATCTCGGCCGTTGAGGTCTTGGCGGCTGAACTCTCGACAAGCACTATTCCGGCCGTCTTGCCAAGTGCGACAATACAGCGATACTGCCGTCTGCGCCTGTCAGGACTTGGGGGAGATCACTGAAATGCAGGTCGTAGATGTCGTTCCCTTGCTTGCATTCGCCGGCCTCGTCGCGATGATCGCGGTCCGAACCGCGATGTTCCGCCGCCGGGGTATACGTTCGGTGGCCGACATGCATGAAGCTCCGCGGCGGGAGATTGCGCTCAAACAGGCCAGCATGGCGGTGTTCTGGCTCTTCGGCCTGTTCGCCTTGCTGTATGCTTGGGGAACCCCAATCACCGACTGGGTTCCCGGCCTGCTGGCCTACCAGATTCAGGATAGCTCAATCCTTCGGGTCATCGGCGCTGTTCTTTGCCTTGCCGGCGTGGCGATGTATCCGTTTGCGCAGTTCAACATGGGTGATTTCTGGCGAGTCGGCATCGACCGCGAGGTCGGCCGCGCCGATGCCGCGGGCGAACAGAAAGGCCTCGTCATGAACGGCCTTTTCGCCGTGTCGCGCAATCCGATCTACATCATGCTGGACGCCATTTTCGTCGGCGCATTTCTCGTGCACGGGCGACTAATCTTCCTGGTGATCGCTTTGGCGTATATCGCGATAACCCATTGCGAGATCTTGAACGAAGAGCGCTTTCTCAACGAGCGCTTCGGAGATGAATACGTCGCCTACAAGAACCGCGTCAGCCGTTATTTGTTCGGATTTTGAAATAAACCGAGGCTTTTCGAAACAGTCTTCTCAAATCGAGAGGCTTCATCGCGGCATTGACGCTTTGCAACGCCGTTGTGAAATTTTCCCGCGCCCCCCATGTCGGCCAAGGTCATACCTGCTCTCCTCCCCCTTGGGTGATGTGCAGCCAGTCCCAGTCAGGGCTTCTCCGAACGCCGCCGAGATCGGCGGGGTGAATGCATCGCGTCCGCCGGTAGGTTCCCGCGAGGATCCGGCTGCGATTTGACAGCGGCCGCCTTCGCGCGCTTGCATGCGACGACGAGCGATCAGCAGGGGGAGTGCATAGACCCGACATACCGCCGTCCAACAAAGCATTGCCATTCAAAACAATATAATCAGGAGGAAATACCATGGCTGAAATTGAACGCAGAACGATGGACAAGGTGACGTGGCGCCTCGTCCCCTTTCTGATGCTCTGCTATTTCATCGCCTATCTCGATCGGGTGAACATCGGCTTTGCCGGCGCTTCGATGAGCAAGGATCTCGGCCTGCCGGCTGCCGCCTTCGGCGGTGCTGCCGGCATCTTCTTCATCGCCTATTTCTTCTTCGAAGTGCCGAGCAATCTTGCCCTCGATCGCTACGGCGCCCGGCTGTGGATCGCACGCATCATGCTGACATGGGGCCTGGTCGCCGGCGCGCAGGCCTTCGTGGTCGGTGAATTCAGCCTCAACATGATACGCCTTCTGCTCGGCGTCGCCGAAGCGGGCTTCTTCCCCGGCATCATCTTCTTCATCACCCTGTGGTTCCCGGCGGCCTACCGCGCCAGAATCATCGGCTGGTTCATGTTCGCCATCCCGATTTCGACGGTGATCGGCGCGCCCATCTCAGGCTTCATCCTCAATCTCGACGGGCTCGGCGGCCTGCATGGCTGGCAGTGGATGTTCCTCATCGAGGCGGTCCCGGCCGTCTTGATGACGCTCGTCGTCCTCTATTACCTGACGGATCGGCCCAAGGAGGCGCATTGGCTGCAGCCGCAGGAAGCCCAATGGCTGCAGGATCGCCTCGATGCCGAACGGGCCAACCGCGAGCGCCACGGCAGCATGTCGTGGCTCCGATCGATGACCGATCCGCGCGTCATCGCGCTGGGCTTCGTCTATATGGGCTGCAACATTCCCCAATACGGCCTCAGCTTCTTCCTGCCGCAGATCATCAAGGGTTTCGGCGGGCTGAACAATGTGGAGATCGGCTTCATCACGGCCCTGCCCTATATCGTCGGCGCCATCGGCATGATCTTCTGGGGACGCCATTCGGACCAGACCGCGGAGCGCAAATGGCACACGGTGGCCGCGCTGGGCATCATCGTCGTCGGGCTCGGGCTCGCAGCCGTTTCGTCGGCGCCGCTGCTGAAGATGATCTTCCTGTGCGTCGCCGGCTTCGGCTTCTTCGCCGTCCTGCCGGTGTTCTGGACCCTGCCGACCACCTTCCTCAGCGGCACGGGGGCGGCGGCCGGCATTGCCGCCGTCAACTCGATCGGCAATCTCGGCGGCTATTTCGGCCCGAAGGTCTTCGGCTGGCTGCAGGATTCGACGCACAACGACTTCGCCGGCCTGATGTTCCTCGCGGGCTGCGCCATCATCGGCGCCGTCATCGTGCTCGTCCTCGGACACAATCCGGCCGTGGAGAGACCCGCGGTGACCACCTGAGCAAGCGGGCCTGACCTGACAGGCGTGGTCGACAGAAATGGCGCGATTTCCCTTCTCCCGGGTCGAGAGAAGGGAGCTTGATCCGGCTCCGTCACCTCACGCGGCAAGGATGACCTCGGCCGACAGCACCCGCGTCCGGCTCAGCAGCGCAGCCGGGTCGCCAGCGCTGCCGGTCAGGCCATCGCCATGCGGCGGGCCTGCTTGCGCGACATCTTGCCGCCCGCCTGCGAAGGCGCCCGGTTGCCAGCCCTGGCACGGTCGAGCACCAGGCGGGCATAATCGTCCATGTCGCCGTCGAAGGGCCGGATGCCGCCATCGGCCGCGAGCCAGAGGCGGTCGGCGACCAGTTCCATCAGCGAACGGTCATGCGTGATGAGGATCACGGCGCCCTCATAATCGTTGAGGGCGTCGAGCAAGGCGCGGCGGCTGTCGATATCGAGATGGTTGGTCGGCTCGTCGAGGATGAGCAGATGCGGCGCGGCCATCGCCACCAGATTGAGCAGAAGCCTTGCCCGCTCGCCGCCCGAGAGATCGGCGACGGTCGTTTCCTGCTTGGCGAAGCCCAGCCCGAACTGGGCGAGGCGCGAGCGGCGCGCCGATTCGCTGTCGTCGGGGCGCTGCCGGCGCATGATGTCGAGCGGCGTGTCGACCGGATCGAGCGCCTCGATCTGGTGCTGATGGAACCAGCCGACCTGGATGCGTCCGTCGCGCTGCATATGGCCGTCCCGCACGGCCAGCGCACCCGCCAGCATCTTGGCGAAGGTCGACTTGCCCGCACCGTTGACGCCGAGCAGGCCGATGCGGTCGTCGACATCAAGGCGAAGGTCGAGGTCCGACAGCACGGGCGTATCGCCATAGCCGACGCTCGCCTTCTCCAGCTGTATCAGGGGCGAGGCCAGGGGCCGCGGCGGCGAGGGAAGGATGAAGGGCGCCACGCGCTCGGAGCTCGACGCCGCGATCGGCGGCAGCTTGGCCAGCCGCTTCACGCGCGACTGGGCCTGTGCCGCCTTCGAAGCCTTCGCCTTGAAACGGTCGACGAAGCTCTGCAGATGGGCACGCTCGGCCTCCTGCTTGACGCGGGCCGCCGCCAGCAGGCGCTGGTTTTCGGCGCGCCGCTTCTCGAAATCATCGTAGCCGCCCGTGTAGAGTTCGAGCCTGCGATCATGCAGATGCAGGATGTGGTCGACCGAATTGTTGAGCAATTCGCGGTCATGGCTGATGATCAGAGCCGTGTGCGGATATTTCTTGAGGCGCGCCTCCAGCCACAGGGCGCCTTCGAGGTCGAGATAGTTGGTCGGCTCGTCGAGCAGCATCAGGTCCGGCTCGGCGAAAAGCGCCGCCGCCAGGGCGACGCGCATGCGCCAGCCGCCGGAAAAATCCGCCATCGGCCGTTCGAGATCGGCGATCGAAAAGCCGAGGCCGCTGAGGATCTCGCCGGCACGGGCGGGGGCGCGATCGGCCTCGATCTCCATGAGGCGGGCATAGATCTCGCCGATATGCTCGGGCTCCGCCGTTTCCAATTCGGCATAGAGGCCGCTGCGTACCGTGTCGGCGGCGAGGATCGTATCGATGAGGCTTATGGGCGTCGCCGGATGTTCCTGCGCCACCGAGGTGACCCTGGCGGTCCGCGGAATCGAGATCTCGCCGCTATCGGCGATGAGCTCGCCGAGCAGCAGCTTGAACAGCGTCGACTTGCCGGCGCCGTTGCGGCCGACGAGGCCGACCTTCGCACCGATCGGCACGGTGACGGAGGCTTCGTCGAAGAAACGGCGGCCATAGGCATTGAGGACGAGATTGTCGATCTGCAGCATGTGAAGGCGCCCGAGGCTTGAAGCGGAAGACGCCGGCAATTTTGCAACGCAGCGCAACGAATGGATTTTATACCGCAATGCAGCAAGAATGGCGAGACTTTATCCGCGACCTTTCTCGGGCGAGACGCGTTGTCGTCATCGGGGCAGCGCGCGATAGGCTTCCCCGCTACGAAGAAGGGAAGCGATCATGACATACCGCGCCACGATCCTTGCCGTGACGGTGGCCCTGTCTTCACCGGCCATCGTCACGGCCCATGCCTTCGAAATCACCAGCAGCGATTTCACCGATGGCGGGCGCCTGCAGAAGGCCCAGGTCGGCATCGGCGCCGAATGCGCCGGCGGCAATGTCTCGCCGGCCCTGGCCTGGAAGGACCCTCCTCCCGGCACCCGGAGCTTCGCCCTCACGATGTTCGATCCCGACGCCCATGGCGGCGTCTGGCATTGGGGCGTGTTCGGCATTGCGGCCGACGTCGAGGCCCTCGCCGGCAATGCCGGTTCTTCCGATGCGACCTTGCCCAAGGGCGCCCACCACGCGCTGAACACCCGCCGGATGGCGGCCTATTTCGGCGCCTGCCCGCCGGCCGGGCCGCCCCACCACTATATCGTCACCCTCTATGCCCTGAAGACGGCGAAACCGGCAGGATTCAAGGCGGCCGCCGGGGCCGCCGCGCTGGGGCGCCTCGTCTCGGCCGAAGCGGTCGGCAAGGCGACGATAACGGGCCTCTACGGCAAGTAGCCGCCCTCTCCCGAGGCTGGGCGTGGCGGGAGAACGGGCGCGGGTATAGGTTGGGCATATCGGCTCTCCATCCCCCTGCAGACGTTTCATGCCCGCCTTTACCTCCATCTATCTCGCCCATCCCGGCGGCCGTGCCATCCACCAGCGCGAAGGCGCCGGGAGCACGGCGGTCGTCATCCAGCGCACCGGCCTCCTCTGCCGGCGGCTGGCATCCGCATCGCCGGGGATGGTGCTGGTCCTGGGCGGCCGGAAGATCCTGCACAGCCGCGGACGCGAAGTCATCATCGGCACCGGGGAAGCCGTTCTGATTCCCGACCGGCTGGATTTCGACGTGCTCAACGAGCCCGGCGGGAACGGACCCTATCGCGCCCTCGCGCTCGGCTTCGCCCCCGAGCTGATCGGCGCGGCCGTGGCCGGCGAAACCGCAGCGCTCACACAGATCCGGCCTCTGCGCGATCTGCCGCCCGGCCTTGCCGATGCCTGCGACCGGGCCGCCGAGGCCATCGCGGCCGGCGACAGCCTTCCCGACCGGGTCGCGGCCGGACGGGTCCATGAGGTGCTGCTCTGGCTGGCATCGCTCGGCCACCGGTTCGAGGCGCCGGCCCCATCCGACCTGATCGACCGGCTGCGCAAGATCATCATGGCCGATCCCGCCCGCGACTGGCGCGCGGGTGACCTGGCGAGCCGCGTCGGCGCGAGCGAGCCCACCTTGCGGCGGCGCCTTGCCGCCGCGGGCACCAGCTTCACCGAGATCCTCGCGGATATCCGCATGACGGCGGCGCTGTATCTGCTCCAGTCGACCGACAGGCCCGTCACCGCCATCGCGCTCGACGTCGGCTATGACTCGGCTTCCCGGTTCGCGGCGCGCTTTAAAGCCCGATTCGATTTCGCGCCCAGTGAAATCCGGGGCCATCGTCGCGACATCGATCGAAACGGCACAAAGTTTAAGCGGCCCGGCGCTGCAGGCTCCCCCGCCGGATGAAAGAGTCGCTGTCCCGGCGAGGCCATCGTGGCCCCGCACGACAGGAGGCAGACATGAAATATTTCGCGGGCTCCATCGCGGCCCTGGGCATGCTCACTTCGACGCACGCCTTTTCCTTCGAACTGACCAGTCCGGACATCCGCGACGGCGGGACGCTGAAATCCGTGCAGGTCGCCGACGTCTTCGGCTGCTCGGGCGGCAATATCTCGCCCGAGCTGCGCTGGAGCCACGCGCCTGCCGGCACCAGGAGCTTCGTCGTGACGCTCTACGATCCGGACGCGCCGACCGGTTCGGGCTGGTGGCACTGGACCGTCTTCGACATTCCCGCATCGGCGAGGTCGATCCCCGCCGGCGCCGGCGCACCCGGGGGCAAGGGCCTGCCGGCCGGATCCGTGCAGGGCCACAACGATGCCGGCCTGCCGCAATTCCAGGGAGCCTGCCCGCCTCCCGGTCCCGCCCACCGCTATGTGCTGACCATCACGGCCCTGAAGGTTGCCAGACTGGGCCTGGGCGCCGAAGCCAGCGGCGCGATGATCGGCTTCATGACCCGGGCGAACGCCCTCGGCTCGGCCAGCATCATCGCGACCTATGCGCGGTGAAGCCCGGATCGGCATCAACCCCATCCGGTGGACGACCCTCGGCCCTGCGGGGCCGGGCGTCGGCCTATTCGATGATCTTGACCAGCCTGTCGTCGTCGAACTTGTAGACGGTGCGCACGCCGCGCTCGATATACCAGACCGCATCATGGCTGTGGCCCGCCTGGTCCTCGCCGCCGACGAAGCGGCTCGGCGTTCCCTTGAGACCGACCAAGGTGCACTCGCTCATGCCGAGCGCGATGCCGCCGCCCTGCCCGCGTCCGCTGCAACGCTGCGCGAACGCCACCGCGTCGGCATCCGGATGGAAATTCGGAATGACCGTGCCGTCGCCCGCTTCGGCGAATTTCTGGTTGAGGGAATAGGCCTCGACCGGACGTTCGGCTGCGGCCTGCCCGACGGCCACGCTTCGGGGAGCGCAGGAAGCCAGCGCCGCCACGCTCGCCGTCACGACAAGGAGGGAAATCAACCGATAAGCCATGGGCGATCTCTTCGAATCAGCCGAGTTGCCGCCACGAACCCCTTGTTAACAGGAAAAGGAGAAGCCGGTTAGAGCGGTCCCGGCGTCCTCCTCAGGCTTTCTTCTCCCACCGGCCATCCTCGCTCTGCTGCCAATAGGTGGCGGCAAAACCGAGCGACTTCGCCTGCCGCCAGTGCTCCCGCGCGCCCTCCACCGCTTCCGCGTCGTTGCCGTCGAACAACAGGACGATCCGCTCGTAGAGCGCGGCATCGGAGGGCAGCGGCACGCCGTCGACCAGGAAACGCACGGTTGCGCCGTTCGGATTGCCCTCATGGGCCACGAGCACGATCGGCTGCCTTTCCCCCTCGTCGCTCTCGAGCCCGTGCGGCAGGAAGCTTTCGTCCTTGTAGGTCCACAAAGCGTCGTCGAGCGTCAGCAGCCGCTCCGGCAGTCCCTGCACGGCGCAGCGCCAACCCCGCTGCAGCGACTTCTCGAGCAGCCCCGGCAGCACCCGCTCCAGCGGAGCGCGCTGCAGATGATAGAAGAGGAGTTCGGTCATTGCGCCGTCATCCGCCCCTTTCCCGTCGGTCCGGCGACGCGCGCAAGCGGCATGCCGGCATGCGATCGCGATATCGCCGAACACCAACCGCCGGCGCATTCTCCAGAAAGGCCGACAGGCCTCTCAACCGAAAAAACGAGTTGTAACAATGGGTTATGAAAGATTGCTATTCGTTGGAACCGCCATTCTCCCTAGCCCTCGTAATGGTCGGCGACGAGCCTGTCGAGCAGGCGGACGCCCCATCCCGAAGCCCAGCTGCGGTTGATGTCGGTAGCCGGCGAGCCCATGGCGGTGCCGGCGATGTCGAGATGGGCCCACGGCGTGTCGTTGACGAAGCGCTGCAGGAACTGGGCCGCGGTGATCGAGCCGCCGTTGCGCCCGCCGGTGTTCTTCATGTCGGCGAATTTGGAATCGATCATCTTGTCGTATTCTGGCCCGAGCGGCATGCGCCAGACCCGTTCCCCCGTCGCCTTGCCGGCGGCGAAGAGCCGGTTCGACAATTCGTCGTCATTGGAGAACAATCCGGCATATTCCTGCCCGAGCGCCACCAGGATGGCGCCGGTGAGCGTCGCCAGGTTCACCATGAATCGCGGGCTGTATTTGTCCTGGATGTACCAGAGCACGTCGGCGAGGACGAGGCGGCCCTCGGCGTCGGTGTTGATGATCTCGATCGTCTGGCCCGACATCGAGGTGACGATGTCGCCGGGACGCTGGGCGTTGCCGTCCGGCATGTTCTCGACGATGCCGATCGCCCCGATGGCGTTGACCTTGGCCTTGCGGGCCGCGAGCGCATGCATCAGGCCGACCACGCAGGCCGCGCCGCCCATGTCGCCCTTCATGTCCTCCATGCTGCCGGCCGGCTTGATCGAGATGCCGCCGGTGTCGAAGGTCACGCCCTTGCCGATGAAAGCGACCGGCTTGGCGTCGGCGTCCTTGGCGCCCTGCCAGCGCATCACGACGAGGCGGCTCTCATGTTTCGATCCCTGCCCGACGCCGAGAAGGGCGCCCATGCCGAGCTTCTTCATCGCCTTGGGATCGAGAACCTCGATTTCGACGCCGAGCTCGGCGAGTTCCGCCGCCCGCCGCGCGAATTCCTCGGGGAAGAGCACATTCGGCGGCTCGTTGACGAGGTCGCGCGCCAGGTTGACGCCGTCCGCCAGCGCATCGCGCGACTTCAGCGCCTTCTTGACGCCGCCGTCCTGGGCGGTGGCGATGGTGAGGGCGAGGACACCGCGCGCCTCGTCCTCCTCCTTCCGGCGGGTCTTGTAGCGGTCGAAGGCATAGGCGCGCAGCCGGGCGCCGAGCGAGAAATCGGCGGCCTGGTCCGCTCCGACGGTGATTCCCGGCGCGTCGAGGATGATGCACGCCGCCTTGGCCGCCGGCGGCAGCCTGCCGAGCACCGAGCCGCCGGCCTTCACCCAGTCCGTCCGCGCGGCCTCGTCCGCCTTGCCGAGGGAAACCACGAGGAGGCGATCGACCGGGAGATCGGCAGGGGCGAGAATATCGAGGAAAGACAGGGCCTTGCCCTTGAAATTGTCGGCTGCAGCCGCCCGTTTGACCGTACCGCCCACACCCGGTAGAGCTGCCTCGGCTCCGGCCGTGACCGTGACGTCGCCATCGACAAATACAACGACGATACCGCCCGCAATCTTTTCAATCTTCGAAAACGACAGTTTCAATTCGGAAACCATATTTCATGTCCATGCCAGGAAGATGCCGTGCAATTGACGGCTTGCGGGGATTCTTGCATGCCAATGCGTAACCATGTCTACAACAATCCGTTGGTAATTTTCGCCGTGCCCTACAAAGGCCTCGCCGTCGCTCCATCCCGACGCTACAAAACCCGGCTAGGAGTGCAGAGGGCTCGATGAACCTGATCAGCCGATATATTGCCAGACAGTTCGGCTTCGCCTTCCTGGTCTGCCTCGTCGTGCTGACGCTCCTGGCCTGGATGGTGGGGGCTCTGCGCGAGTTCAACGTGATGACCGCCCAGGGGCAGTCGATCATCGTCTTCCTGGTGATCAGCTCGCTCGCCCTGC
Source organism: Labrys monachus (assembly GCF_030814655.1). NCBI lineage: Bacteria > Pseudomonadati > Pseudomonadota > Alphaproteobacteria > Hyphomicrobiales > Xanthobacteraceae > Labrys > Labrys monachus. The sequence goes on from NZ_JAUSVK010000001.1 coordinate 4,385,087, forward strand.
CGGCGCTTGCGGTCGTGGTGGCGCCGCTCGCCCTGTTCGTGGCGATGATCTGGCTGTTGACGCGGCTCAACGGCGGATCGGAACTGGTGGTGCTCAACGCCGCCGGGCTATCGCCGGCGCGGCTGATCACGCCCTTCGCCGGCATCACCGCCTTGGCGGTCGTCGGCATCGCCGCGATAACCCTCTACGGCCAGCCGGCCAGCCAGCATGAGCTCACGGCGTGGCGGGCCGCGGTGGGCGCCGACATCGTCTCGCACTTCCTGCAGGAAGGCCAGTTCACCACGATGCACGGCATCACCTTCCACATTCGCGAAAGGCAGCCGAACGGCACGCTGCTCGGCATCTTCGTGCAGGATACGCGCTCCAAGACGCAGACGCTGACCTATATCGCCGAACGGGGCCAGATCGTCGATTCGGGTTCCGGCATCTTCCTCGTGCTGGAGAACGGCTCCCTGCAGCGCCAGGAAGGCGGCACCGCGGCGGACGCTTCCATCGTCGTGTTCGAGCGCTATGCGTTCGACCTGTCGCAGCTCGGCGGCGACGACGGCGATCCCACCTATTTCAAGCCGCGCGACCGCTATACCGGCGAATTGCTCGCCATGAAGCTGACGGGGCCCCGTAACCTCGCCGAGCTCGGCCGCATCCGCGGCGAACTGGTCGACCGGTTCACCGCCCCGCTCTATCCCATCGCCTTCATGTTCGTGGCCCTCGCCGCCCTCGGCCAGGCGCGCACCACGCGCCAGGGCCGTGCGAGCGCCATTGCGATGGCGATCTTCGGCGTGCTCGTCATCCGAATCGGCGGCTTCGTCGCGACGCAGAGCCTCAGCGTTCATTCGATCGCGGGCGTCTACATCGCCTTCGCCATCCCGCTCGTCGCGTCCCTCTTCTGCTTCGGCGTGATCGTCGGCTGGATCAGGCTGCGGCCCCCCCGCGGACTCACCACCTGGATGAGCGACCTCGCCACGCGCCTGACCACCCCGGCGGTGCGCGCATGATCATGGCCTCGACCCTCGGCCGCTATCTCAGCCGGCGCTTCCTGATCGCCATCTGCGGCGTCCTGGCCTTTCTGTTCGCGCAGATATTCCTGCTCGACTTCGCCGATACGATGCGGCGGGCGAGCGACATGCCGCATGTCTCCATCAGCTCGATCGCGACGATATCGCTGTTTCGCACGCCCTCGATCATCGAGCAGACGCTGCCCTTCGTCTTCCTGTTCGGCGCCATCATCTGCTTCGTCAGCCTGAGCTGGCGGCTGGAGCTGGTGGTGATGCGCGCCGCCGGCCTGTCGGTGTGGCAGTTCCTGGGGCCGCCGCTCACCTGCGCGCTGGGGCTCGGCATCATCGCGGCGATCGTCTTCAACCCGGTTTCGGCGACGCTGAAGATGCGCAGCGACGCGCTCGATGCCAAGGTGTTCGGCGCCGAGCAGAGCCGCGACAGCGACAAGGCGCTGTGGATCCGGCAGCGATCGTCCCAGGGACAGGCCGTGATCCATGCTTTGTCGCAAGGCGACGAGGATGCGACGCTGAACGGCGTGACCATCTATGCCTTCGACGTGGACAACCGATTCACCCGGCGTATCGAGGCCGAAACGGCAAAACTTGACAATGGTGTCTGGCACCTTGAAAAGGTGCGCGAGTTCGTGCCTAATCAACAGCCAATCACCCAGGAAACCCTTGATTTTCCAACCTCTTTGACGGCCACACAGGTAAGGCAGAATTTCGCGGTGTCGGCTGACAGCGTGTCTTTCTGGAGACTCTCCGCAGCAATCGCGCAGCAGGGCGCCGCGGGGCTTGAAGCGAACGACTACCGGCTGCAATATCAGACGCTTCTGGCACGCCCCGTGCTGCTGGTGGCGATGGTGCTCATCGCGGCGACGGTGTCTTTGCGATTCGCACGCCTCGGCGGTATTGGCGTAATGATCTTGAGTGGTATCGGGGCCGGCTTCGTGTTGTATGTGGTGACAAAAATGGCCAAGGACCTCGGCACGGCCGGGCTGGTGAACCCAGCCGTGGCTGCGTGGAGTCCTGCCGTTGTCGGCGTTCTGATCGGATTTTCCGTGTTGCTTAACCAGGAGGATGGCTGATGCGCGTATCGGCTCGCCATTTCCTCACGACGATTGCGCTGCCGGGCCTGGCCCTGGCCATCCTGTCGCTCGCCGCGATTCCCTCCGTCGCGCAGGCGCAGAACGGCATGCTGGGCGTGCTCAACCAGCGCAACGGCAGCAGCAGCGCCGAGACCAATCCCAACATGGTCGTCAAGGCCACGCAGATGGTCTACGACCAGGACAAGGACATCGTCACGGCCCTCGGCGGCGTGCAGATCTATTACAACGGGCGCGTCCTGCAGGCCGACCGCGTCGTCTATGATCGCAAGTCGCATCGGGTGCACGCCACGGGCAACGTCGTCATCACCGAAGCCGACGGCACGGTGACGCATGGCGACAGCTTCGACCTGACCGACGACTTCAAGGACGGCTTCATCAATTCGCTCAAGATCCTGACCACGGACGAGACGCGCCTCGCGGCCAACCGTGCGGAACGGACGGGCGGGAACGTCACCGTTTTCGAGAACGGCGTCTACACCGCCTGCGAGCCGTGCAAGGAGCACCCCGAGAAGCCCCCGCTGTGGCAGATCAAGGCCGTCAAGGTCATCCACAACGAGCAGGAGAAGATGATCTATTTCGAAGACGCTCGTTTCGAGTTCTTCGGCATGCCGATCGCCTACCTGCCCTATATGTCGACGCCGGACCCTTCGGTGACGCGCAAGACGGGTTTCGTTTCGCCGACCTATTTCCATACCTCCAGGCTCGGCTACGGCGTCACGGCCCCCTATTTCATCGACCTCGCGCCGAACTACGATCTGACGCTGACGCCCGGCTTCACCACCTCCCAGGGGCCGACCGGCGCGGCCGAGTGGCGGCAGCGCCTGCTCAACGGCAGCTATTCCATCATCGCTTCCGGTGCTTTCCTGAGCGATCCCAAGAAATTCGCCGATGAGGATATCGGCTCGCCGAGTTTCCGCGGCTCGCTGTCCAGCAAGGGCGAGTTCTGGCTCAGCGACAAATGGAAATGGGGCTGGGACGTCTCCCTCCTCAGCGACAAATATTATTGGCGGGACTACAAGTTCGACAATCTCAAGGGGCTGACCGAATCGGTCTCAACCGCCTATCTGACCGGCCTCGACAACAAGTCCTATTTCGACATCCGCGGCTATTACTTCACCGGATTGACGACAGCCGACGTCCAGAAGCAGCTGCCGGTGGTCCTGCCGGTGGTGGATTACGACTATATCGTCGACCATCCCGTCATGGGCGGCGAAGTCGGCTGGAACGCCAATTTCACCAGCCTGACGCGGGATCAGGCGGCCTTCGACAATATTCTCGGCAAGAGTTGCGTCGTCGGCACGACCGCGATAACCCGCGCCAATTGCCTGCAGCGCGGCATCAGCGGCTCCTATACCCGTGCCTCGGCGAGCGCCTACTGGAAAAAGACGATCACCGACAAGCTCGGCGAGCAGTGGACCCCGTTCGCCTATGTGCGGGGCGATATCGGCTATACCTCGCTCAACGACAGCAACTCGACCCAGTTCGTCCGCAACAACGACTTTGCCGCTCGCGCCGTGCCGGCCATCGGCCTCGACTACCGCTACCCCTTCATCTACCAGTCGAGCTGGGGCACGCAGGTGATCGAGCCGATCGCGCAGGTCATCCTGCGGCCGAAGGCGGCGCAGACCGGCCAGTTCCCCAACGAGGACGCCCAGAGCCTGGTGTTCGACGACACCAACCTGTTCCAGTGGGACAAGTTCTCCGGCTATGATCGCGCCGAGGACGGCTCGCGCGTGAACGCGGGCTTCCAATACTCGCTGACGACGAACGATGGCGGCTATTACAACGCATTGTTCGGCCAATCGATTTCGCTGTTCAACTACGATCCCTACAAGACCGGGGACATGGCCAACACCGGTCTCGAATCCGGTCTCGACACCATGAAGTCGGATTATGTCGGCCGCATCTACCTGCAGCCGGTCAACAATTTCGCCGTGCTGTCCGATGCCCGCTTCGACGAGAACACCTGGGCGATGCGCCAGTTCGAGGTGGGGGCGCTCGGCACCATCGGCCGCGTGAAGGCGGACATCACCTATGCCCGCTACGATGCCCAGCCCTTGCTCGGCCTCGACGTCCGCGAGGGCATCAACGGCCGCGCCGCCGTCAAGCTGACGGATGACTGGATCGCTTCGGCCGGGGCCCTGTATGACCTGAAGGAAAAGCGCTTTACGACACGCTTTGCGGGCCTGACCTATGTCAATTCCTGTGTCGCCTTCGGGCTGAACGTCGAACAGTCCTATGACACGACGTCGTTTAAGAACGACACCACGGTCGAGCTTCAGATCTCCCTGCGCGGCCTCGGCACGTCGGGCGACCCCAAGCAGTTCACCGACAAGGTCTGGAACAACGGCTTCAGCAACACCAATGTGAATACGCCGTCGAGCTTCACCACCGCCGACGGCAACCTCACCAGCGAGTAAGGGCCGGAGCGGGACTCATGCCCGCCGGCGTCGCGCTCCGTTCCGGATCGCGCGCGCCGGCGCATACCTCGAAAGGCACTATTCGCCGCATGGCCCAGCTCGACACGCTTCCTCCCCTGCGCGACGTGATCCGGCAGCACGACCTGATGGCCCGCAAGTCCCTGGGCCAGAACTTCCTGCTCGATCTCAACCTCACCGCCAAGATCGCCCGCGCCGGCGGCTCGCTCGAAGGCGTGAGCGTGGTCGAGGTGGGGCCGGGGCCCGGCGGCCTGACGCGCGCCCTGCTCGCCTGCGGCGCGCGCCGGGTCATCGCGATCGAGCGGGACGAGCGTTGCCTGGACGCGCTGGCGGAGATCGCCGCCCATTATCCCGGGCGCCTCGTCGTGCATGCGGGCGACGCGCTGAAGGCCGACTGGCACGCCCTGACGGCCGGCATCGAGGGACCTGTCCGCATCGCCGCCAACCTTCCCTACAACATCGCCACGCCTCTGCTCATCGGCTGGCTGAAGACGGATCCCTGGCCGCCCTGGTTCCAGTCGATGATCCTGATGTTCCAGAGGGAGGTCGCCGAACGTATCGTCGCGACCGAGGACGACGACGCCTATGGCCGCCTCGGCGTCCTCGCAGGCTGGCGCACCGAGGCCGAGATCGTCTTCGACGTGCCGCCGAGCGCCTTCGTGCCGGCTCCCAAGGTCACCTCGTCGGTCGTGCATTTCCGGCCGCGCCCCTCGCCCCTGCCCTGCACGCCGGCCGCGCTCGAACGGGTGACCCAGGCCGCTTTCGGCCAACGCCGCAAGATGCTGCGGCAGAGCCTGAAGAGCCTCGGCGGCGATGTCGCGGCGGCCCTGGAGGCAGCCGGCCTGCGGCCCGACATGCGGGCCGAGGAAGTGCCTGTGGCCGCCTTCGTGGCGCTCGCCAATCGGCTGGGGTGATCAGGGCTTGCGCATGAGCGCGTCGAGATCCGCCTTGAGCTTCTCGACGAGGCAGGCGACCACCGACTTGTCCTGCCGCTTCATGCGTTCGACGTCCAGGATCTCCTTGAGGCGGCCATAGGTCGTCTGCAGATCCTGGTTGACCAGCACATAGTCGTATTTGGTCCAGTGGCTGATCTCGACCCGCGAATTCTGCAGCCGGCGCATGATCACTTCCGGGCTGTCCTCGGCCCGACGTTCGAGGCGCGCCTTCAGTTCGCTCACCGAGGGCGGCAGGATGAACACCGAGACGATGTCGGGGCGCATCTTGTCGTAGATCTGCATCGTGCCCTGCCAGTCGATGTCGAACAGGACATCGCGGCCGGCCGCCAGGGCTTCCTCCACGGGGGCACGCGGCGTGCCGTAGTAATTGCCGTGGACTTTCGCCGATTCCAGCAGTTCGCCGTGTTCGCGCATCGTCTCGAACGTGCCCGCGTCGACGAAGCGGTAATGCACGCCGTCGATTTCGCTGCCGCGGCGCGGCCGCGTGGTCACGGAAAGCGACAGATGCATCGCCTTGTCCTCGGCGAGCAGCAGACGCGTCAGCGTCGTCTTGCCGGCGCCGGAGGGCGAGGAAACGATCAGGAGAAGCCCCCGGCGAGCGGGGACGGATGCCACATCATTCATTCGATATTCTGGACCTGTTCGCGGAATTGCTCGACCACTGCTTTGAGAGAAAGCCCGGTCGCGGTCAAGCTTACGTCGTTGGCCTTGGAGCACAGCGTGTTGACTTCACGATTGAACTCCTGCGCCAGGAAGTCCAGCCGGCGCCCGACGGGCCCTCCCTTGGCGAGCAGGTCCCTCGCCGCCGCGATATGCGCATGGAGGCGGTCCAGTTCCTCGCGGATATCGCTCCTGGCCGCCAGGAGGATGGCCTCCTGATGCAGCCTGTCCGGATCGAAGCTGGAGGAAGCCTCCAGGAGGGACCGGACCTGCGCGGCTAGCCTTTCGCGGATGGCGGCAGGCTGGCGCGCCGGATTGCCGTCCGCTTCATGGGTGAGCGCTTCGATCTCTCCGATCCTCGCCAGCAGGATGCGGGCGAGCGCCTCGCCCTCCTGGCGGCGCATGCGAGCGCAATCGCCGACCGCCCGCTCGAAACCCGCCAGGAGATCGGCCTGGAGCGCCGCCCGCCCGGCCTCGTCCTCCTCCTGTTCCTCGATGTCGAGCACGCCCCTGATGGCGAAGAGCCCATCCAGCCGGGGCGCCGCCGCGTCGATCCGGTGCGAAGCCTCGGCCATGGCCTTCATGACCGCGTCGAGGACCGGCTGGTTGATGCGCACCGTCAGGGCCGCTGCCTCGCGCTTCAGCGTCAGGCCGATCTGGCAGGAGCCGCGGGCGAACGCCGCACCGAGAGCACCGCGCGCGGCCGCCTCGAGCCCGTCATAGCCCGGCGGCAGCCGGAACCGGACGTCCAGGTTCTTTCCGTTGACGGTCTTGATTTCCCAGGCCCAGCGGCTCGCACCGGTCTGGCCCTCGACCCGGGCAAAGCCGGTCATGCTGGTTACGGACATGAGACGCACACCCTGTCGGCTTCTCGAGAAGGCCGGCTTCGAAGCAATCCGCCCGCGCGCAGAGGCTGGAGACGCAGGGGCGGCACGTTCGGGCCGGCAGGACCTATTGTACCGTCTGCGGCGAGTTCAGATCGAAGGTGTTGTCGAGCAACGGATCATGCTTGGTGTTCTCGACCGGATCTTCGAAGCCGCCCTTCCGGCCGGTGCCGCCCTGCACCGGCTGGCCGGAGGACGGAGCCGGGGGATTGGCGGAATTCACGGTCGAAGGGACGGACACGGCCGGCGCCGCCTCAGCCGGGGTCTGCTTGCCCGATTTTGCCTTGGTCTGCCGGCCCAGCAGCTTGGCGGGGATCGGCGGGCCGAAGGTTTCGGCCGCGGGTGCCGGCGCCGGTGCGGCGGCCGGCTCCGAGCCCTGCTGCAGCTGCCGCCACCGGGAGACGTTCTTGTTGTGCTGATCCAGCGTCTCGGCGAAGGCATGGCCGCCCGAGCCGTCCGCAACGAAATAGAGATCCTTGGTCGCCATCGGATTGGCCACCGCCTCCATGGCCGCGCGGCCGGGATTGGCGATCGGCGACGGCGGCAGGCCTGCGATCAGATAGGTGTTGAAGGGCGTCGGCCGTCCCAGATCCGCCGACTGCAGCGGGCGGTCGAGCCTGCCCTTCCCCCCGGCGATGCCATAGATCACCGTCGGATCCGACTGCAGGCGCATGTTCTTCTGCAGGCGGTTGATGAAGACGCTGGCAACATGAGGACGCTCGTCCGCCTTGCCGGTCTCCTTCTCGACGATCGAGGCCAGGGTCACCAGATCCGCCGGGCTCTTGAGGGGCAGGTTGGAGGCACGCTTCTTCCAGACCTGCTCGACCAGCGCCTTCTGCTCCGCCTCCATCCGCGACACCATCTGGGCGCGGGTCGTTCCGCGTTCGAACTTGTAGGTATCGGGCAGGATCGAGCCCTCCGGCGGCACCGGCGGCGCATCCCCCGTCAGGATATCGTCCTGGGCGAGGCGATCGACCACCGCCTGGCTGGTCAGGCCCTCCGGGATGGTGAGGGAATGCTGGATCGACTTGCCCTCCACCAGGATATCCATCACGTCGACCATCGAGGCACGCGGCTTGAACGCGTATTCGCCGGCCTTGAGATCATTGCTGTGGTGCAGGACCCAGATGCCCGTCTTGAACGCGGACGCATCGGCGATGACGCCCTGGCGTTCGAGGGTGTCGGCGATGCCGTCCGTGCCGGTGCCCCGAGGGATATACACCGTCTTCTCCTCGGTCAGCGGACCGGGGCCGTCGAAGCGGCGCAGGCCGACATAGGCGACGACGGCCGCCAGCACCAGAATGACGACGATGGCATTGCCGAACACGACCAGGGGATTGCGCGCGGCAAGCGAGCGCGCCCGGGGCGTGGGCACCGCATCCGGCTGGATCATGTTGCGCGAGCCGCGCTGTCCCGAATTCTTCCGGCCGAAGGAGCGCGAGCGTTCGATCGGCTGTCCGGAATCATTCCTGTCATCGACCATGGAAACCTCGTCTGCCATCAGGCATCGTCATGTCCGCCGAATATGGCGAAATGCCAGTTGCCCGGCCCCGGACCCGCGCAAACGCACGGCCGCAGGCCATGAAGAATACCGACCATGCCACGGCCGTGCGGGGAGAACGCTCACCCGCGACACCGCCGAAGCCCGCATGGCGTCGCGGACGAGGCTGGGCGCGGTCAGTCGACTTTACGCAGGATGATCGAAGCGTTGGTGCCGCCGAACCCGAAGGAATTGGAGAGAATCACGTTGACGGCACGCTTGCGCGCCACATGCGGCACCAGGTCGATCGGCGTTTCGATCTCGGGATTGTCCAAGTTGATAGTGGGCGGAACGATCTGGTCGCGCAAGGCCAGGATCGAGAAAATCGCCTCGACGGCGCCGGCGGCGCCGAGAAGATGCCCCGTCGCCGACTTGGTCGACGACATCGAGACGGTGGCGGCGGCATTGCCGAGAAGGCGTTCCACGGCACCCAGTTCGATCGTATCGGCCATGGTCGAGGTGCCGTGGGCGTTGATGTAGTCGATCTCGCCGACCGAGATGCCCGCCCGCTTCACCGCCATCTGCATGCTGCGATAGGCCCCGTCGCCATCTTCGGACGGCGCGGTGATGTGATAGGCATCGCCCGACAGCCCGTAACCGATGACCTCGGCATAGATCTTGGCGCCACGCGCCTTGGCGTGCTCATATTCCTCGAGCACGACGCAGCCCGCGCCCTCTCCCATGACGAAGCCGTCGCGGTCGCGGTCGTAGGGGCGCGAGGCCCGGGCCGGCTCGTCGTTGAAGGAAGTCGACAAGGCCCGGCATGCGGCGAAACCGGCCAGAGCGAGGCGGCAGACCGGCGATTCGGTGCCGCCGGCCACCATCACGTCGGCGTCGCCGAAGCCGATCAGGCGCGAGGCGTCGCCGATCGCGTGGGCGCCGGTCGAACAGGCGGTGACAACCGCGTGGTTCGGACCCTTGAGGCCGTGGCGGATCGACACCTGGCCCCCTGCCAGATTGATGAGGCGGCCGGGAATGAAGAAGGGAGAGACCCGCCGGGGTCCGCGCTGATGCAGCGTCATGGCTGCATCCTCGATGCCCTGCAGGCCGCCGATGCCGGAGCCGATCAGTACGCCGGTGGCGTTCTGATCGTCGGGCGTGGACGGATGCCAGTCGGCATCGTCGAGCGCCTGGGTCGCAGCGGCCATCGCATAGACGATGAAATCATCGACCTTGCGCTGCTCCTTCGGCTCCATCCACTGATCGGCATTGTAGGTGCCATTGCTGCCGTCGCCATAGGGCAGCATGCCGGCGATCCTGGCGGGCAGGTCGGCGGTCTCGAAGCGGTCGATTTTCACGGCGCCGCTCTTGCCGGCAATAAGATTGGACCATGACGTCTCGACATTGCCGCCCAGGGGGCTGACCATACCGAGACCGGTGACGACGACACGCCTCATTGAACCTCCAACAGCCGGGGAAATCACCTTCCCCGGCTCGATCAAACTCCAACCGACTGCGAGGGAAACCGGAAGCGACATGTCACGGGCGGCGTTCCACGCCAGTTCCTGCCCGCGCGAACCCGAAGGCCCGCGCCCTTCCGGTATTCGCGCGTCAGGCCGTGGCCTTGGTCAGGAACTTGACGGCGTCGCCGACGGTCAGGATCGTCTCGGCGGCGTCGTCGGGAATTTCACAATTGAACTCTTCCTCGAACGCCATGACCAGCTCGACCGTGTCGAGAGAGTCCGCGCCGAGGTCGTCGATGAAGCTTGCATTCTCGGTGACCTTGTCCGGATCGACCCCCAGATGCTCAACCACGATCTTCTTCACGCGGTCTGCGATATCGCTCATTTTTCGTTCCTTTGATAAACCAAGACTGCCTGACGGCTTTTATCCTGCCGTCGGTGTGACGGTCGGTGTTTACTACTTCCATGGGCCGGAACACATCTTTCGACGTGCCATCCGACGTTACCGGACAATCACATTTACAGGGGCAGTTTCAATGACCCTGGGCGTGATTAACACACTTCAAATGCCTTTGCCAGCGGCCAGCCTCGCGCGGAAACCGGCAAGAAATTCTCCGATAAGTCCCTCAAATCATTGCCATTCCGCCGTTAATATTCAACGTTTGCCCGGTGGTGTAGCTGGCCTCCATCGAAGCAAGGTAAACGGCGGCGGCCGCAATCTCGTCGGCGCTGCCGAGCCGCCCCACGGGGATCGAACCGTTGATCGATTCTTTTTGCTTGTCGCTCAGCGCATCCGTCATCGCCGTCTCGACGAAGCCGGGCGCGATGCAGTTGACCGTGATGCCGCGGCTGGCGACCTCATAGGCGATGGACTTCGACATGCCGACGAGCCCGGCCTTCGAGGCGGCATAGTTGGACTGCCCCGGATTGCCGGTGACGCCGGAGAGCGACGCGATATTGATGATGCGGCCGAAGCGGCGCTTCACCATGCCCTTCACGGCGGCGCGGGCGAGGCGGAAGCTCGCCGTCAGATTGACGGCGATGACATCGTCCCAATCCTCGTCCTTCATGCGCAGAATGAGATTGTCGCGGGTGAAGCCGGCATTGTTGACGAGGATGTCGAGCCGGCCCAGGGCCGCCTCGACGCCGGGGACCAGGGCATCGATCTGCTCGCGGCTGCTGAGATCGCACGGAAAGACATGGGCGCGCTCGCCGAGACGGGCGGCGAGGTCCTCCAGCACGGCCTTCCTCGTGCCCGAGAGAGCCACGGTGGCCCCTTGCCTGTAGAAGGCGGAGGCGATCGCAGCCCCGATGCCGCCGGTGGCGCCGGTGACCAGCGCAGTCTTGCCGGTAAGATCGAACATCATCTTCCCCAATCGGGTGCCGCGCCCCGTGACCGGCACGATGCCGATCGAAGCGGGCGCACCCCTGCGTGTTACGTCAATCCCTGCACGACCGGTGCCGAGATCGGCCCGACGTTGCAGTTCCCTGTCCCGACAGGCCTGTCGGGTGTCACGCCAGCGTCGACGCAAAAGCCGCGACGTCGTCGGGCGTGCCGATGCTGACGGCATCGATGCCGGGCGCGATTCGCTTGACGAGGCCGCTCAGGACCTTGCCGGCGCCCACCTCGACCAGCCTGGCGACGCCGCAACCGGCGAGATATTCCACGCTCTCGCGCCAGCGGACCGTGCCGGTCACCTGCTCGACCAGGCAGCGGCGGATTTCCGAAGGCTCGGAAATCGGCCGCGCCAGCACATTGGCGACGAGCGGAACCGCCGGCGCGGCGATCGCGACCTCGGCCAGCGCCTGCGCCATGACCTCGGCGGCCGGCTGCATCAGCGCGCAATGGAAGGGCGCGGACACCGGCAGCAGCACCGCGCGTTTGGCACCCCGGCTCTTGGCGAGGAGGATGGCGCGTTCCACGGCCGCCTTCGTGCCGGACACCACCACCTGGCCTGGTGCGTTGTCGTTGGCCGCCTGGCAGACCTCGCCCTGCGCCGCTTCCGCCGCGATGTCGGCAGCCTGTTTGAAATCGAGCCCGAGCAGGGCCGCCATGGCGCCGGTACCGACCGGCGTCGCCGACTGCATGGCCCGGCCGCGAATGCGCAGGAGCCGCGCCGTGTCGGCGATCGACAGGGCGCCGGCCGCGGCGAGCGCGGAATATTCGCCCAGCGAGTGGCCGGCGACGAAGCTGGCATGCCTGGTCAGATCGAGGCCCGCTTCCGCCTGCAGGACGCGGAAGGCGGCGAGCGATACGGCCATCAGCGCGGGCTGGGCATTCTCGGTCAACGTCAGGTCGCTCTCGGGGCCTTCCCAGATCACCGCCGTCAGCTTCTGTCCAAGCGCCGCATCGACCTCATCGAAAACGGCCCGCGCGGCCGGGAAGGCCTCGGCGAGGCCTTTCCCCATACCGACGGTCTGGCTTCCCTGACCGGGAAACGTGAAGGCTACGTTCATGCGGGCACCTCAGTGATTCGCTCCCGATGGCCGCGCCCTGCCATCGAGGGGCGGGCCTGACCTTGTTGATCTCAGTCGCGGGGCGCGGCTGCGTCGTTTGCGCCCGTTCCTGCCCAGCCGTTCGCGACGGCGCGTTGAGACAATACGATGACACAGGAGTCAAGCCTCGAATGAACTTGTCCCCGCCCGCCGGCACCGCCAAGGGCCGGTCGGCCGACTGCCGGGTTCCGGCGCGGCCGCATTTCTCGCGGCTGCGAGATGTCTCGTCCCGACGGCTTCTCCGGCCGATGCGCGCCGATGAGCAACCGGCCGTGGCCGGCGATCGGGCTGTGCTCCTTCAAGCAAGATCTCGATTCCGCCCCCAGGCGCAAGCCCTTGGAAAGAGGCCCTTTTCTTGATCCCGATAAGAAAGTGAATCAAGCATCGATGAGCTCGAAGCGATCGACGTCCACCATTCCGCGGTCGGTGATCTTGAGGTGGGGAATGACCGGCAGCGGCAGGAACGCCACCTGCAGGAAGGGCTCGGCAAGGGTCACGCCGAGCGCCTTCGCTGCGCTGCGGAGAAGAATCAGCCCGTCCCGCACCTCCTCGAACGAGAGCAGGCTCATCAAGCCGGCAACCGGCAAAGCGAGCTCGGCCAGAACCGCGCCGCCGCGCGCCACGACGAAGCCGCCGCCGATCTCGCCGAGCCGGTTGACCGCCAGCGCCATGTCGGCATCGTCGACGCCGACCACGCAGATATTGTGCGAATCGTGGCCGACGGACGAGGCGATCGCCCCCTCCCGCATCCCGAATCCCTTGACGAAGCCGCGCCCGATATTGCGGTTGACGCCATGGCGGGCGACCACCGCCACCTTGATCACGTCCTGGTCGAGATCGATGCCGCGATACCCCCGCGCGAAAGGCAGCGCCAGCCGCAGATGCTCGGTGATGATCTTGCCGGGAAGGACGCCCATCACCGGTCCCGTCGGTCCCGCGGCGGGCACGAGGAAATCCGATGCGGCTACGCGGGGCGCCTTCATCGAGGCGAGACCGACCGGCGGGACGATGTGCCGGCCGGCGAAGAGCGTGTCGTCGACAGGCCGGCCGGCGCTGATCACCTGGCGTACGGCGCAATGCTCGAGATCCTCGATCAGCACGATGTCGGCACGGCGGCCGGGCGCGATCATGCCGCGATCCTTGAGGCCGAAGGCGTTCGCCGCCGAGATCGTCGCCGTCCGGTAGGCCGCCAGCGGCGGCGCGCCGAGCCTGATCGCGGTCCGGATGAGGAAGTCGAGATGGCCCTCCTCCGCGATGTCGAGCGGATTGCGATCGTCGGTGCAGAAGGCGAGGAACGGCGAGTTCTGGATGGTGATGAGTTCGGCGAGGGCATGGAGGTCCTTCGAGACGGACCCTTCGCGGATCAGCACCGTCATGCCCTTGGCGAGCTTCTCCCGCGCCTCGGCGGCCGTGGTGATCTCATGGTCGGTGCGGATGCGCGCAGCAAGGTAGGCGTTGAGGTCGAGGCCCCGCAGCAGCGGCGCATGGCCGTCGATATGGCCGTCCTGGAAGACGGCGAGCTTGGCGAGGCATTCGGCGTCGGCGTGGATCACGCCCGGGAAGTTCATGAATTCGGCAAGGCCGATCACCTTCTCATGGCCGACGAAGGCGAGGAGATCGGCGATGCCGAGATGCGCGCCCGAGGTTTCCAGATGCGTCGCCGGAACGCAGCTGGAAAGCTGGACGCGCAGGTCCAGCGCCGTATGGCTCGCCGCCTCGAGGAAATAGCGGATGCCGTCCGCGCCGAGCACGTTCGAGATCTCGTGCGGATCGCAGATGGCGGTGGTCACGCCGTGGCGCAGCACGCAGCGGTCGAACTCGAACGGCGTGACGAGCGACGATTCGACGTGGAGATGGGTGTCGATGAAGCCGGGAACCGCGATCAGCCCCTTGCCGTCGATGATGCGATGGCCGGCATAGTCGGCATAGGTGCCGACTATGCGGTCCCCCACGACGGCGATGTCGGTCGGCGTCAGGTCGCCGCTGACGAGATCGAGCAGCCGGACGTTCCTGACCACCAGGTCGGCGGGCTCGGCGCCGCGTCCGCTGGCAATGAAGCGTGCGAGATCGCTGGCGTTCATCGCGGGATTCCTTTCATCACAGAAGCGGCGAATCTACCGCGTCTCGCATGGAAAGCGAAAGGCCGACAGCCGTGCGGAGCGCATTGTCTGCACGAAGCGCATGACGGCGTCATGGCGTGACGATCCGGCCGTCCGCAACGGTGACAATGCGGTCGGCGCGCCCTTCGACGTCGTCGGGCGTGTGGGTCGTCATCAGCACCGTCAGCCCCTTCTCCCGGCGCAGCGCGTCGATCAGGTCGACCATGCCGGCCCGCATGGCGGGGTCGAGACCGGTCAAGGGCTCGTCCAGCAGCAAAAGGGGCCGCGTCGTCAGCATGGCGCGGGCGAGCGCGACCCGCTGGCGCTGGCCGCCCGAGAGTTCGGAGGGCAGGCGGGCCTCCATGCCTGCGAGGCCGACGCGGTCGAGCATGGCGCCGACGGCCTTCCTGTCGGAGGCGGAGAGGCGCAGCGAGGGCGAAAGCGCCAGGCCGGCATTCTGCAGCGCCGTCAGGTCGGGAAGCAGGTTGTGGTCCTGAAACACGATGGCGACCGGCCTCGCCGCCGGCTTCAACGGCAGAAGATCGATACCGTCGAACACCAGGCGCCCGCTAGCGGGGCGTTCGAAGCCGGCGATGGCGTGAAGCAGGGTCGATTTGCCGCCGCCGGAGGGGCCGACCATCGCCGCCAGCGCGCCGTGCGGCACGGTCAGATCGTAGCGTCCGGTCCAGTCGTCGAGCCGGACGGTCAGGTCATCGATCACGAGCATGGCGCCGCCCCAACAAATCCGCCGCGAGGAAGAGGATGAGCACCAGCCCCGCGAGCAGGGCGGCGATGCCGTCGGCCTCCGCGATGCGGTAGGAGCCGAGCTTGGCGTAGAGCAGCGACGGCAAAGTGACCAGCCCCTCCGAGCCGAACAGGGCGACGACGCCGAGGTCGCCCAGGGACAGGGCCATGGCGAAGGCGAAGGCAGCCGCCGCCGAAGGCCCCAGCAGCGGCCATTCGATCAGGCGCAGACGCGTCAGGCCCGCCATGCCGAGGCTGTCGGCGAGGCGGCCGTAGCGGGCCTGCGCCAGGGCCATCGGAGGATCGACCAGGCGGTGGACGAAGGGAAGCGCCATCATCGCATTGACCAGGATCAGCGCCGGCATGGCCACGAGACCGGCGAGCCCCAGCCAGCGCGCGATCACGTAGAGGCCGGCGGCGAGCGCCAGCGGCGGCGTCGCCAGCGTGAGGAGAGGCGCGATGCCCACCAGGCGCGCCGTGCCTCGCGAACCTGCGGCCGCCAGGGCGCCGCGTGCCCGCGAGAGGACGAGCGCCGCCGCGAGGGAGAGAGCAGCGGCGAGGAAGGCAACGGCGAGGCTCGTCGCCAGCGCTTGCGGCACGCGGGCATCGAGGCGGCCCAGCAGGCCGCGGCCGGCCGCGGCCACGGCGGCCAGCGGCGGCAGCACGAGCAGGGCGGCCGCGCCGAGCACGGCGCCGTCCTGCAGGCGCAGCCAGAGGCCCTGCCGGTCGGGCCGCTCGATGCGGCGGCCGATGGCGCCCCCCTCGCGGGCCGTCGCGAGCAGGGGCGCCGCCAGGCCGACCAGGATGGCCATGGCGCCGATCTGCATCAGCGCCAGCAGGGCCGCACGCCCGAAATCCGCATCGGAATGGATGGCCTGGTAGATCGCCACCTCGAAGGTCGCGCTGCCCGGCCCGCCGCCCAGCGTCAGCGGAATGGTGAAGCTCGTCGCGCAGGCGATGAAGACGAGCAGCGCCAGGGCCGGCATGTCACGCCGCATGACCGGCCAGTCGATCAGGCGAAACACCGCCCCGGACGGCATGCCGAGCGCGGACGCCAGCCGCCAATGCTCGCCGGGCACGGCCTCCAGCGCCGCGAGCAGCACACGCGCCGCAAAGGCTCCGTTGAAGAAGACATGGACGAGCAGGATGCCGGTGAGGCCGTAGATCGGGATGCCCGGCAGGCCGACCGCCTCCAGGAGGCGGTTGGCCGCGCCGGCGCGGCCGAGGATGCCGGCGAAGGCGAACACGGCCACGATGGCCGGCAGCGCCGTCGCCACCCCGAACAAGGCGAGCAGGACGCGCTGCCCGCGGAAACGCCGCCGCGCCAGCGCCAGCGCCACCAGCCCCCCGAACAGCAGCGACAGCACGGTGGAAAGCGCGGCCTGGTAGAGCGTAAAGCCGGCGATCGACAGGAGATAGGCGCCATTGCCCTGCCACGGCCCGGCACCGGCGGCGAAGAACAGGCTCGCCAGCGCCGCGAGGACGATGGCG
The DNA here is from genome assembly GCF_030814655.1 of Labrys monachus. NCBI lineage: Bacteria > Pseudomonadati > Pseudomonadota > Alphaproteobacteria > Hyphomicrobiales > Xanthobacteraceae > Labrys > Labrys monachus. The sequence goes on from NZ_JAUSVK010000001.1 coordinate 4,401,902, forward strand.
GCCAGCGCCGCGAGGAGGGCAAGGCCGGCCGTCATCGCCGAGCGCAACGCCCGGCCCGGGCGCGCCCGCTCATTTCGCCATCGCCGCCAGCCACTCGTCGATCCAGGCCTTGCGGTTGGCGGCGAGTTCCGCCGGATTCGACATCAGCGCCTTGGCGGGGACCGCGACGGCCTTGAAGCTGGCCGGCAGGCCGGCCGGCGGCGTGCGGGCGGGATACATCCAGTTGGTCTCGGGAAGAATGGCCTGCCCGTCATTCGAGAGGAGGAAGGCGAGGAAGCGGCGGCCGAGGTCCTGCTGTTTCGAGCTCGCCACCAGCCCGGCGACCTCGACCTGCGTGGCATGGCCCTCGCTGAACATCGCGGCGTGATAGTTCGTCTTCTTCTCGACGCCGATATGGTAGGCCGGCGAGGTCGAATAGGAGAGCACCATGTCGGCCTCGCCCTTGAGGAACAGGCCATAGGCTTCCGACCAGCCGCTCGTCACCGTGACGATGCGGGGCTTGAGCTGCCGCCAGGCGTCGCCCGCCTTGTCGCCATAGACCGCCTTCATCCAGGCCAGCAGGCCGAGCCCCGGCGTCGAGGTGCGCGGATCCTCGATCACCACCTTCGGACCGTCCTTGTTCTCGACGAGATCCTTGAGGCTGGCCGGCGGATTCTTCAGCTTGTCCGCATCGTAGACGAAGGCGAAATAGCCCCAGTCGAACGGCACGAACATCGTGTCGGTCCACGGCTCGGGCAGGGAGAGGCCCTCGGTCGGCAGGCCGTGCGGCGCGAAGAGCCCGGATTTTTCCGCCTCGCCCATCAGATTGTCGTCGAGGCCGACGACGACATCGGCCTTGGTGGCGGCCCCTTCCAGCCTGAGCTTGGCGAACAGCGCACCGCCATCCTCGGCGGTGACGTAGTTCAGCGTGCAGCCGCATGTCGCCTCGAAGGCGGCCTTCAGCGGCTGGCCGGGCCCGTCCTCGCCCGAGAAGCTCTCATAGGTGTAGACCGTGAGAGCAGGCTTTTCCTGCGCCGGCGCGGCGGTGGCGAGGGGCGAAAAGGCCAGGGCCGCCAAAAGCGTCCCGAGCAGGCGAGTCCTTAGCATGGGCGTCCTCCATTTCGAACGGGGGTCGAGACGGACGAAAACCACGCGAACGAGGCTGTCGAAGCCGAGGCCGAACGCTGTCGTTGCAAGGCTCATCCCTCCGCCGGCACGACCCGGATCAGGTTCAACGGGTTGGCACGCCGCCTCTCAGCCCATTGGGCACCCCGTGAGACGTTGTCGTGTTAGCCTGTTCACGCCCGGAGGAAAAGCGCGCTGTAACGAGCCCGTACGATTTTCAGGACGGGCCGGCCGGCATCCGCCCTTCAGGCGAGGCCGAACCGGGCGGCGGCGAAGGGCAGCAGGCGCGGATCGGCGAAATGCGGTATGGCGAGGGCGGCGCCTTCCGCCAGCAGGCGCTCTTCGCTGAGGCCGGTCGTCAGGCCGATGACGGCCAGGCCGGCCGCCCGCGCGGCGGCGATGCCGGAGAGCGAATCCTCGAAGGCAAGGCTGGCGGCAGCGCTGCCCTGCAGGTTTTCGAGCCCTGTGAGATAGGGCAAGGGATGCGGCTTGGCGAAGGCGAGCTCGTCGCCGATCACCAGCGTGGCGAAACGGCTCTCGAGGCCGATGCCCCGCAATTCCTGCTCGGCATTGGCGCGGGGGGCGTTGGTCACCACGCCGATGGCGATCCGGCGCTCCTCCAGCCAGGCCAGGAAGGCATTGAGGCCGGGCGCCGGCTCGAGATCGGTGGCGAGACGGCGGAACATCGCCTCCTTCTCGTCGATCAGCGCCAGGCCGTGCACCTCGTCCATGCGCGGCAGGTAGCGCGACAGGATGAGGCTGTTCGGCGCGCCCATGAACCGGGTCCGGTAATCGTCGAGGGAGAGATCGACGCCGTGCGGCTCGAGCATGGCGTGCCAGGCGGCATAATGCAGGTGGTCGGCGTCGACCAGGGTGCCGTCGAGATCGAACAGGGCAGCGGATTTCACGGGCGGAGGGCTTTCAGGCGTGTGACAGTTCGGGTTCTTCGCGGAATTGCACGGTATAGAGATGGGCGTAGCGTCCCCTGCGGGCGAGCAGCGCCTCATGCGTGCCCTCTTCGACGACCTGCCCGGCTTCGACCACACAGATCTTGTCGGCCCGCTGCACCGTCTGGAGGCGATGCGCGATGACGACGACGGTGCGCCCGGCGCAAAGGTCGTCCAGCGCGTTCTGCACCGCCTTTTCCGATTCGGAATCGAGGGCCGCCGTGGCCTCGTCCAACAGGATGATGGAGGCGTCGCGCAGGATGGCGCGCGCAATGGCGATGCGGGCCCGCTGGCCGCCGGACAATTGCAGGCCGCGCTCGCCGACTTCGGTCTCGTAGCCTTTTTCGAAGGCGGAAATGAACTCATGCGCATGGGCGGCCTTGGCAGCCGCGATGATCTGCTCCCCGGTGGCGCCGGGCCGGCCGGAGGCGATGTTCTCGCGGATGGTGCCGGCGAACAGGAAAACGTCCTGCCCGACATAGGCCATCGCCGCCCGGAGCGTCGGCAGCGATACGGATGGGAGGGGCTGGCCGTCGATCGAGATCTCGCCCGACTGCGGATCGTAGAAGCGCAGGATCATGTTGACGATGGTGGACTTGCCGCCGCCCGACTGGCCGACCAGCGCCGTGGTCTTGCCCGCCTCGGCCGTAAAGGAAAGGTTGCGCAGCACCGCCTCGTCGGCCTTGTAGCCGAAACGCACATTGTCGAAGACGATATGGCCGCCCTTGTTGACGAACGGGGGCTTGGCGAGTTCGGCCGCGCCTTCGGTCGGCGGCAGGTCGAGGATGTCGTAATACATCTCCACGCCGGCGAGGGCGGCGCTGAGGTCGACATTGGTCTTGGCGAGGGCCTTGGCCGGCGCATAGGCCATCAGGAAGGCGACGAGGAAGGAAGTGAGGCCCCCGAGGGTCAGCTGCCCCTCCACGATGCGCCAGCCGCCATAGACGATGACCGCCGCGACGGCGACGCCGCCCATGGTCTCCATCAGCGGGCTGGTGCGGTTGCTGAGCTCGGCCATCTTGTTGGCCGTCCTCTGGGCGAGGAGGATGCCGTCTTCCATGCGGCGGCGCATGGCGTCTTCCATGCCGAAGGACTTGACGACCCTGATGCCCTGTGCCGTCTCCTGGATGATGCCGGCGATCTGCGCGAGGCTCGCATATTGGCGTCTGACGACGCTGCGGATGCGGTGGGTGATATAGCGGATACCGAAGACGGCGCCCGGCATGACCACGAGCGCGGAAACGGCGAGCAGGGGATCGCGTATGATCATCACCGCCGTCAGGGACAGGACGGTCAGAATGTTGGTGACGGAATTGACGACGAGATTGGCTCCGGCGCGCGCCGCATTGGAGATGAAGGCGTTGGAGCTCACGAGCTCCGTCGAGTGCCGCTCGCTGAAATAGGGAATGCCCTGCTGCAGGACATGGCCGAACACCCGCCGCTGCACCGCGGCGATGATGGCATTGCCGATCCGCGCCATGGTGGTGTCCTTGGCATAGGATGCGAGGCCCTTGACGACGGAGACCACGACGAAGGCGAGCGCGAGGGAGACGATCTGCCCGAAGCCCGTGCGCGCGGTCATGGCATTGATCACCGGCCCGATCATATAGGCGGCGAGGCCCGTGGTGCCCGCCTCGATGGCGCCGGACCCGACGGCAATCAGATAGGCGCGGATATGCTTGCGGCCCTCGTCGGCGAACAGGCGCCTGACCAGCGGGATCGTGGCGCGATCTTTCTTTACCAGCGCGAAAATGACGGCAACTCCTCGGTGACGGTGGCGCTTCTATCATCCGCGTGCCGTCAAGGCCATACATGTCGCCGATATGGTGACGGGCTAGGCCTCCGGCCAGCGCGCCACCACGGCGGCGGCCTGTGCGAGACCTTCGGGGTCGTTGACGTTGGCGAAGGGATCGAAGGGCGCGGCCGCCCATTCGACCTCGACGAAGCCGTGGCGGCGCAGGATGATCTCGACGCGGCGCTGGTCCTCCTCGAGGAGGGCGCGGCGCAGGGCGACGCGCAGGGCGACCGGCCACAGGGCGACGGCGGGGTGCCGCCTGCCGCCGGAGACGGCGACGGCGCCGTTGCCCTCGCAGGCTCCCGCCTGCAGCCGCGCGACGAGATCGGCCGGCAGGAAGGGCGCGTCGCACGGCACGGCGACAACCTGCGCGAAGCCCGCCGCCGCCGCATGATCGAGCGCCGCGAGCACGCCGGCCAGCGGGCCGGGAAAATCGGCGACATCGTCCGGCACGACGGCCAGTCCGAGAGCGCCGAAACGGGCCGGGTCGCCATTCGCATTGAGGACGAGCGCGGCGACCTGCGGCGCCATGCGCCGGACGATCCGCTCGAGAATGCTCGCACCGCCGAGATCGGCCAATCCCTTGTCGCCGCCGCCCATGCGGCGCGAGAGGCCGCCCGCCAGCACGACGCCCAGCACGCTGTCCCCGTCCTTCATCATGGCGCCATCATGCCCGAAGGCCGGCGCGACACAAGGGTTGAACGCGCGGACGGGGCCGGCTACAGGCTTGCATCATGCCCGCCACGGTCTCGTCTCCCGCCCCGGCCTCCGCCTTGCGCCTCGACCTGCGCGGGCTGAAATGCCCCCTGCCCGTCCTGCACGCCCGCAAGGCGCTCGACCGCGCGGCGCCGGGCGCGCTGCTCCGCATCGAATGCACCGACCCGATGGCCGCGATCGACCTGCCCAACCTCGCCCGGGAAACGGGGGACCTCTATGAGGGAAGGACCGAGGAGGCCGGCTTTGCCGTCCATCGCATCCGCCGGGGCGACCGGCCGTGATGCGGCTGATGGGCCTGGCCGGGTGGAGCGGCGCCGGCAAGACCACGCTCGTCGCCGCCCTCATCCCCCGGCTGCGCCGGATGGGCGCGACGGTCTCCACCATCAAGCATGCCCATCACGCCTTCGACATCGACCAGCCCGGCAAGGATTCCTATGTGCATCGCGAGGCGGGCGCCCAGGAAGTCCTGGTCGCCTCCGCCCATCGCTTCGCGCTGATGCACGAATTGCGCGGCGCCCCGGAACCGCCGCTCAGCGCCTTGCTGGCGCGGCTGGCGCCCGTGGATATCGTCATCATCGAGGGCTTCAAGACCGACAGCCATCCGAAGATCGAGGTGCACCGCATCGCGACGGGCAAGGACCTCATCCATCCCCGGGACGCCCAGATCCTCGCCATCGCCACCGACGCGCCCGGCCCTTTCCCGATCCCGCGCTTCGATATCGACGACATCGAGGCGATCGCGCGCTGGATCCTCACGGCAGCCCTGCCCGCCGGCCTATGAGCACGATCCCCCTCCATCCCGGGAAAGTGATTCGGGAGCGCCGCGCAAGCCATTGCCAGGGCGGCGATTTCCCTGTTGCATCCGGACCGACCGACATCCCCCGCAAAGGACCACAGACATGCCGCAACGCCCCCTCCTGCTCGTGACCGGCGGCAGCCGCGGCATCGGCGCCGCCATCTGCATCAAGGCGGCGCAGGCCGGCTACGACATCGCGCTGAACTATCTCAGCGACCATGCCGCCGCCCAGTCCGTCGCCAAGAGCGTGCGCGAGGCCGGCGCCCGCGTGCTCACCCTCGCCGGCGACATCGCCGTCGAGGCCGACATCGACGCCCTGTTCGCCGCCATCGACGATTTCGGCGTCCTCACCCATGTCGCCAACAATGCCGGCGCAACGGGCAGGTCCGGCCGGCTGGCCGACACCGACCCCGCCGTGATCCGCGCCATCATCGACCTCAACGTCACCGGTGCCATCCTCGTCGCCCGGCAGGCGGCGCGGCGCATGTCGACGAGCCGCGGCGGTCCCGGCGGCGCCATCGTCAACATTTCCTCGGCGGCGGCCACCATGGGATCCCCGGGCGAATATGTCTGGTACGCCGCCTCCAAGGCGGCGATCGACGGGCTGACGATCGGACTGGCCAGGGAACTTGCGACCGAGGGCGTGCGCGTCAATTCGGTGCAGCCGGGATTGACCGAGACCGATATCCATTCGCGCAGCACCGGCGACCCGGCACGGGTGGAACGCCTGCGGCCGATGATCCCCATGCAGCGTGTCGGCCTGCCCGAGGAGATCGCCGACGCGACGCTCTATCTCCTGTCCGGCGCGGCCTCCTACGTCACGGGCTCGATCCTGCGCGTCTCAGGCGGCCGGTAGCCAGCGTTCGGGTTCGGACCGGCAACAGGAGGACCAAAGGCAATGCGCGGGCGCCCCACGCGATCGCCTGTCCCGGTCATGATCTCCGTAGCCTGTCAGGCAAAGGGAATCACCCCTTCCTTGCCCATCGGTTCCTCCGGCGGCCCTTTTCTCACGACGAACGACCAGAAATTGGAGACGCCGCGCACCACGCGGGCGGCAAAGCGCTGCCACGCCGGACGTGCTGGAACGGCAGGCCGGATCATCGCCGAGGGCAAGGCATCCGCCCTGCCCTGCACACCAGCGAGGATGCACTCCTGGATACACGCTGCTGGAACGATCTGATGGACCGCGAGGCGGCGCATGACAGCACCGCGCCGGTCGAACATGACGGAATCGACCGGCAGATCCATCGACTCCGTCATCTTCATGAGAAACTCCGCGGCCAATCTCGAAATCAGGTAACCTCCTGTACCCAAGTTGCTGCCGCCCAGACGATGGAGATGCCGGTCACCCACCGAGGTAATCGGAACGAGACCGAGAGAGCCTCGCTGCATCAACGTTTCGAGCTTGATCAGGTCGATTTGCGGTGGGATCCAGCTCTCGTCGAAAAGGGCTGCCACATCGTTCCCGAAATGGACATCATCCTCGAAGACGGCGAGCCACCGGTCGTCGCTGTCGAGAAGCAGTTTCCACGCCTTTCGATGGCTTAGTGCACAGGCTATATCTGTATCCGAGACCGGAGGCCGCAAGCTATAGCGTCTCCTGTGCCTTGATATAAGTTCTCTATTTTCCGGATCCCGACCGTCGACCGCCTCGACACGTTCGATCCGAAAGCCGCACCCTTCCGCCAAGGTCGAAATACGTTCAAATCGCCGGGTTTCTTTTTTTAGATTGATGACGACGACACGCATTTCGTGGAACCCCTACCCGAACACCGTTTCGTAGCGGCTTGGACAACCACCCGCAAGTCATATTTGGCACACTCACAGCAACTGAATTTTGTATATTCATTTAGTTAAATATAGATTGACCCTGTATTGCCGAGACTATCTGTGCACAATCATCAACATCGTAAATTGAGTTTGAGTTTCGTTCCGAAATGGCATCAAAAAATCAATATATGCGAAATATATTGCTCCGCCTCAGCTGTATGTTTGTCTCTATCTACAATACACAAACCCAGCCAAACTCTCGCCACAATCTATCGAGAAAGGCCCGGCTCCCGCTCCGCCGCCGGCGTCTGCGATTTATACAGATGCATCGCCGCCGGCTCATTGCCGCACCGGCGGCCACCTCCGATGCATGCCAAGCGTGGTCGTCGTCACATCCCTGGCAGACGACGCATCCTCTGATTGTGTCCTGAATTCCGATGCTTGCGATGCGTGCAATCGGGGCCGGTCAGGCAATCTTCAACCCATGGACCGCCGCAGCCCGCTCTCCGATTCGGGCGCCGAGGCTCGCCCGCAGGCAGCCTCCAGCACATGGGAGGCTTCAGTATTCCTGTTCGTAGTAGATGCCGCCCTGGGAACCTTCGGTCCCCGCCTGGCCGCGCAGCTTGAGGTGCTTGGTGACGTCCAGGTTGATGGTGGCATCCGTCTGCCCGCCGGCGCCGGTGGTGACGCCGAGATAGACCTTGTCGGTGATGTAGCGCCCGGCCTGCACGGCGGCGTTGCCGCTGGAATCGGTGACGACACCGAGGGAATCGAGCCCGGTCGACTTGCGGATGCTGCCGAGCAGGTCGGGCCCGGACGATCCGCCCGCAAGCTGCGCCACCGCGGTCGCCAGCTGCACAATCTGCAGCGGCGACAGGTCCTGGATGCTGTGCCCGAACAGGAAATGCGCCATGACCTCGTCCTGCGGCAGTTCCGGCACCGAGGACAGCACGATCTGGGGGTCGGAGGCCTGCCCCGTCACGCGGGCGGTGACGGCGATCGAACTCGACTTGGTCGTGGCGACGAAGTCGATCGCCGGGTCGAAATCGCCGGTCAGCGTCACCCTGCCGCTGTCGAAGACGATGTGCTGGCCCACCACGTCGAGGGAGCCGCGCCGCAATTCGAAGGCACCGACCGGAGACAGGTTCGAGACCGGCCCCTTCAGGGCAAGACGGCCGCCCAGTTCCGCATCGATGCCGCGCCCGCGCACGAAGATGCGGGCCGGCGCGTCGATGACCAGATCCACGAGGATGTCCGGCCCGGCCGCAGCCTTGCGAGCGCCCTTGCCACCCTTGCCGACCTTGTCGACGATGTGGGCCCGGGCGAGGGTGCGCGCGACTTCGGGCGGCGGCCTGAGATGCTTGACACCCAGCATCGCGGCGTTGGCGGCAAAGCGCTCGGGGATGGTGATCTCGGCACGCTGCACGGTGATCCGCCCGCCCAGCGCCGGCCGCGACATCAGCGGCCCGCGCACCGTCATGTCGCCGCTCACCACGGCGGTGGCGAGATCGCCGTCCGAGAGCTTGGCGTTGCGCAGGGTGATCGCGAGGCTGGCGTCGAAATCGGGCTTGAGCGAGACGGAGCCGCTGAGGCCGATCGTGCCGTTGCCCTGGGTCGCCGCCCTGAACTGCGTGATCGTCGCCCGCTGCCCATCGAAACGGACGGCGCCGGCGATGGCCGTCAGCCGCATGCCGCTGTCGGGATCGGTGAAGCTGCCATTGGCGATGGTTGCCTGCCCGGTGAGGACCGGCGCGGCGATCGAGCCGGCCGCATTGCCGCTGACGCTCAGCGTGCCCGTTACACGCGCGCCACGCTGGCTCAGGAGGGCGTTGGCGACGGCCAGGGGCGCCGAACCCTTGACGGCGACCGAGAGGCCCGGTCCGGACAGCGGCACCTGGCCGCCGGCCGTCACCGACAGGCCGCCGCCCCCGCTGAGGCTGGACTGGAAGGTGACGATCTTTGCGGCGTAGCGGCCGTTCGCGGAAAGCTGCATCGCGGAGAGGCCGAGATTGCGCAGGGCATTGGCGCTGAGATTGCTGCCCTTGGCCTGGAATTCCGCAACGGGATCGGCCGGCTTGCCGGAGAGCTTCGCCGTCGCCGTCAGCGTCCCGCTCGCGCCGAGGCCGGGCGAAGCGAGGTTGGCGAGGGAAAGGGGCAGCTGGTTCACCGCCACGTTCATGGCCAGCGCCTCGCCGACCGAGCCGTCGACCGAGACGGTGCCGCCCTGCCCGATCCTGAGCACGGCCCTGGGGATGGTGATGCCGTTCTTGCGGCTGGCGACGGTCACCGGTGCCTGCAGCGAAGCCGAGATGCCGTCCTGCTGGACGCTCAGCGTGTCCAGCCGCGCATCGAAACCGTCACCGGCCGGACTCAACGAACCCGACAAGGCGAGCCTGCCCCGGGGCATGACGCCCTGGACCTGCAGCGCGGTGACGTTGGCGGCGCTCTGCCGCGCGCTCGCCTGCAATTGCCGCAGCACGAAGGATGCGACCTGGACATTGCTGGCATTGGCACTCCCGGAGAGGCCGGGCACGCCGCGCAGATCCGTCCCCGCGAGGTCGATATCGGCCGAGCCGATCGAGACCGTCTCGATCCGAAGCGCCTTCGCCTGCGCCTTCACCGCCGCGTTCTGCCGGGCGCCGTCGATCGACAGGGTGATGTCGGCCGCGGCGGAACCGGAGGCCCGGACGAGGAGCAGGGGCGCGATCGCGGCCATGTCGGGCACGGAGGCCGTGAGGTGGCCGCTCGCCAGCCCATCGGGACGCAGAGCGAGGTCGCCGGCGAGATTGGCGGCGCCCGCATTGGCGGTGAGGCCGGTGATCTCACGCGTTCCGTCGGCGCCGGTGGCGATGCTGGCGCCCGCCTTCACCGCCATCTTGTCGAGCAGGCCCGAGAGCGAGAAGGTCCCGTCGACAGCGGGGCCGGCGACGGTACCGGAGAAGCCCGCCTTGCCGTCGCGGAACGGCTTGCCCTGCAGCATCAGCCTGTCGGCGGTCAGGTCGGCCTGGATCAGCGGCTTGTCGGCGTTGCCCTTGAGCGAGGCGGTGAGATCGACGGCCCCGGAGGCGCGATCCGTCACCAGCTGGATCTGGGCGAGATGGGCCTTGGCCGCCAGATCCACGGTCTTGACGCCGTAGAGCCCGTCCACCGACGTGCCGAACTGGCTGTTGCGGAGCTCGACCCCCTTGAAGTGGATGCCGTCGCGGTCGCGCGACACGCCGCCGTTCAGGGTCGTCTTCCCCGCCAGCAGGGCATCGACCCGGGCGTCGCCGATCGCGACGTCCGTCGCGCTGCCGTCGAGAGCGAGGGAGAGCGCACCGCCCACCAGCGCGACGTCGCCCCTCGCCTCGAGATCGGTCCTGCCGCGCAGGTCGCGTCCCGCAAGACCCGAAAACACGGAGATGTCGGGTGTCGCCAGCGTATAGGTGCCGCTGAGCGTGCCGCCCTCGATCCTGCCGGCGAAGCCCGCTTGCAGGGCGGAGGCGGCGAGACGCACGCCGTCGATCACCATGGGCTGGCCGGCCTGCCATCGGCCGGCGGCGGTGAGGTCGAGCGACGTCCCGAGAGCACGGGCGACCGCCGGGTCGGTCGAGGTCAGGCCCTCGCCGTGGCCGTCGAGCTTGAAAGTCAGGCTGCGCTTCTGCGCGTCGGCGAGGTCCTGCGCCTCGCCGCCGGCGGAGATGGAGGCGCTGCCGGCGCGCAGCGTGCCCGCCGCCAATTGCTTCAGGTCGAAACTGGCCTTCCACCCGCCATCGCCGAAATCGGCGGTCAGCACGGCGCCGTCGATATGGGCGCCGCCCCCGCCGGGCAGGAGGATGGCATGGCGATCGGCGGCACCGATCCGGGCATCGAGCTTCAGCGCCGTCGGGAAGGCATCGGCCGACAGCGCGCCGGAAAGCGCGAGGTCGAGGACGCCCGACCTCACGGTCGCATGGTCGAGGACGTAGCCGCCGCCGGCGGCCTGCGCCGCGACGATCGACAGGCTCGACTGCCCCCTGACGAAATCCGCATAGGCCGGATCGACCAGCCGCTCCAGCGAGCCGCCGACATTCGCATCGAAGGCGAGGCCGTTCGGCCCCTGCGTCACCGTGGTACGGCCGCTCACCAGCTTGGTGCCGTCCGCCGACAGGGCGATGTCGGCGGCGAAATTGTCGATCGGGCCGGCCCCGACGATGGTGAAGCCGAGCGACGGCTTGCCGGGCACGTTGAGGAGATTGCTCAGGAAGCCGCCATGCGGCTCCTGCAGCGAAAGATCGAGCGAGAGGCGGCGCGAGGCGTTGTCGAAATCGGTCGTGAACGACAGCTTGCCGCCCGGCGGCTGAACACGCACGATGTTGAGGTCGGCATGCAGCTTGCCGTCGGCAAGGAGGGCATCGCCGCTGACGTCGAGCGTCGTCTCGTCGCCCGCGAGCGCGGCCGAAAGCTTGACGACGGGCACTGCGAGCTTGCCGAGCTTCACCGATACGGGCAATTGCGGCAGGGAGAAGCCCGAGTTCGCCGGCTGCACGCCTTCGGGCGGATTGGGCCTGCGCGTGATCTCGATCGAGGCGGCCTCGAGCTTGTCGATGTCGAGCTTGCCGGTGAGCAGCGCCAGCCGGCTCCAGACGAGATGGGCGTCCCGGATGGTGAGCCATACGCCCTGCCGGTCGGCGATGGTGATCGAGGAGAACGTCACGTCCGACGACAGCACGCCATTGATCTGGCCGAGCGATATCTTCTGGTCGGGCGTCGAGATGGTGTTCTCGACATAGGAGATGAACCAGGACTTGTCGCTGGCGTCGTCGGCGAAGGCCGGCGCAAGGGAGCGGATGCCGAGGGGCGCCGCCACTGCCAGCCCGAGGAGGACGAGCAGCGCCAGGAAGACGGGGCGGACCTTGCGTCGCATCAGAAGCTCTCCCCCAGGCCGATATAGAGGGCGAAGGGCGGCTGGCCGCGTTCACGGGTAAGCGCCCTGGCGATGTCGACGCGGATGGCGCCGAGGCCGGTGTAATAGCGCAGGCCGAGGCCGGCGCCGATCTTGATGTTCTCCGAAAAGTTCGGATAGGCCGAATCGAAGGCGCTGCCGGCGTCGACGAACGGCACCACGCCGATGGTGTCGGTGACCCTCACCCGCATTTCGAGCGAGCCTTCGACCAGCGAGCGGCCGCCGACGATCACGCCATTGTCGAGCTTGGGCCCGAGGCTGCGATAATCGAAGCCCCGCACCGATCCGCCGCCGCCGGCAAAGAACAGGCGGTCGGCGGGCATTTCGTCGGCCGGGGCGCCGACGAGGGAACCGACGGCGGCGCGGCCGGCCAGCACGTAGCGCCCCGCTTGGTCGAAAGAGAAATAGGCGGAACCGTCGAGCCGGCTCACCGCGCCGAAATTGCCGAACTTGGCCTCGTAGAAGGGCTCGAACGTGCCCTTGATGCGATAGCCCTGCGTCGGCTCCAGCTTGTCGTCGGTCGTGTCGTAGGCGAGTTCGGCCGGCAGGCTGAAGAACAGGAGGTCGCGGCGGCCGAAACCGTCCGCCACCTCGTCATATTCGCCATTGACTGCGATCTTGCCCGTCAATTGCTGCGAGAACTCATGAGTCAGCCCGACGCGGGCACGGAAGGTGTTCTGCGCATAGGGATCGTAGACCTCGCGCTTGAAGAGCAGTTGCGCGGTGAGGTCGGTGAAGGGGTCCAGGATGCCGGGCTTCACGAAGGTGACGCCGCCGAGATAGGTGAAATCGCGCGGGTCGGACGAATTGCCGCCGGAATAGGCGAAATTGCGCGAATTGGACGAACCGACGCCGGAGACGGCGGCGTCGAAGCGCAGGCGCTCGGCCTCGCCGAAGAGGTTCCGGTGCTCCCAATAGCCGTTCACGCCGGCCCCGTCGGTGGTGGAATAGGACGCACCGGCGCCGAAGACGTGCAGCGGGCTCTCGGCCACCGCTACCGTCATCGGCAATGTGCCGTCGGGAGCGATCGCATCGCCCTCGACGATGCTGGTGGAAGAGAACACCTGGAGGTGCTGGAGGCGGCGCTTGGCGAGTTCGATCTCGGCGGGATCATAGGGCTCGCCGGGCACCAGCCCGGTCTGCCGGGCGACGAAATCGGGATTCATGTCCCGGGTGCCGGTGACGGCGACGGCGCCATAGCGCGCCGGCCGGCCGGGATCGACGCCGATGGTCACGTTCAGGCGATGGTTGACGTGATCGGCGACGATGGCGCGCGGCAAAGCCCTGGCCTTGGGGTAGCCGAGGCGCCGCCAGGCGTCGACCAGCGCCTGCTCCGATTGGAGCACGACCTCCGAATTGGCCGGCCGTCCGGCGATCAGGCCGAGATTTTCCGGTGTCCTGGTCTTGGGATTGTCGTCGGCGGGCGAGGGAGGCGCCCTGCCCTTCATGACGATGGCGCCGAAGGTGAAGAGCGGCCCGGGATCGACGTTGATCACCACCGGCACCGGGTGCGGCAGGGTGACGTCGTTGCGAATCTGTTCGACGGGCTGCCCGTTGACCAGGATGGAAATGGTGCCGCCATAGCGGCCGCCCGCATAGAGCGCCGCCAGGATGCGCTCATATTCGGCCCGGGCGCGGGAGAGAAAGGCCGGCGTGCTCGGCGGCGGCGTGTCATCCTTGCCGCTGTAGAGCAGCGACGCATTCTGGATCACGTCCTTGAGGCCGCTATTGCCGTCGGCGACGTTGATATCGATCTTGTAGGGCTGCGCATCGGGCGAGGCCGGCTTCTTGTCGCCCTCGAAGAAGGTGTAGCCGAACAGCTTGAAGGCGGCGGCCGGTTGCGGCGCCACGCCGGCCAACAGCGCCGTGCCGGCCACCGACAAAGCGAGGCTTTTCACGAATCGTGGACGGGCCAGGCAGGAACGCAACCGGCTTGACGGCTGAGCCTTGACCTCTGTGCTACCCCTCGCCATCCAACAGCGCCCTCGCTATGCTTCGCCGCGGGAGCGCTGTCCCGAGGCGGAACTCTACGCGAAAGGGGACGGATCCATCAACCCGGAATCGTATAACGTAGTAAACGACGCCGCAAATTCGCGGTCGTCGCTGCTATTCATGAATTATAAACTTCTATTTTTGCGAAATACTTACCTTCAAATATACCACCCCGAAGGACCTATACCGCCCTGCCGCACAGAAAAATACAATCTGAGTAAAATTGATAAGGCTATATTATCTATATTATCGGAACCCAGCTGCACTATGGCCCCGCCGGCCGAGGCCATGCCCCGCCGCGATCGTATCGCAGCGAAAGCGGCGCGACGGACGCCGGGCTCGGTCAGCCGGCCTTCGGATAGGTGTAGTCCAGAAGCCGCATATTGGCGTAGCCCTCGTCGCCGATGCGGGTCCACAGCAGCGTCTGCTGACGGAACGCCAGGTAGGACGCCGCGATGCGCTTCGTCAGGTCGTCGCCGGTGTCGATGATCTCGCTCAGCACCTGGCCCGAGGCGGAACCGAACGCCTTGAACACATCGGCCGGGAACTGCTTGAGCATCACGCCCTGCTGGGTCACCGCCTGGGCGATCGCCGCCGGGGCACGCGCATTGTATTCGGCCTGCGCCCGGGCATTTTCCTCGGCGCAGGCCACCTCGATGGCGATGCGGTGGGTGACGGGCAGCGCGTCGAACTTGGCCCGGTTCACCTGCAGCTGCAGCCCCGCGCAGGGCTCCTGGAAGCCGGGCCAGTAGCAGAACTTGGCCTCGGCCTGGAAGCCGAAGGCGATGTCGTTCACCGGCCCCATGAACTCTGCCGCATCGAGCTCGCCCGACTTGAACTTCGGCAGGATCTGGCTGCCCGGCAGCAAAGCCTGGACGACGCCGAGCTTCGACAGCGCCTGCCCGGCGAGGCCGCCGACCCGGAAGCGCAATCCCTTGAGATCGTCGACCGTGTTGATCTCCTTGCGGAACCAGCCGCCCAGCCGCGCCCCGGTATTGCCGGCGGAAAAGGCCCTGACGCCAAAGCGCGCATTGAGCTCGTCCCACAGCGCCTTGCCCCCGCCGGCATAGATCCAGGCATCCTGCTCCTGCGCGATCAGGCCGAAGGGGATGGAGGAGAAGAAGGCGAGAGCCGGGGACTGCGCGATGTAATAGGCCGACATGTCGTGGGACATCTCGACGTCGCCCGCCATCACGGACGCCATGTTCTGCTGCCCGGGCACCAGTTCGCCGGCAGCGTAGAGCTTCACGGTCAACTGGCCCTGCGTCAGCAGGCCGATGCGGTCGGCGAGGCGCTGCGCCCCGACGCCGGCGCCCGGCAGGTCCCGTGGCCAGGCCGTGACCATGCGCCATTCGACGAGGTTCTGCGCGAGCGCGGGAGCGGCGAGAAGACCGGTCGCGCTGGCGGCGGCTCCGGCTAGAAACGTGCGGCGGGTCGACATCAAGGGTCCTTCGGCGCGGAAAGCTGGAGGCAATTCGCCGGACGAAGCAGGCGAAATGATGAAGTTCCGCGCCGAGGGCAACTCTTCCTTAACCACGATCCCCGGCCTCAGCCGGCCAGCATGTCCCGGTAGTCGGCCGCGGGCGAGGCATCGTCCTCCGTCCGCTTGAGCTTTTCGCGGGCTTCGTCCGCTTCCCGCTGCCGATTCCACATCCCGGCATAGAGGCCGCCGCGCGCGAGCAGTTCCTCATGCGCGCCGCGCTCGACGATCGTGCCCTTGTCGAGCACGATGATCTCGTCGGCATGCACCACGGTCGACAGGCGGTGGGCGATCACCAGCGTGGTGCGGCCCTTCGAAATGCGCTCGAGGGCGTCCTGGATCTCCATCTCGGTATAGGAGTCGAGTGCCGAGGTCGCCTCGTCCAGCACCAGCACGGGCGGCCCCTTCAGGATGGTCCGCGCGATGGCGACACGCTGCTTCTCGCCGCCCGACAGCTTCAGCCCGCGCTCGCCGACTTCGGTCTCATAGCCCTTGGGCATGCGACGGATGAAGCTGTCGATCTGGGCGAGCCCCGCGGCCTCCTCCACCTCGGCATCGGTCGCATCCCAGCGGCCATAGCGGATGTTGTAGCGGATGGTGTCGTTGAACAGCACCGTGTCCTGCGGCACCATGCCGATCGCCGCGCGCAGCGATTTCTGGGTGACGTCGCGGATGTCCTGGCCGTCGATCAGCACGCGGCCGCCATTGACGTCGTAGAAGCGGAACAGCAGGCGGGATATCGTCGATTTTCCGGCCCCCCGACGGCCCGACGATCGCCACCGTCCGGCCGGCCGGCACGTCGAAGGACAGGCCCTGCAGGATCGCCCGGTCCGGGTCGTAGTTGAAGACGACATTGTCAAAGGTCACCCGCCCCTGGCTGACGACGAGCGGCTTGGCATCCGGCCGGTCCTTCACCTCCGCATCCTTGTCCAGGAGGTCGAACATCGTCTCGATATCGGTGATGCCCTGCTTGATCTCGCGATAGGCGAAGCCGAGGAAGTTCAGCGGCGTCAGGAGCTGCAGCCACATCACATTGAGCAGCGCGATGTCGCCGACGGTGTTGACACCCTTGGAGACGCCGAAGCCGGCGAGGACCAGCGATACCGTCATGCCGGCCATGAAGATCACGCCCTGGCCGATATTGAGCCAGGTCAGCGTGATGTAGGTACGGATGGCGGAGTCCTCATAGGAGGCCATCGCCCGGTCGTAGCGGGCGAATTCCCGTTCCTCATTGCTGAAATATTTGACGGTCTCATAGTTCAGCAGGCTGTCGATCGCCTTCTGGTTGGCGTCCGAATCCGATTCGTTCATCTCCCGGCGGATATTGATGCGCCAGTCGGTCGCCTTGATGGTGAACCAGACATAGATCGCCGTCGTCACCAGCACGATGAAGGCGTAGCGCCAGTCGAACTGCAGCAGCAGCATGCCGAGATAGAGCACCAGCACGACGATCGTCGGCAGGATGTTGATGGTGGCGAAGCGGACGATGTTCTCGATGCCGGTGCGGCCGCGATCGATGACGCGCGACAGCCCGCCGGTCTTGCGCTCGAGATGGTAGCGCAGGCTCAGATTGTGGATGTGCTCGAAAGTCTCGGTGGCGAGACGCCTGACCGCATACATGAACACGGCGGCGAACAGTCCGTCCTTCCACTGCGAGATGGCGGTGTTGAGCGTGCGAGCGACGCCGTAGGCGACCAGCATGGTCAAGGGGAACCCGGCCAGGACGATCGCCAGCGTGTGCCCCGTCAGTTCCCTGCCCCCGCCGAGAGCGGCGAGCCCGTCCGTCGCCCATTTCAGCGTGTAGGGCACCACGAGGTTGACGACGTTGGTGAGCAGCAGGAGCACGAATGCCCAGACCACCCGCATGCGCAGGTCGGCGCGGTCGCGCGGCCACATATAGGGCCACAAATGCTTCATCGTCTGGACGAAGGCGCCCCGGTCGGCGCTGACGCGCTTGGGAGTGGCGGCGGTCTTCGGGGGCTGGGCGGCAATATTGGTATCGGGGGGCATGAAAGGGCTTTCGGCGGGCGGGCGGGCGGCGCGCCCGAATCGGCAATGGATGGCAATGAAACGGAACCGGCGCGGCCGGAGACGAAGCCCGCCGGCCCGGCGGCAAGCGGCCGGACCGAACGCTGCCCTGCGGCAAGCCTTGGCTCACCAGGCCCAGCAGGCCTCTCCCGCCGGAGCATGACGGATTCAGGTCGAACCGCGGAGCCCGTCATGCCGGCTGAAGCGAAGCGAAAGGCCGGAACCCTTAACCGCACCATCGGCAGGACGGCGTTCATGGATTCCGGGCTCGCCCTTCGGGCGCCCCGGCATGACGATCGCGATTCGATCCGAACGCATCACGCTTTAGTTAGGTTCGGGGGAGCGCTCCTGCAAGCGCATGCGCGGCGAATTCCCGCGAACCCCGGCCCGCCTCCGACCCGGCATGCCTCAGCAGAATTTTCAAGAGTCTTGCAGAGATCTCGAGCGTTCTCGCCCGTGAATCCCTGCTCAGGGATTCTGCTTCTGCGGTATCACGAAGATCTGCCCGGGATAGATGCGGTTGGGATCGCGGATCTGGTCGGTGTTGGCATCATAGATCCACGTATAGCGAATGCCCCGGCCATAGGCCTTGCGCGAAATCCGCCACAGATTGTCGCCGCGCACGATCGTCGTCGTCCGGATCTCCGGAATGACGGCGACCGAGGGAGGGGCGGCGGCCTGCGTCGGCTTGGCCTCGTCCACCGGCACCGGCGCGGTTTCGGGCGTGGTCCGCGAGCCCGAAGCCGGCGGGGTCTGCGCCGGCCGCGCCGCCGAACCTTCGGCCGTCGCGCCGGCCGTGGAGGACTGCGCGGCGGACGGGACCGGCGGCACGGCGTGGCCGGCGGGCTGGCCGTCCGACGAAGCGACGGGCTTCTCGGAGGGGGCGGCCGCCTGATCGACGGCCGGCCCGGCCGGGGAAGCCGCCATCTTTTCGGCCGACGGGGTCGCCCCGTCCGCGACGGGCCCGTTCGACGGGGCCGCGGGGGTCAAGGCGGGACGGGCCGGCGTGCTGCCGACGGCAGCCGCGGGCTTGACCGCGGGCGCGACGGCCGTCGCATCCGGCTGCATCTCCTGGCGCGGCAAGGCCGGCGCGGTCACGGCGGCATTGTGTGCCGAGGCCTGCGCCGCCGGCGCACCGGCGGGCGTGCTCGCCGGCCGGGGCGGCTGCGAGGCGGCCGCGACCACGGTCGGCGCCGAGGCCGCCAAAGTGCGGTCCGTCATCGCGAACGGCACCTCGGCGCGGGTAAGCACCCGCCCCGTCGCGGGCGCCACGTCGTCGACGCGCACCCGGTAATTGCCGGCAAGCATGCCCTTCTCGATCGTCAGGCCGAAGGAGCCGTCCTTGGCGGCCGTCACCGTCGCAACCGGTGTGTCGTTCAGATAGATGCGGATGGTGGCGCCCGGCTCGGCGGTGCCGGTGACGAAGAAGCGGCCGTTCTCGTCGGCCTCCACCGTCCTGATCGCGGCATTGGCGCGGGATGGCGTCTTGGCGGCTTCGGTCTTGCCGGCGGAGCCCGGCGTGGCGGCCGACGAGTGCGCAGGCGGCGTCGCCGCAGCGGTCGCGGGCACCGCCCGCGTCGGCGCCGCCGCCGAGGCCTGGGCATTCGCGACCACGCGATTGGCGGGCTTGACGGCGTCGGCGAGCACGCGTGAGGGCATGTTGGGCGTCTCCAGCACCACGACGACCTCCTCGCCGGGATGCTCGGGCACGCGGACCGAGATCGACTGGTCCGATGTCGCCACGCGGCCGTCGGGCGTCGTCACGCGCAAGGTGAGCTCACACGGTCCCTTCGGCAGGGCCGGCGGCACGATCGCCCACTGGCCGCCGACATCGGCAACGGCGCGTGCATAGGGCTCGCCGTTGCGCAGCAATTCGACCGTCGCGCCCGGCGTGCCCTGCCCGGCCACCACGGCGTCCCCGTCCGGCCCGATGCGGACGATATCGAAGGTGGGCGGCGGAACGGGCTTGCTGTCGCCGTCCTGCTTGCCGTTGGCGTTCCCGGACGCGCCCGCGTCCGGCTTGGGCGCTGCAGCGACAATCGCCTGCTGCCCGGCAGCCGCCGGTACCGTTCCGGGTGTAGCGGCTGCCGATGCGGAAGGCTGGGGCGCGGCCTTGGCCGGCGGCTGCGACGGGGCGGCGCCGGGCGAGGCGGGCCCGGATTTCGCAGGCTTCGCCTCGGTGGCGACCGCCGCGGCACCGGAATCGCCCGGCTTGGACGTCTCGGATCCGCCGGCCTGCGAAGAGGCAACGGCCGGCTTGGAAAGATCAGGCTTGGAAACATCGGGCTCGGAGGCGGCGGGCTTGGCTTCCGATGCGACCGGCGTGGACGATTTGGCGGGGCCGGCCGCAGGCTTGACGGCGGCCTGATCGGAGGCCGGCTGCGTCTGCGCCGGGGGCGCACTTTCCGCGACTTTCTCCTGCGAGGCCGGCACGGCGGGTGCCGGCTCGCGCACCAGCACGCCATAGAGCGTGCCGACGCTGACGATGCTCGCCGCGCCGACAATGCCCGCTATAGTCTTCCACCCCGCCGCCATCAGGCTCTCCAGACGCCGCACCCGCTCCCGCGGCCGCGAACAGCCATGCCGCGTTCGGCCATGCGTTTCGCACCGCGAGATCAACAATTCACAGTTTGTCCTTTATCGACAAAAGATCGCTCCCTGTCGATAAAAGCGCATTCAATAATGCCGCAATTCGCCGCACGCAGAGGTTGAAACGGCGCCAAAACCCATCGATGCCCGCGGCGCGGGCAAATCATGGCCTTTTTGTGAGCAGACTTCCAAGGCGTGGGCAAGGCCGCGTCATCTCGGAGAGACAGGTGGGGAATGCGACGATGGTGACACCGTTCAAGCGTCTTGACCATCCGCATGCTGCGATGCAGAACCGGTGACATGACAAAACTTCGATCGATTTGCGTCTATTGCGGTTCCAGCAATGGGGTTCGCCCCTCCTATGTCGAGGGTGCTCAGCGGCTCGGGGCCGCCATGGCCTCGGCCGGGATCCGGCTGGTGTATGGCGGGGGCGATGTCGGCCTGATGGGCACCGTCGCCCGTTCGGTCATCGACAATGGCGGCCATGTCACCGGCATCATCCCGACCTTCCTGCAGCGGCGCGAGCGCATGCTGACGGCTGTCGAGGAGCTGATCGTCACCAAGGACATGCACGAGCGCAAGCGCCTGATGTTCGAGCGCGCCGATGCTTTCGTCGCCCTGCCCGGCGGGGTCGGCACGCTCGAGGAACTCGTCGAGCAATTGACCTGGGCGCAGCTCGGCCAGCACAGGAAGCCGATCGTCCTTGCCAATATCGACGGATTCTGGAGCCGTTTCCTCGACATCCTCGATCATATGCGGCGCGAAGGCTTCATTCGCGCCGAGATGGCGGTCGACGTGCTGATCGCCAACGATCCCGACGAGATCGTGCCGATGATCGCGGCGGCGGTCGAGAAGGTCACCAAGGCGCAGATGGAACTCAGAGTCGCGCCGACCGCGCTGTAGGTCCCGGAAGCACGGACATGCTGTCCGCGCCGGCCTTCAGCAGCTTGTAGGTGATCGAATCCGTCAGGGCCTGGAACGAGGCGTCGATGATGTTGGCGGAGACGCCGACGGTGGTCCAGCGCTCTCCCGCGGCATCCTGGAATTCGATGAGGACGCGCGTCACCGCGTCGGTGCCGCCCTGGAAGATGCGGACCTTGTAGTCCACGAGCTTGAGATCCTCGATATAGGACTGGTACTTGCCGAGATCCTTGCGCAGCGCCGTGTCGAGGGCGTTGACGGGGCCGTTGCCTTCCGCCGCCGAGATCAGGTCTTCCTCGCCGACCTTGACCTTGACGATCGCCTCCGAATAGCTGGCGAGTTCGCCGCGCGCGTTCCAGCGCCTTTCGACATTCACGCTGAAGCGCTCGACGAAGAAGAACTCCGGCACGGTGCCGAGAATGCGCTTGGCCAGCAGGAAGAAGGAGGCATCGGCGCCTTCATAGGCATAGCCCTGCGCCTCCTTGTCCTTGAGCGCGCCGAGAAGCCGGCCGAGCCTCGGATCATCCCTGTCGACGCCGACGCCGAGGCGTTCGAGTTCGGCGAGGATGTTGGATCGGCCCGCCTGGTCCGACACCAGCAGCTTGCGGCGGTTGCCGACGCTCTCCGGCGGCACATGCTCATAGGTCGCGGGATCCTTGACCACGGCGGAGGCGTGGATGCCCGCCTTGGTCGCGAAGGCGGACGAGCCGACATAGGGCGCGTGGTGATCGGGCGTGCGGTTCAGCAGCTCGTCGAGCTGGCGCGAGACGCGGGTCAGGGTCTGCAGCTTCTCCGTCGTCACGCCGATCTCGAAGCGGTCGGCATAGGCCGGCTTGAGCAGCAGCGTCGGAATCAGCGAGGTGAGATTGGCATTGCCACAGCGTTCACCGAGCCCGTTGAGCGTGCCCTGGATCTGGCGCACGCCCGCGCGCAGCGCCGCGAGCGAATTGGCGACCGCCTGCTCGGTATCGTTATGGGCGTGGATGCCGAGATTGTCACCGGGAATGGCCTGCGCCACCTCGCCGACGATGCGCTCCACCTCGTGCGGCAGCGTGCCGCCATTGGTGTCGCACAGGACGACCCAGCGCGCGCCGGCCTCGAAGGCCGCGCGGGCGCAGGCGAGCGCATAGGCGGGATTGGCCTTGTAGCCGTCGAAGAAATGCTCGCAGTCGAGCAGCACCTCGCGGCCGCGGGCGGCGGCCGCCGCGACGCTGTCGCGGATCGATTCGAGATTGTCGTCGAGGCCGATGCCGAGCGCCAGCCGCACCTGGTGGTCCCAGCTCTTGGCGACGAAGCACACCGCATCGGCCCTGGCGTCGAGAAGGCCCGCGACCCCGGGATCGTTGGCGGCCGAGCGCCCGGCCCGCTTCGTCATGCCGAAGGCGGTGAAGCGGGCCCTGAGCCCGTTGTCCGCGCTGAAGAATTCGGTATCGAGAGGATTGGCGCCGGGATAGCCGCCCTCGATATAGTCGATGCCGAGATCGTCGAGCAGATGGGCGATCGCCCGCTTGTCGGGCAGCGAGAAATCGACGCCGGTGGTCTGGGCGCCGTCGCGCAGGGTCGTGTCGAAGAGGTAGAGCCGGCTGCGGGTCATGACCGCATGCCCTGCGGGGCCCCGGCGAGATCCTTCTTCATCGTCGTATTGCCGATCCACTCGTCGCCGAGCACCACCGTGTTGCGCCGCTGCGCCTCGAAGCCGCGCCTCTCGAAGAAATCGCGGGCGCTGTCGCTCGCATCGACCATCAGGCGGGTGGCGCCGCGCGCCTTGGCGAGCTGCTCGATCGCATTGTAGAGCAGGGTGGCGACGCCCTGCCCCGCGACCGCCGGATGGACGTAGAGCAGCGCGACCGTCTCCTTGCCCTCGAGCGCGATGAAGCCGACCGGAGCGCCGTCCACGGTGGCGACCAGCGTCAGGCACGCCGCCAGCTTGCGGCCGAAGGCTTCCTCGTCGTCAGCGCTGCCGGCCCAGGCTTCCTGCTGGAGTTCGGAATAGTCCTCGCCCGTGAGTTCGAGGACGCCGGCACGGAAGATCTCGGCCAGGATCGGGGTGTCGGCCGGCAGGAACGGCCGCAGGCCAGCCTTGGGCGTGCCGGTGAATCCGGTTGGGGCCGTCATGGCTTGACCTCCCACGTGGTGGTACCGTCCTTGTTGTCCTTGACCGCGATGTTCAGCCGCGCCAGTTCGTCACGGATGCGATCCGACTCGGCCCAGTTCTTGGCCGCCCTCGCCGTCTTCCTGGCGAGGAGCAGCGCCTCGACATCGGCCCGCAGCATGTCGCTCACCACGCTGTCGCCGCGCAGGGCCGCCACCTCGTTGGTGAAGCCGAGAAAGGCGAGCGATGCCGCGCGGGCCGCCGGGTCGCCGATCTGATGCAGCCTCGCCAGCACGGCAGGCATGTTGAGGTCGTCCGAGAGGGCCTCGATCACGCCGTCGTCGACGGCACCGCCCGCAGGCGTCTCCTCGTACCAGCGCAGCAGCGTCTGGTGCGCCTCGTGGAGCGCCTGCACCGTCCAGTCGATCGGCTGGCGGTAATGCGTCCGCAGCATGGCCAGGCGCAGCACGTCGCCGGGCCATGCCCGCCCGCCGAAACGGTCGCTCGCCAGCAATTCCCGGATGGTGATGAAATTGCCGAGGCTCTTCGACATCTTCTCGCCTTCGACCTGCAGGAAGCCGTTATGCATCCACACGGTCGCCATCAGCGGCGTGCCGAGCGCGCAGCAGGTCTGGGCGATCTCGTTCTCGTGATGGGGGAAGACCAGGTCGATGCCGCCGCCATGGATGTCGAAGACGTTCCTGGCCGGATCTTCGCAGGCGAGCCCCCCGCCGAAGGGCGTCAGGAGCTTGGCCATCGACATGGCCGAGCATTCGATGTGCCAGCCCGGGCGGCCGCGGGTGGCGATGCCGCACGGGCTCGGCCAGCCGGGCTGATGGCCGCTCGAGGGCTTCCACAGCACGAAGTCCATCGCATCGCGCTTGTAGGGGGCGACGTCGACGCGGGCGCCGGCCAGCATCTCGTCGAGCGAGCGCCGGGCGAGCGAACCATAGCGCGGGGCGGTGGCGATACGCCCCATCGCCTCGACGGAGAACAGCACATGCTCCTCGGCGACATAGGCGACGCCGCGCGCCACCAGGCGCTCGATGATCGCCTTCATCTCCTCGATATGGTCGGTGGCGCGCGGCTCGACCATCTGGGGCGGCTCGCCCGGCGTGTTGACATCGGCCGGCATCAGCACCCCGAGGGCGCGGATATCCTCATGGAACTGCGCGAGGGTGCCGTCCGTCAGATCACGGATGGTGATGCCGCGCTCGGCGGCGCGATCGTTGATCTTGTCGTCGACATCCGTGATGTTGCGCGCATAGGTGACGTGCTCCGCGCCATAGAGGCGGCGCAGGAGGCGGAACAGCACGTCGAAGACGATGATCGGCCTGGCATTGCCGATATGGGCGAAGTCGTAGACCGTCGGCCCGCAGACATAGAGCCGGACACGATCAGGATCGGCCGGCTGGAAGTCGACCTTGGCGCGCGTGCGCGTATCATAGAGCCTTAAGGCCATGGGTTCCCCACCTCGGCTGGCCGGGGCGTCCTGCGCTCAAGGTTTTGGGCGAATGACGGCGCCAGCCCGCGATGTCGCTAGCTGCAGATAATCCGCTGCAGGATTGCCGTCTCTTTCATGCGGGACCAATGTGCCATGCCTTGCGTTATGTCAAGCCACAGATGCGGTGGCTGGCGATGGTGATGCAGGGAGGCAACAGAGATGGGGCAAAGTTTCCGGCCGGGGATTTACGGATGTTTAAAATCGCACTGCGATGGTAGTGACGCTCCGATATCGAACGGGGCGGTCCCCGTTCAGAAGCGTGTTTTTTCGATGATCCCTCGTTATATCGTCCTGCTCGCCGCCCTGGCCGCGGCCACTCCCGCTTGCGCCCAGAACATCGCCTCCTTCGTCGTGCCCAATGATGACGGCTATGGCGTGGATGCCTGCCTCGAAAGCGGCAATGCCTGCGGCCAGCCGATCGCTACCGAATGGTGCGTCGCCAACGGCTACAGCCGCGCGATCAACTATCGCCAGCAGACGGCCGCCGACATCACCGGCAGCATCCGCCAGCCCACCGAAATCGCGGCCGCCCAGCCGCATGCGATCGTGATCACCTGCGAGAAGTAGGCGGAGGCAAGCGCGCGGGCCGTCTCAATCGGTGACGAAGTCCCCGCATTTCGGCACGGGCTCGCCGCCCCACGGCATCACCGGAACGGTCGAGGTCGAATTCTTCGGCGAGCCGTCGATCAGCTTGTCCGAATAGACCACATAGACCAGCACGTTGCGCTTGGCGTCGCAGCCGCGGACGACCTGCATCTTCTTGAACAAGAGCGAGCGGGACTGCCGGTAGACCAGCGCCCCCTGCTCGAATTTCGTCTTGAACTTGATCGGCCCGATCTGGCGGCAGGCGAGCGAGATGTCGGAGGTCTGCTCGGCAACGCCGAACATGCCCTTGAGGCCGCCCTTCTCCGGTACGGTGAAATGGCAGGCGACGCCCTCGACGTCGGGATCATCGATGCCGTAGGTCGCGAGCTTGTCGTCGGGCGTCAGAAATTTCCACACGGTGGATTTCTTGAAGATCAGGTCGGGCTCTTCCGCCGCCGCCGGCAGTGGTGCGGCGGACATTCCCAGGACCATGACCGCGGCAAGGCAAGACAGAATTCTACGCAGCATCGGGACCTCCTCGTCATCCTGCATATGGGAAGGACCGCGGGCGAACGCCACCCCCGCCGCACCTGCGCAGCGCGCTTACGCCCCCAGGCGCGCCAATGCCCGCGCCCGTCCGATCAGCGGCAGCAGGGTCTTGAGCTCGGGCCCGTGGTCGAGGCCAGTCAAGGCGCGGCGAAGCGGCATGAACAAGGCCTTGCCCTTGGCGCCGGTTTCGGCCTTCACCGCGTCGGTCCAGGTGCTCCAGGTCCCCTCGGTCCAGGGCTCGGGCGGCAGCAGGGCGGCGGCCCGCGCCAGGAAATCGCCGTCGCCGGCATCCGCCTGCACCGGCCCGGTCACGACGTCCCACCACGTCTTGGCGTCCGCCAGCCGCACGACATTGCTGCGCACCGCAAGCCAGAATGCCTCGCCGCCGCCGACACCGAGCGCCTCGAGGCGGGCCGCCACCTCGGCATAGGGGGTTTCGTGGAGCAGGCGGGCGTTGAGCGTCTCGATCTCGGCGGGATCGAAGCGGGCCGGCGCCCGCGAGATGCGCGACAGGTCGACCAGCCCGGCGAGCGCCGCCAGCGAGGCGACCGGGCGGACCGCCTCGGCGGTACCGGTGAGCACGGCGAGGCTCGCAACCGCCATGGGCTCGAAGCCGGCCTCGCGCAGCGAGCCGATCGACAGGGCGCCGCTCCGCTTCGACAGCCCCTCGCCGCTCGCCGTGGTGAGAAGATTGTGGTGTGCGAAGGCCGGCACGGCCCCGCCCAGCGCCTCGAAGATCTCGATCTGCACCGCCGTGTTGGTGACGTGGTCCTCGCCGCGGATGATGTGGGTGACGCCGAGGTCGATGTCGTCGACGACCGAGGGCAAGGTATAGAGATAGCCGCCGTCGGCGCGGATCAGCACCGGATCCGACAGCGAGGCGGTGTCGACATGGGCGTGGCCGCGCACGCCGTCTTCCCAGGACACGTTGCGGTGGTCGAGGAGGAAGCGCCAATGCCGACGGCGCCCTTCGGCCTCGAACGCCGCCTTCTGCTCCGCCGTGAGCCGGAGCGCCGCCCGGTCGTAGACGGGTGGCAGGCCGCGGGCCATCTGGCGCCGGCGCCGGCGCTCGAGTTCGTCCTCGCTTTCGTAGCAGGGATAGAGCAACCCGGCGGCGCGCAGCTTCGCGGCGGCGGCATCGTAGAGCGCCATCCGCTGCGACTGCCTCACCGCCAGGTCCGGCGTCATGCCGAGCCAGGCGAGGTCGATGGCGATCGCCGTAGCGTATTCCTCCCGCGAGCGTTCCCGGTCGGTGTCGTCATAGCGCAGGATGAAACGGCCCCCGTCGCGCTTGGCCACGCACCAGTTGAGCAGGGCGGTGCGGATGTTTCCGATATGGATATAGCCGGTGGGGGACGGAGCGAAGCGGACGACGGGCGGCATGGAAGGCTTTCGACTGCGAAGGGATCCCGAAGGGGAGCATGGCCCTATATCGCAGAATGCGGCTGCATAAGAAAGAAAGCGGCCGGGCGGCGGCGATCGCAGACGGAATCGTGAAGTTTCCGTGGCATCGCGCCCCGACGGCGCTTCCACAGGCAGGCGCCGCCGCACAGGCAGGCACTTGGTTCGATGTGAACGCCGGGATTATTCTCTTGATTCAGAAATCGGCTTCGGCCTTTATCGCAAATACGGTCCGTGCCGCCTCGTATCGATCTTCGCGTCGCATGACGCTAGGGAAAATGATTTGAAGCACCGTCGAAGAATTCATTCTTTGTTTGCCCGCGGCCCTCAGTGTGTGCGGGAACCTGAAGCGAAGGATGCGGCGGGTGGAGCTGGGATAGAAGTGATGTTGCGTTATCCACGGATGTCCGCGTTTGCGGCGGGCGGTCTTCTCTGCATGCTGGCGGCGCCGGCACTGGCACAATCGGCCCCGGCGCAGGCGCCCCCTACCGGCAGCGGTTTCTGGGCCGATTATATCGCCGGCAACTGGTCGCTCACCCTGGGCGCCTCCGGCACGGTCGGGCCGAGCTATGAGGGGGCCAGCAACATGGCCCTGAGCGCCGCCCCTATGGTGTCGCTGGCGCGTAGCGGAGCAGGCCCGGCCTTCACATCCCGCAACGACAATCCGGGGCTCTCGCTCTACGACGTCGGAACCTTCCGTATCGGCCCCGTCGGCAAGATCCTTTTCACGCGCGATTCGTCGGCCTCGAACGATCTCAGGGGCCTGCGGGCGGTGCCGTGGGGGCTCGAAGCGGGTCTGTTCGCCGACTATTATCCGACCGACTGGCTGCGCCTGCGCGCCGAAGTGCGCCAGGGCTTCAAGTCTCATCACGGCGTGGTGGGCGACCTCGCCGCCGACGCCTTCTACGATTTCCTGCCGGACTGGCGCATTTCCGGCGGCCCGCGCATGTCGGTGGCGAGCAGCAGCTATTATCGGGCCTATTACGGGGTGACGCCGGCCGAATCGGCACTGTCGGGCCTCGACGTCTATTCACCCGGCGGCGGCATCAAGTCGGTCGGCTTCGGCGGCGCCCTGACCTGGAAGACGACGGACAAGATCACCACCAGCGCCTTCGCCGAATATAACCGCCTCACCGGCCCTGCCGCCGATTCGAGCCTCGTCAGGCAGCGCGGTTCGGTCAACCAGCTGATGTTCGGCCTGTCGGCGACCTACCGCTTCGACTTCACCCTGTAGCCGCCCGGCGCGGCACGCCCCGCACGAAGCCGCCGGCGCGGTCTCGTGCCGGAAGCCGCGGTTGCGCGGAAGCCAGGCACAAGGAAGCGGGAAGCGATGGCCTTGCCGCATGGCGTGTGACATGGTTCTCCTCCCCGGTCCGGTCGGAGAGTGTGTGACGCCGTGAACGCCCCTGCTTTGCCCCATCTCTATTCGCCGTTCACGATCCGGCGCACCACGATCAAGAACCGGATCATGTCGACCGGGCACGATACCACGCTGCCCACCGCTTTCGTGCCCAATGACGCGCTGATCGCCTACCAGCAG
Organism: Labrys monachus; assembly: GCF_030814655.1. NCBI lineage: Bacteria > Pseudomonadati > Pseudomonadota > Alphaproteobacteria > Hyphomicrobiales > Xanthobacteraceae > Labrys > Labrys monachus. The sequence continues at coordinate 4,430,636 of NZ_JAUSVK010000001.1, forward strand.
GCCCGGGCCGAAGGCGGCGTCGGCCTCATCGTCGTCCAGGTCGCCGGCGTGCACGAAACCGCCCGTTACACCTCGCATCTGCTGATGGCGACGAGCGACGACTGCATCCCCGGCTACCGCAGGCTCGCGGAGACCTGCCACGCCCATGGCGCGACCGTGTTCGGGCAGTTGTTCCATCCCGGCCGCGAGATCATGGAGACGGCCGAGGGAACCGCGCCGGTCGCCTACGCGCCTTCCGCGGTGCCGAACCAGCGCTTCCACGTCATGCCCCGCCCGATGTCCCGACGCCTGATCGGCGAGATCGTCGAAGGCTATGGCGCGGCGGCGCGGCGCCTGGAGGCGGCCGGGCTCGACGGCGTCGAGATCGTCGGCAGCCATGGCTACCTGCCGGCGCAATTCGTCAATCCGCGCGTCAACCTGCGCGAGGACGACTATGGCGGCACGCTCGACAACCGCCTGCGCTTCCTGCGCGAGGTCGCCGCGGCCGTGCGAAAGCAGACCGGCCCCGACTTCATCCTCGGACTGCGCTTCAGCGCCGAGGACAGCGACCTCCACGGCCTCACGGCGGCGGAAGTCCTCGAGGCGCTGACGGCGCTCGACGACGTCTTCGACTATTTCAACCTCACCATCGGCTCCTCGGCCAGCTTCGGGGGCGCCGTCCACATCGCGCCGGCCATGGCCTTTGCCAGCGCCTATGGCGCGCCGGCTGCCGCCGCCGTCAAGCGGCGGGTCAAGGTCCCGGTGTTCTACACCGGGCGGGTCAACCAGCCCCAGGACGCCGAACGGCTGATCGCGGCGGGCGACGCCGACATGGTCGGCATGACCCGCGCCCTCATCTGCGATCCCGACATGCCGGCGAAGGCGCAGGACGGCCGTTTCGACGATATCCGCGCCTGCATCGCCTGCAACCAGGCCTGTATCGGCCATTTCCAGCTCGGGGTGCCGATCTCCTGCATCCAGCATCCGGAGACCGGCCGCGAGCTTCGCTACGGCCGCATCACGCCCGCCGCGGCGCGCAAGCGCGTGCTGGTCGCCGGCGGCGGCCCCGCCGGCCTCAAGGCCGCCGCGGTGGCGGCGCAGAGAGGCCACGACGTCATGCTGTTCGAAGCGTCCGAGCGCCTCGGCGGCCAGGCTCTCCTGGCGCAGCTGCTGCCGCGCCGCCTCGAATTCGGCGGTATCGTCGGCAATCTCTCGCGCGAAGCCGAGGCGGCCGGCGTCGCCATCGTCAAGCGCATGAAAGTGGACCGCGGGCTCGTCGCGAGGGAGAACCCCGATGCGGTGATCGTGGCCACCGGCGCCACGCCCCGACGCCCGGCGCTTCCCGGCGAGGAGACCGCCCATGTCGTCACCGCATGGCAGGTGCTGCGCGACGAGGTCAATATCGGCAGTTCGGCGCTGGTGGCGGACTGGCGCTGCGACTGGATCGGCATGGGGGTGGCGGAAAAGCTGGCGCGGGCCGGCTGCAAGGTCCGCCTCGCCGTCAACGGCTACATGCCCGGCCAGCGTATCCAGGCCTATGTCCGCGACCAATGGGCCGGCGTGCTGCACGACCTCGGGGTCGAGGTCATTCCCTATGCCGATCTCTACGGCGTCGACGGCCAGACCGTCTATCTCGCCCATGTCACCGGCAAGGAACCGATCATCGTCGAGGGCATCGACACGCTCGTGACCTCGCTCGGCCATGAGGCCGTGAACACGCTCGAAGCCGAGCTCGATGATTTCCAGGGCGAGGTCCACATGATCGGGGACTGCCTGACGCCGCGCACGGCCGAGGAAGCCGTGCTCGAAGGTATGCGCGCCGGCTGGGCGGTGTAATCCAGCCCCTATGGGGGCCTGCCGGCTGCAACCCGGCCCCCTCGCCGGGCGACTCGCGATATTGGCATGCGTTTGGCGCATACCTATTCTGCGTTTCCGGAGCTGACGAAAATCGCGGCCAGTCGCTACCAATCTTCCAGGCAATGGAATCTGCCTGATCCTCCGGATCGAACCGCCTCCTGAAAGGCTGATGACTCCTACTCAACTGTTTTTCAACAGGTGAGGAGTCATGGCCTGCCGACCTCTCCGGGAAGGCGACGCCAGCCGACGGCTCCCCCTGCGCGGAGCTGTCATGTCGCCGAGCTTGCTCTACAATCGACTTCTCCAGGCCTTGGCCCTGTTCAGATGGTTTGCCATCGTCGTACCGATGGCGGCCGTCGTCGGTTCGTTCTGCGCCCTTTTCCTTTGGGCGCTGGACAGAGCGACGCAGGCCCGGTTCGAGCATCCCCTGCTCCTCTTCGGCCTGCCCGTCGCCGGGCTGGCGGTCGGCGGGGTCTATCACTGGATCGGACGGTCCGCCGAGGGCGGCAACAATCTCATCGTCGACCAGATTCACGAGCCGGGAGCGGGCGTGCCGCTGCGCATGGCGCCGCTGATCCTGATCTCGACGGTCGTCACCCATCTGTTCGGCGGGTCGGCCGGCCGCGAAGGAACGGCCGTCCAGCTCGGCGGCAGCCTGGCGAGCACGTTGGGCCGGCTCCTGCGGCTGGAGGCCAGCGAGGTCCGCCTCCTGCTGATGGCCGGCATCGCCGCCGGCTTCGGCGCAGTGTTCGGCACCCCCATCGCGGGCACCGTCTTCGCACTCGAAGTGCTGACCGTCGGCCGTATCGAATATGAAGCGCTGCTGCCCTGCCTGCTCGCCGCCGTCGCGGGGGACTGGGTCTGCCAGCTATGGGGCATCCAGCATGTGCGCTATGCGATCGGGTTCGGTGCCGCGGATGTCGGCTTCCGCCTGGACGTCCTGCTCCTGGCGAAGGTGGCGCTGGCGGGCGCGGCTTTCGGCCTCGTCGGGCAGATCTTCGCCGAACTCTCGCACAGTGCCCAGGCCGTGGTGAAGAAGCTCGTCGCCTTTGCCCCGCTTCGACCGGTGCTGGGCGGCGTGATCGTCATCGCCCTCGTCTATGCCCTCGGCACGAGGGAGTATCTCGGGCTTGGCGTCTGGTCTCCCCATCCGGCCGACGCCACGATCCTCGGCTTCTTCGATGCAGCCCGGACGGATTATTGGAGCTGGCTGTGGAAGCTCCTGTTCACCGTCGTGACCCTGAGCACGGGATTCAAGGGGGGAGAAGTCACGCCGCTCTTCTTCATCGGTGCGGCACTCGGCAATGCGCTCGCCCATCTCACCGGCGCTCCCGTCGACCTGCTCGCCGGCCTCGGCTTCGTCGCGGTCTTCGCCGGGGCATCCAACACGCCGCTCGCCTGCACCATCATGGGCATCGAGCTGTTCGGCGCGGCGGACACCGTCTACATCGCCACCGCGTGCTTCCTCGCCTATCTCTTCAGCGGTCACTCGGGCATCTACCTGTCGCAGCGCGTCGGTGTCCCGAAGACCGACCACGCTTTCGTGCCGCCGGATGTTTCCTTGCGCGACATCCGCCAGATCGGCCGCCCCCAGCTCATCTCCTTCCATAACCGCCCCACGGCTCGCAGCGAAGCTGCAGCCGGCGGATCGAACACCCCGCCGAGAAAGGACCTCGCCATGCCCTTCCCCCACATCGTCACGCCGAGCGAAATCGGCATGGTCCGGATCTATCTGAGGCCGCGCGACAGAATGCCGGCCAAGCGGGCCCGCGCCTTCTGGGGCGCGCAGCCCCTCTATCGCGGCCTCGTTCTGGCCGCGCGGAAAGCCGGCATCATGAACGCCGTCGCCCACCACACGCATTTCGGCTACAGCAATCATGGCAGCCTGCAGGAACACGACCACGAACTCGGCAACCCCGAGCTGACGATGTGCATCGAGCTCATCGCGCCCCGCAAGCTGCTCGAAACCTTCTGCAGGGAGCATGGCGCCCTCCTGCACAAGAAGGTGGTGATCTACAAACAGCTCGAGCGCTGGGCTGTCGGGGCGATGCACGATGTCGCGGTGGACATATCGGCCCCGGGAGGATCCGAGGACGACCTCGTGGCCAAGGCGGGGTAGCGAGGGAATGAGGAAAGGTCGGCGGGTCGATCGCCCATCGCCCCCCTCCCTGCCGCAAGCGCGGCGTTTCCAAGACGAGTGATCGGCAAGCGCCCGATCCTGCACAACGTCCCGCTCACTCCCAGTGGACGTCCCGAGATCGGCGGGCACAATGAATTGGAGCAAATCGCGGTGCGACGGCACCGCCATTTGCTCCAGAGCAAAATGCGTTCAAGCAGGAGTGGATCACCAATTTAGCGCATTGGTATCAAAAGGATTTTGTGATTCTTGGCGATTCGATCTGAAGATGGAACGCTCTAGAAATCGATGGCATCGATGCTTGACGGCCTCGCGATGCGATAGAGGCCCGCATCCGGCACGAAGGCGTCGATGCCGTTGTCGCGAAAGCGGTTGGTGATCGGATAGCGGCGGTCGCGGCCGAAATTTTTCACCGTCACCTTCACGCCGGGCGGGGCCTGCCGCCGCTTGTATTCGGCGAGGTAGAGCAGCCGCTCGACCTTGCGCACGGTCTCCTCGCCATGGCCTCGCGCGAGGATCTCGCCGATGCGCATCTCGCGCTCGACCAGGCAGCTTAGGATGTCGTCCAGGATGTCGTAGGGCGGCAGGCTGTCTTGGTCCGTCTGGTTCTCGCGCAGTTCCGCCGTCGGCGCCTTGGCCAGGATGGCCTCGGGAATGACGGTTCCGGCCCGACCGAGAGCGTCGACCGGCTTCCAGCGGTTGCGCAAGGCCGCAAGGCGATAGACCTGCGTCTTGTAGAGATCCTTGAGCGGATTGTAGCCGCCGTTCATGTCGCCGTAGAGCGTGCAATAGCCGACCGACATTTCCGACTTGTTGCCGGTCGCCACCACCATCGCGCCGAGCTTGTTGGAGATCGACATCAGGATGGTGCCGCGGATGCGGCTCTGCATGTTCTCCTCGGCGACGCCCCGCGGCCGGCCCTCGAAAAGAGGTGCCAGCACGGCCTCGAGCCCCGCGACCGGCGCATCGATCGGGAGGACGTCGTAACGCGCCCCGAGAGCACCGGCGCATGCCTCGGCATCGGCCATCGATGCCGCCGAGGTGTAGCGGAAGGGCAGCATGACGCAATGCACCCGGGCCGGCCCGAGCGCGTCGGCCGCCATCGCCGCTGCGAGGGCCGAATCGATGCCGCCGGACAGGCCGAGCACCACACCCGGAAAGCCATTCTTGCCGACATAGTCGCGCAGGCCGAGCACACAGGCCTGGTAGTCCGCCTCGTCGCCCTCCTCGACCGCCTCGACGACGCCCCTGTCGCAGGCCCACCCCGACGCGCCGCGCCGCCACGTCGTGGTGACCACCGCCTCACGGAAGGCCGGCAGCTGAACGGCGAGCCTATGATCGGCATTCAGCGCGAAGGAAGCCCCGTCGAAGACCACTTCGTCCTGTCCGCCGACCTCGTTGGCATAGAGCATCGGCAGGCCGGATTCGGCGACCCGCGCCACGGCGATGTTGAGGCGGACGTCGGCCTTGTCGCGATGATAGGGCGAACCGTTCGGCACCAGCAGGATCTCGGCGCCGGTCTCCGCCAGGCATTCGACGACGTCGTGGCCCCAGATGTCCTCGCAGATGGGTACGCCGAGCCTGACGCCGCGAAACGAGATCGGCCCCGGCAGCAATCCGGGTTCGAACACGCGCTTGTCGTCGAAGACGCCATAGTTCGGCAGGTCATATTTGAAGCGGACCGCCACGATCGCGCCCCCGTCCACCAGGGCGACGGCGTTGTGGAGCTTGCCGCCTTCGTTCCACGGCAGGCCGACGAGCACAGCCGGGCCGCCGTCCGCCGTCTCGCGGGCGAGGCCCTCCAGCGCCGCGCGGCAGGCGTCCTGATAGGCGGGCCTGAGCACGAGATCCTCCGGCAGGTAGCCGGAGAGGAACAGTTCGGGGAAGAGCACGAGATCGGCGCCCTGCGCCCGGGCCGCGGCGCGGGCTTCGCGGACCTTGGCCGTGTTGCCGGCGAGATCGCCCACGGTCGGCTTCAGCTGGGCGACGGCGATGCGCAGGGTATCGGTGCTCATGGGCGGCTGCATGCAAGAGAGGGAGGACGCCGAGGCGGCGGCTTGCCAGGATTCCTACACCAGCCTTTCGGCGAGGGCGAGAATCCATGTCAGGCCGGCCAGCGTCAGCGCCATGAAGACAGCTGCCGAGCCGAGATCCTTGACGATGCGGATATGGGGATGATGCTCGGGCGTGACATGGTCCGCCAACGCCTCGATCGCGGTGTTGAGCAGCTCCGCCATCAGGACGATGAGAAGGACGCCGATCAAGGCGAGACGCTTCCACCAGTTCTCCGTGACGAACAGGCAGACCGGCAGGGCGACGAGAAGCACGACCACTTCCTGCTGCACCGCGAGTTCACGGCGGCAGGCATGGGCCAGTCCGGCGGCCGAATTGAAGAACGCCTTGACGATTCGGTCCAATGCCCGCGCTCCCTCACCATGGGAACGCGTTTAACGATCCCCTGCGCGCTCGCCAAGGAGCAATCGCGCAGGGGCGGCCAAGACCGCGGTCAGCGCTTCCTCTTGTAGTAGACGTCCAGGCACACGGCGAAGAGCAGGACGAGACCCTTGATCCATTTCTGGTCGTCGATGCCGAGGCCCAGAATGGACATGCCGACATTCATCACGCCCATCAGGAGGGCGCCGATCACCGCACCGGTTATCTTGCCGACGCCGCCCGACGCAGAGGCGCCGCCGATGAAGCAGGCGGCGATGACGTCGAGCTCGTAGCCGTCGCCCGCCTTGGGCGTCGCCATGCCGCCGAAGCGCGAGGTGACGACGAGGCCGGCCAGCGCCGCCAGGACCCCCATGTTGACGAAGGTGAGCTGGATCAGGCGGTTGGTGTCGATGCCGGAGAGCTTGGCGGCCTTCTCATTGCCGCCGAGCGCATAGATGCGCCGTCCGATGACCGTGCGGGAGGTCACGAAGACATAAAGCAGCGTGAGGACGAGGAGGATGATCAGCACGGTCGGCAAGCCGCGATATTCGGCGAGCAGATAGGTGACATAGAGGGTCGCGACCGCCATCAGGAGGCTGCGGCCGACGAAGATGGTGATCGGCTCTTCCTCGACCCCGTGCTTGACCCGTGTGAACCGGCCCTTGATGCTCACCAGCAGGAAAATCAGTGCTCCGATGACGCCGAGAGCGAAGGTCGTGGTGTAGAAGCCGGGAACGGCAAAGGGATCGGCGATCCAGCCGGCGCTGAGCTGATTGAACGTCTGCGGCAGCGGCCCGACATTGGTGTTGCCGAGCAGACGATAGGTCAGCCCTCGAAAGACCAGCATGCCGCCCAGCGTCACGATGAAGGACGGTATTCGCAGATAGGCGATGAAATAGCCCTGCATCCCGCCGATGACCGCGCCGACCGCCAGGGTCGCGAGCGCCGCCGGCGCCCAGTGCCAGTGGTAGTTCACCATCAGCACCGCCGCGACCGCACCGGTGAAGGCGCAGACCGATCCGACGGACAGGTCGATGTGACCGGACACGATGACCAGCATCATGCCGAGCGCCATGATGATCACGTAGCCGTTCTGATTGGGAATGTTGTTGATGTTGGAAGGCGCCAACATCTTGCCTTCGGTCATGTACTGAAAAAAGACGACGATGACGAGGAGGGAGATCAGCAGGCCATAGTCGCGAATATTGCTGCTGATATAGTCGACGATCGATTTATTGGGTGAAGCAGTCTGGGCTTCGGTGAGTTTCATTGTCATGGTCAGAGCCCCTCTGCTCGCATGATGGCACGCATGATCTTTTCCTGAGTTGCTTCGGCTTGCGAGAATTCGCCGACGAAACGGCCGGCATTCATCACATAGATGCGGTCGCACATACCGAGCAGCTCGGACATTTCGGAGGAGATCATCAGCACCGCCTTGCCGTCTTCCACCATCTTGTTGATGATCGTGTAGATTTCATATTTGGCGCCGACGTCGATTCCGCGGGTCGGTTCGTCCAGAATCAGCAGCTCGGGATTGGAGAACAGCCACTTGCTGATGACAACCTTCTGCTGGTTGCCGCCCGAGAGGTTCACCGTCTTCTGGAAGACGTTGGGCGAGCGGATGTTCAGCCTGCGCCGATAGTCGTTTGCGACTCTCAGCTCCTTGATGTCGTCGATGACGGCGTTCTTGGACACCCCGCCGAGATTGCTGAGGGTGATGTTCTTGATGATGTCTTCCTCGAGAATCAAGCCAAGCTGCTTACGATCCTCGGTGACATAGGCGATGCCGTGGGCGAGCGCCTTGGGGATGCTCGACAGATCGGCTTCCTTGCCGTGCAGGAAGGCCTGCCCGCTGATGCGCTGGCCGTAGGAACGGCCGAAGATGCTCATCGCCAGTTCGGTCCGCCCGGCGCCCATCAGGCCGGAAATGCCGACGACCTCGCCCTTGCGGACCGTGAGGTTCACGCCCTTCACCACCTGCCGATCGAAATGTTCGTGATGGTGCACGGTCCAGTCGCGCACCTCCAGCACGGGCTCGCCGATCTTCGGTTCGCGGTCCGGATAGCGATCCGCCATCTCGCGTCCGACCATGCCCTTGATGATGCGGTCCTCGCTGATCGCCTGGGTGCGGCAATCCAGCGTTTCGATGGAAGCGCCGTCGCGGATGATGGTGATCTCGTCGCAAACCTTCGAAATCTCGTTGAGCTTGTGGGAGATCAGGATGGAGGAAATGCCCTGCCGCTTGAACTCCAGCAGGAGATCGAGCAGGGCGTCACTGTCGCTTTCGTTGAGGCTCGCCGTCGGCTCGTCGAGAATGAGCAGCTTGACGTCCTTGGAAAGCGCCTTGGCGATCTCGACGAGCTGCTGCTTGCCGACGCCGATATTGGCGATCAGCGTATCGGGCGACTCGCGAAGGCCGACCTTCTCCAGGACCTGGCGAGTCCTGGCGAAGGTCAGCGGCCAATCGATGATGCCCCCCGTCGCACGCTCATTGCCGAGGAAGATGTTCTCGGCGATCGAAAGCAACGGCACCAGGGCCAGTTCCTGGTGAATGATGATGATGCCCAGTTCTTCAGAGTCGCGAATGTCCTTGAAGCGGCATTCCTGGCCGCGGAAATGAATATCGCCCTCATAGGTGCCATGCGGATAGACGCCGCTCAGCACCTTCATCAGCGTGGACTTGCCGGCGCCATTCTCGCCGACGACGCCGTGGATTTCGCCTTCGTTGACCGTCAGATTGACGTTGTTGAGCGCCTTGACCCCCGGAAAGGTCTTGGTGATGCCCCTCATTTCGAGAATGGCCGCCATATCGGGTAACCTGTCAAAAGGGCGGCCGCACTGTCGTGCCGGCCGCCCGATACGTTAGTGGGATGCAGTCGCGAGCACTTATTTCAACTGGTCTTCGGTGTAGTAGCCGCCGTCGACCAGGACGTGCTTCCAATTGTCCTTGGTCACGAGGACCGGGTTGAGCAGATAGGAAGGCACGATCTTCTTGCCGTTGTCATAGGTCTTGGTGTCGTTGATCTCGGGCTTGGAGCCGGAGAGAACCGCATCGACCATGGACACGGTCACCTTGGCGAGGTCGCGGGTGTCCTTGTAGATGGTCGAGTACTGGACGCCGTCACGGATCAGCTTCACCGAAGCCACTTCCGCGTCCTGGCCGGAGATGAACGGCATCGGCTTGTCGCCCGAGCCGTAGCCGGCAGCCTGGAGGGACGCGATGATGCCGCGCGACAGGCCGTCATAGGGCGAGAGCACGGCGTCGACCTTCTTGTCGGTGTAGAAGGCGCTCAGCAGGTTGTCCATGCGGGCCTGGGCGACCGAGCCGTCCCAACGCAGCGTGCCGACCTTCTCCATGCCGAACTGCTTGGACTGCACGACGAGCTTGCCGCTGTCGATATAGGGCTGAAGCACCGACATGGCGCCGTTGTAGAAGAAGAAGGCGTTGTTGTCGTCGGGGGAACCGCCGAACAGCTCGACGTTGAACGGGCCCTTGCCATCCTTCAGGCCGAGCGCCGTCTCGAGGGACTGGGCCTGGAGGACGCCGACCTTGAAATTGTCGAAGGTGGCGTAATAGTCGACATTCTCGGAATTGCGGATCAGGCGGTCATACGCAATGATCTTGATGCCCTTCGAAGCCGCTTCCCGGAGCGCATCGGCCAGCGTCGTGCCGTCGATGGCGGCGATGACGAGAACCTTGTCACCCTTGGTGATCATGTTCTCGATCTGGGCGAGCTGGTTCGGGATATCGTCATCGGCATATTGCAGGTCGGTGGCGTAGCCCTTGGCCTGCAGCTGCTTGACCATGTTGTCGCCGTCGGCGATCCAGCGCTCGGAGGTCTTGGTCGGCATGGCGATGCCCACGGGACCCTTGTCCTGGGCCGAAGCGGGCGAAGCAAGGGCAACCGCACCGAGGGCCGCAGCGATCAGCAATGATTTGATAATTCTCACGTCTTTCTCCCTGAATTGACGTCTTGTCGCGCCGTTTCCGTCCCCGTTCCGCATGGCGGAGCGGTTCCACCCATGGCCGTAACAATATGCCACTCTTAGGGCCTTTAAAAAGGCTGTCAAATGGTATTACAAATGGATCGAGCCATTTGTAATACCATTCCCCCGGGGCCTCGAAACCGGGTCGGCGGGGCCGTCAGGACCAGTCGAGCACGATCTTGCCGCACTCGCCTCTCGCCATGATCTCGAAGCCCTGGAGGTAGTCCGCGACCGGCAGGCGATGGGTGATCACCGGCCGGATGTCGAGGCCGCTCTGCAGCATGGCGAGCATCTTGTGCCAGGTCTCGAACATTTCGCGCCCGTAAATGCCCTTGATCGTCAGCATCTTGAACACGACGCGGTTCCAGTCGACGGCAAAGGGCGCAGCGGGAATGCCGAGCATGGCGATCTTGCCGCCCATCAGCATGACGTCGAGCATCTGCTGGAAGGCGGCGGGCGCCCCGCTCATTTCGAGCCCGACATCGAAGCCTTCCTTCATGCGCAGGCGCGCCATCACGTCGCGCAGGTCCTCCTTGGCGACGTCGACCGGCGTGACGTCGGCGACCCTTGCCGCGAGATCGAGACGCACCGGATTGACGTCGGTGATGACGACGTGGCGGGCTCCCGCGTGGCGGGCGACCGCTGCCGCCATGATGCCGATCGGCCCGGCCCCGGTGATCAGCACGTCCTCGCCGACGAGGTCGAAGGACAGCGCGGTATGCACGGCGTTGCCGAGGGGATCGAGGATGGCGCCGAGCTCGTCGTCGATCTCCTCCGGCAGCGGCACGATGTTGAAGGCGGGCACCCTGACATAGTCGGCGAAGGCGCCGGGCATGTTGACGCCGATGCCGCGGGTCTCGGGATCGAGATGGAACTTGCCGGCCCTCGTCGCCCGGCTCTTCATGCCGATGACGTGGCCTTCCCCGGAAACCCGCTGGCCGACCTTCAGATTGCGCACATGGGAGCCGACCTCGACGATCTCGCCCGCATATTCATGGCCGACGACCATCGGCACGGGAATGGTCTTCTGCGCCCAGGCATCCCATTTGTAGATGTGGATGTCGGTGCCGCAGATGCCGGTCTTGCGCACCTTGACCAGGACGTCGTCCTGCCCCGGCACGGGAGTCGGTTCGTTCTCCGAGAGCCAGAGGCCGGGTTCGGCTCTGGATTTGACGAGGGCTTTCATGGGCGGCCTTCCGCTTGCCAAGGGTTGAGGACGGGGACGCCCAGGGGCAGGAAATCGGCAATATTGCGGGTAGCCACCGTCAAGCCATGTTCCAGCGCCGTGGCTGCGATCAGCGAATCGATGACCGGCCTCGGATCGGGCACGTGCAGCGCGGCGCATCGCAAGGCGACGCCTGCATCGATAGGGAGAATTCGACCCGTGAATGCCCTGAGGACGAAGTGATGGATCCAGCGGTGCAGATCCTGTCCCTGAACCGGATCCCGCCGCGCGATCCTCAATGCACCGACCTTCACTTCATAGACGCTCAATGTCGACAGGTACATATCCTGCGGCTGTGTCGCCATAACCCAGTCGGCAAATCGGGGATCGGCTTTGTCCTGCCGTCGCAAGGCCGATAGGACATCGGTATCGATGAGATACATCAATCGAACTCAGCGGGCCTCGGTCCGACGTCGTGAACGCGTGGCGGGTCGAACTCAAAATCACCGGCCTCGTCATCCCGAAGCAAATCGAACATCGTCATGCCGCCCGGCTTCGACTGACGATAGTGCTCATATTTCATCAGCACATAGGCAGGCCGCCCTCGATCGGTGACGAGCACGGGCCCATCATCGGCAGCCCGTTTGGCCTTGCCGATATCATGATTGAATTCGCGGCTGGTCATCTGCTTCATGCTCGTCTCCCATTCGCCAACTATGTAGTTACAAGACTACACCCGGCAAGCAATGCCGAACGGCTGGAGAAATCGCGGGACACCAACGCCCCGCTGGCGTGACTACGGCGTCAGATCACGCCCAACGCCTTGCCGGCATCGGCGAAGGCGTCGATGGCGAAATCGATGTCGGCATCCGTCAGGCCGGCCGACATCTGGGTGCGGATGCGCGCCCTGCCCCTCGGCACCACCGGGAAGAAGAAGCCGGCGACATAGACGCCGCGCTCGTCGAGCGCCCGCGCCATGTTCTGGGCATGGCTGGCATCGTGCAGCATCACCGGGATGATCGGCGTTTCGCCGGCGAGGAGTTCGAAGCCGGCCTTCTCCAGCCCGGCCCGGAAACGCCTGGCATTGGCGAAGAGCCTGTCGCGCAGGTCGTCGCCCTTCTCGGCCAGTTCGATCGCCTTCATCGAGCCGGCCGCGACGGGCGGAGCCAGCGAATTGGAGAACAGATAGGGCCGCGCCCGCTGGCGCAGGAGATCGACGATCGGCTGGCTGGCGGCGACATAGCCGCCCATGGCGCCGCCCAGCGCCTTGCCGAGCGTGCCGGTGAGGATATCGATACCGTCCTCGACGCCGGCTCGTGCCGGCGTGCCCCTGCCATTCGGGCCGATGAAGCCGGTGGCGTGGCAATCGTCGACCATCACGCTCGCATCGTAGCGCTGGGCGAGGTCAGTGATGGTCCGGAGATCGGCGAGATAGCCGTCCATCGAGAAGACGCCGTCGGTCGCGATGACGATGTGGCGGGCCTTGTCGGCCCGCGCCGCCTTCAGCTGGGTCTCGAGGTCGTCCATGTCGCCATTGGCGAAGCGGTAGCGCCTGGCCTTGCACAGGCGAACCCCGTCGATGATCGAGGCGTGGTTGAGCGAATCGGAGATGATCGCATCGTCCGCGCCCAGCAGGGGCTCGAACACCCCGCCATTGGCATCGAAGCAGGCGGCGAACAGGATGGCGTCGTCCTTGCGCAGATAGCGCGCGATCGCCCGCTCGAGGTCGCGATGCAGCGTCTGGGTGCCGCAGATGAAGCGGACCGAAGCCATGCCGAAACCGTGGTCGTCCATCGCCTGCCGCGCGGCGGCGACGATTTCGGGATTGTCGGCGAGGCCGAGATAATTGTTGGCGCACAGGTTCAGCATCGGCCGCCGGATGCCGTTCGCGGCAACCTCGATGCGGGCGCGCTGCGGACCGGCGATCTCGCGCTCCCGCTTGGTCAGCCCTTCGGCCTCGATATCGGCCAGGGTGGATTTGACATGATCGAGCAACGACATCGGCCCGTCTCCTCGCGAAGCTGCAGGCCACAGGCGTAAGGCAAAACCGACGCCGCATCAAATGATGCGCCCATGCCAAAACGGCATGGGCGCGGGAAGACGGAATGCTTGGGCCGACGCCGATCAGAACAGTTTCGGCACATGCATGTCGGATGGCACGGGATGGCGCACATAGTCCTCCCGGCGCTCGCGCGGCGGCAGGACGACCGGCGGATGCTCGACCTCGCCATAGGCGACCTGCGACAGGAGATGCGCGATGCAGTTGAGCCGTGCCCGCTTCTTGTCGACGGCCTCGACGACCCACCACGGCGCCTCGGGGATGTGCGTGCGTTCCAGCATCACTTCCTTGGCGCGGGTATAGTCCTCCCAGCGGCGGCGGGACTCGACATCCATCGGGCTCAGCTTCCACTGCTTGAGCGGGTCGCTGATGCGCATGTTGAAGCGGAAGGCCTGCTCCTCGTCGGTGATCGAGAACCAGTATTTGAGGAGGATGATGCCCGAGCGCACCAGCATGCGCTCGAATTCCGGCACGGAGCGGAAGAATTCCTCATATTCGTCGTCGGTGCAGAAGCCCATGACGTGCTCGACGCCGGCCCGGTTGTACCAGCTGCGATCGAACAGCACCATTTCGCCGCCGGCGGGAAGATGGGAGACGTAGCGCTGGAAATACCATTGCGTGCGCTCCCGCTCGTTCGGCGCCGGCAGGGCGGCGACACGGCATACGCGCGGATTGAGCCGCTGGGTGATGCGCTTGATCACGCCGCCTTTGCCGGCTGAATCGCGGCCTTCGAACAGCACGACGACGCGCAGCTTCTGGTGCTGGATCCAGTCCTGCAGGCGGACGAGCTCGTGCTGGAGGCGGAAGAGCTCGCGGAAATAGATCTTGCGGTCGAGGGTGTCCGTTTCCGTGTAGCCCGGGATTTCCGAGAGCATGTGGTCGAGGCGCGCCTCCTCCAGCTCCAGTTCCAGCTCCTCGTCATAGCCGTCGGCGATTTCCCGGTGAATGCGGTCGAGGGCGGAGGTCGTGTCGTCGGGCGTCGTCATGGCATGCTCCTGCGGAAGGCTCCTGGGCGTAGGCCGCTATTCGCCCACACGGCCATGATGGCCCTATTGCAGGGTTATTTCAGTTATGTGACGGTGGCCATCCGATCGATGCGTCCGTTACCGCCGCTTGGCGACGGTCGCACCATCGGCGACGGCGGAGGATATCGAGATCCAGGCTGCCGCCATCGTAAGAAGGCACGAACGTCTCGCCTCTTTCATACAAGTCAGCACGACAGGAGGTCCTTCAGAAAAAGGCGCTCGGCTAGGACGGCCGCCTCCTCTTTGCCATGACCGGCGCCACTTTCGCGGGCGCGCACTTCCATGGCGTGTATGTGTCTCCTCCCAGTGGCCCGTGTGAATCCCAGAAGAAGCCGTCTTGCAGGGTGTCGAAGCCGTCCTGTCCTCCATCGAGTTCTCCCCACTTTGCGCGCCCGGGCATCTGCCAGTGAATCGCGTGCGTCGACTTGGCGCCGTCGATGGCGCCATAGCTGCTCCAACCGCAGCATGGAGAACCATCGATGATGCGGTAGACGACATACACTCTCTTGCCGTTGAGCGTTCCCCTGGTAGCGGTCATCCCGACTGGTTTGCATATCGTGGACTTGTCCAGATCTTCCTCGTTGATCACGCTCTTGTCCGTTTTCGAGAAAAAGTGAGCTGTGGGCGACATGCAGGAAAATTCGTCGATCGTCCCGTATCGATCCGCCTTGAAGACGAAGTGATGCTTCTCTCCGCGATAGATGATGCGGTCCGGCGGGCACGCTTCTTCCGCCAGGGCCTGGACCGACAGGCCGGCGAGCATCGCCGCCAGCACGAGCTCTACATGTCCTGACATCCAGCCCTCCGTCATCCCGCCTTCAGCCATTCCACAGCGCGATGGGCGATGGCCATGACCGGCGCGTTGGTGTTGCCGCTGACGATATCGGGCATGACCGAGCCGTCGAACACCCGCAGCCCCTCGATGCCGCGCACGCGCAATTGCGGATCGAGCACCGCCATCGGATCGCCGGCGCGGCCCATGCGCGCGGTGCCGACCGGATGGTAGTTGGTCTTGACCATGCGCTTGCAATGGGCGTGCAGCTCGGCATCGCTCACCTTGTCCGCACCGGGCAGCATCTCGCGTGCGATCTTCTCGCGGATCGGCGAGGCCGTGAGGAAGGTGCGCGCGAAGCGAAGGCCGGCGATCATCAGCCTGATGTCCTCGGGGTGCTTGAGGAAGCCGCCGTCGACGAGGGGCGGGTCGCGCGGGTCGCCGGAGCGCAGCCGCACGGTGCCGCGCGACTTCGGCCTGAGCAGGCAGGTGGTGAAGGTGACGCCGTCGCAGGCCTCGACATCGGTGATGTCGCGGTCGAGATAGACGGTCGGCACGCAATAGATCTTCAGGGAGGCGTCGGCCTCGGGATCGTCGGGATTGGTGAAGACGCAGGCCTCGACGCCGGTCGTCGTCACCGGCCCGCTCTTCGACAGCAGATATTGCAGGCCGTTGCGGATGAGATTCCAGCCCTTGTCCTGGCCGAAATAACCGTAGCGGCCGTTGGAAGCGGCGATCAGCGGCACCTCGCAATGATCCTGCAGGTTCTCGCCCACGCCCGGCAGGTCGACGAGCGGCCTGATACCGTGCCGCCGGAGCTGGTCAGCCGGCCCGATGCCCGACAGCATCAGGAGCTTGGGCGTGACATAAGTGCCGGCGGCGAGGATGACGGTGTCGGCGCCGGCCTTGCGCGTCCTGCCGCCCTCGACGAATTCCACGCCCCTACAGCGGCCACCCTCGATGACGAGCCGGGTGACGACGGCCGCAGTGGCGATGGTCAGGCGCTCGTCGCCCTTCACCAGCGGCAGGAAGGCATCGACAGCGCTGCAGCGACGCTTGCGGACCGGATCCATGGTGCCCTGCATCAGGCCGACGCCGCGCTGGCGGCCGGAGTTGAAATCCGGGTTGAGGGGCTCGCCCAAAGCCGGCAGCGCCTGCAGGAAGGCCCGCGTCATCTCGCAGGTATGGAGCGGCCGGGTCACCTTCAGGGGCCCGCTGGTGCCGTGCATCGGCGTATCGAGGTCGGCATTGCCTTCCATCGCGATGAAATGCGGGAGGATTTCGTCGTAGCTCCAGCCCTCGGCGCCGTAGTTCCGGACCCAATTGTCGTAATCGGCCGGCTGGCCGCGCATATAGACCATGGCGTTGACCGAGGAGCCGCCGCCGAGCACCCTGCCCTGCGGCACGATGGTCGCGCGCCCGTCGAGCTGGGGCTGCGGTTCCATCCGGTGCATGGTCAGGTAGGTGTCCCTGGCCAGATATTTCATGTAGCCGGCGGGCATGTGCATGATCGGGTTCATGCGGGCAGGCCCGGCTTCGAGCAGGAGCACGCGCTGGCCGAGATCGCGGACGAGGCGCATGGCGGCGACGCAGCCGGACGAGCCGCCGCCGACGATGATGGTGTCGTAGTTCACGGGCACGCCGAATCCCCAGCCTCGATCGGGCCGAGCGGATCGTACTTTGCCGGCGGAAGTCAAGGCGGAGGGACGAGCGAGAATGGCGGCCGGGGGACCGGCACACCGGTGGGCGGGTCCCCCGACCCGCCTTCCCGCAACGCCCGTGCAAGCGGCAAGAGAATGCCGGTCGGGGACCGGCCCACCGCCTATTCCGCGGCGATGATGCCCGGCGCGTTCTGGCCGGACCGTTCCTTCTTCACCAGTTCGGCGGCCATGAAGGCGATTTCCAGCGCCTGCTCCGCATTGAGCCGGGGATCGCAATGGGTGTGGTAGCGGTCGGCGAGGTCCGCCTCGCTGACGGCACGGGCGCCGCCGGTGCATTCGGTGACGTTCTTGCCCGTCATCTCCAGGTGCAGGCCGCCGGCATAGGTGCCTTCGGCCGCATGGACGGCGAAAAAGTCCTTGATCTCGCGGGTGATCGCGTCGAAGGGCCGGGTCTTGTAGCCGTTGGCGGCCTTGACGGTATTGCCGTGCATGGGATCGCAGGACCACACCACCGTGCGCCCCTCGCGCTTCACCGCGCGGATGAGGTCCGGCAGATGCTGGCCGACCTTGTCGTGGCCGAAGCGGGCGATCAGCGTCAGCCGGCCGGCCTCGTTCTCGGGATTGAGCACGTCGATCAGCCTGATCAGTTCTTCGGGCTTGAGCGAGGGGCCGCATTTGAGCCCGATCGGATTCTTGACGCCGCGGAAGAACTCGACATGGGCATGGTCGAGCTGGCGGGTACGGTCTCCGATCCAGATGAAGTGCCCGGAGGTGGCGTAGGGGTCGCCCGAGGTGGAATCGATGCGCGTCATCGCCTGTTCGAAGCCGAGCAGCAGCGCCTCATGGCTGGTGTAGAAATCGGTGATGCGCATCTCCGGATGCACTTCCGGATCGATGCCGCAGGCACGTATGAAGTCGAGCGCCTCGGAGATGCGCCCGGCGAGCGCCTGGTATTTGTGGCTCTGGGGCGAATCCTTGACGAAACCCAGCATCCATTGATGCACATGGGCGAGGTTGGCATAGCCGCCCGTCGCGAACGCCCTGAGCAGATTGAGCGTGGCGGCCGACTGGCGATAGGCCTCGAGCTGGCGGCGCGGATCGGGAATGCGCGTCTCGGCCGTGAATTCCGTGCCGTTGACGATATCGCCGCGATAGACCGGCAGCTCGATGTCGCCGACCTTCTCCGTCGGCGCGGAACGCGGCTTGGCGAACTGGCCGGCGATCCGCCCGACCTTCACCACCGGCAGGGAACCGGCGAAGGTGAGCACCACCGCCATCTGCAGGAAGACGCGGAAGAAGTCGCGGATATTGTCGGCGCCGTGCTCGATGAAGCTTTCGGCGCAGTCGCCGCCCTGGAGCAGGAAGGCCTTGCCGTCCGCGACCTTGGCGAGCTCGCGCTTGAGCTTGCGGGCCTCGCCGGCGAAGACCAGCGGCGGAAAGGTGGCGAGCGTCGCCTCGACGTCGGCGAGCGCCTTGGCATCCGGAAAGGCGGGCGCCTGCTGGATCGGCTTCGAACGCCAGCTTTGCGGGGTCCAACGCTCGGACATGTCTGATCCTCGTTCCATGACGGCGGCGGGCTCCGCGCCGATCGAACCTTTCACCCGCCGCAGCATTGCGGCGAAGGCGCGCTATATACGCGTCCGACGTGCGGAAAACCAGCAGCATCGCGGCTTACGGCAGCGCCAATATCGCCTGGGCCGTCCGCATGTCGGTGACGAGCGCATTGACGAGGCCGCCGCGGGCCGCGCCGAGAATGGCCGGCGCCTTGGCGACCGCCGCGGCGACGCCGATGACGAGGGGGACGGCCCTGAGTTGCGCCGGCGACATCGCCAGCAGGCGGTTCTCGCCGTCCCAGGGCACGAGATTGCCTTGGACGTCGAAATAATGGCGGATCACGTCGCCGACGGCGCCGAAGAGGTCGATCTCGTCGGGCGTCACCACCTGGCGTCCCTGGCTCGGATCGGCGGCATGGGGCAGCCCGATGCCGACGATCGCGGCGTCCACCCGGTCCCACAGGGCGATGGTGTCCTGGAAGCCGGCATCGGCGAGGAAGGCGTCGCGCAGCGGCTTCGAGGGCAGATAGGGTGCATGGAGAAAGCGCGGCGAACCGCCGGCCTGCTCGGCCGCCAGCCGCACGAATTCGTTGATCTGGAAATGCTCGGCGGTTTCCTGCATGGCGCCGTTGGCCGGGACCGTGACGACGCCCGGCAGGCGCGGCAGGCCCGACTGGATCACCGCCCGCACCGCGCGCCCCCAGCCGATGGCGAGCACGCCCCCCTGGCCGAGCCCCCTCTCCTTCAGCATCGTTCCCACCGGCGCGGCCAGCGAGGCGAGTGTGCCGGCCTCCGGCGCATCGATGACCAGGGCGCGCCGCAGCCCCAGGCGCTGCACCAGCCTTTCCTCGATCTCCTCCGGCGATACCGGATCGACGATCTCGATCCGCACGATGCCCTCCTCCCGGGCACGGCGCAGCAGCCGCGAAATCGTCGCCGCCGACAGCTGCAGCCGGCGTGCGATCTCGACCTGGGAGAGGTCCGCCTCATAATGGAGCTTGGCGACGGTGTGGAGCATCGCGCGGGAGGCGCCCGCTTCGTTGGGAGGCTGCATCTTGCCTTGAAATACCTTTCAGAAAGATGTTACAAGAAAATAGTCGATGGAGCCCGAGCAAAGCGCGCCTTTCCGAGAAAGCCGTCTGCTCCAACTCCTTGTTTCCACGCGTCTTTGGGATTCTTCGATTCCGTCAAGCCGCAAAATGCTTTAGCTTGGATCAGCGATCATGACCAGAATGACGACGGCGGAACGGCGCGGCTACCAGCAGATCTGCGGTGAGAACGGCGCGATGATGGTGATCGCCTGCGACCAGCGCGGCGGCATGCGCAGCCTGCTCGCCGCCGATCCGGCCGGACAGGCGGCGATCAGCGACGCGGTGCTCGCCGACACCAAGGCGGACATCACGCGCTATCTTGCCAATGAGGCTTCCTGCGTGCTGCTCGATGCGGTCTGCGCCGTGCCGCATGTCGTCGATCAGGGCATCCTTGCGCGCGACACCGGCCTGCTCATCGGTCTCGACGCCTCCGGCTGGGACGTCGAGCCGGGGACCGGCTTCCGCCTTTCCAAGCTGGTGCCGGGCATCGATGCCCGCCGCGTCCGGGAGCTGGGCGGAACCGGGGCGAAGATCATGGTGTATCTGCGGCCCGACCATCCCGGCGCCGACGACCGCAACCTCGCGCTGCTGCGCCGCTGCATCGAGGACTTCGCCCGCGAGGACGTGCTGCTGGTGGTGGAATTCCTCACCTATTCGGTCGAGGGCGAAAGCAAGGAGGCCTATGCGGCCGCGTTCC
The DNA here is from genome assembly GCF_030814655.1 of Labrys monachus. Taxonomy (NCBI): domain Bacteria; kingdom Pseudomonadati; phylum Pseudomonadota; class Alphaproteobacteria; order Hyphomicrobiales; family Xanthobacteraceae; genus Labrys; species Labrys monachus. The sequence continues at coordinate 4,451,052 of NZ_JAUSVK010000001.1, forward strand.
CCGGCCTGGTGGAGGAAGGCTCGCGGCTGTCGCTCGAATGCGGGGCCAAGGTGCTGAAGATCCCCTATCCGGGAACGCCCGAAGCCTGCGCCACCGTCACGCGCATGGCGGGCGAGGTGCCCTGGGCCGTGCTGTCGGCCGGGGTCGACCACGCGACCTTCCTCGGCCAGGTCGAGACCGCCATGGCGAACGGCGCATCTGGGGTCATCGCCGGACGCTCGCTGTGGAAGGACTGCATCTCGCTCGACCGCAGCGTCACGCGCGAACGCCTGACCGGCGTCGCCGTGCCGCGCCTGCGCGAGATCCAGGCCGTCCTCGCCCGCTACGGCCAGCCCTCGCAGCAGGCGGCCTGAGGCCGGAAGGCGACGCATCATGCCTCCCTTTCCGTCTCCCACGGCGATCGGAATCGACATCGGCGGCACCAAGCTGTGCGCAGCCTGGGTCGACCGCACCGGCGCCATCCTCGAACACCGGTCCGAACCGACCTCGCGCCAGCCGGCGATGCTCGCGGCGCAGATCCTCTCCTTGCTGCAGCAGCTCGACCGTCCCCCTGTCGCCGCGATCGGCATCGGCGTGCCCGGCCGCGTCGCGCCGGACCGGCGGACCGTGCTGTCGGGCGGCTATGTCGATCTCACCGGCTTCGATCTCGCCGGACGCCTCGAGCAGGCGTGCGGCCGGCCGGTCGTGCTCGACAATGACTGCACGATGGCATTGCTCGGCGAGATGGCGGTGGGCGGTGCCCGAGGCGAGGCCGACGTCGCCATGCTGACGATCGGCACCGGCATCGGCGGTGCGCTCGTCCTCAACGGCGAGATCGTGCGCGGCAAGGCCGGCGCGGGACAGTTCGGGCACGTCACGGTCGCCTCACCGGGCGAGCCCTGCGCCTGCGGCCGGCGGGGCTGCGTGGAGACCACGAGTTCGGGCAGCGCGCTTCGCCGCTGGATCGCCGAGGCGGGCCTCGACCCCTCGACGACGGCGCAGGAACTCTTCGAGCGCGAGGCCCGGGGCGACGCCGCGGCGCGGCAGGTCCTGCACGCGTGGATCGGCCCGCTTCGCCTGGCGATCGACAGCATCGTCGCCGCCGTCGATCCCTCTCTCGTCCTTCTCGGCGGCGGCCTCGGCGAGGCGGCCCATCGCGCCCTTCGCCGCCTGCCGGCTGCCTCGCCCTGGTTCCAGTGCCGGGTCGAGGCCGCCATGCTCGGGGACCGGGCAGGCGTCATCGGCTGCGCCCTGACCGCTCTCGACGGAGCATCGCTGCGCGGGGTGCCGGAACGGGCTATGCAGGGGCCATGAAGACCGCCATCCTGGTCAACGGCGTTCCGGCGAGCGGCAAGAGCACCGTCTGCCGCGCTCTCTCCCACCGGTTCGGCTGGCTGATCCTTGCTCTGGACACGGTGAAGGAACCCTTCTTCGACCATCTCGGCATCGGCGACCGCGAGTTCAACCGCAAGCTCGGCCGGGCGAGCGCACAGGCGATCTGGTCCATCGTGGCGGAGGGGCCTCCCGGCTTGACCGTCATCGTCGACGCCTGGTTCGGCTTCCAGCCGCGCGACGTCCTCGAAGCCCATCTCGAACGCGCCGGCATCACCCGCACGGTGGAGATCTGGTGCCACGCCCCCGCCGCCCTTCTCGCCGAGCGCTATGGTGCCCGCCTCGGCCAGCGCCATGCCGGCCATCCCGGCGCGGCCTTCATCCCCGAACTCCAGGCCCTCGCCGCCCGGGCCGAGCCCCTGCGGCGCGGCCTGCTCTATGACGTGGATACGTCGGGCCCGATCGATTTCGATGCCGTCGAAACCTGGCTGCTGCTGGCGCTGGCGCCGTAGCCGGAGCTTCCTACCGGCCGGCGAGCCGCCGGATCGCGGCCAGCGTCTCGCGGTTGAGCGTGCCGTTGAGCTCGCCGCCATAAAGGCCGCGGTCGCGCAGCATCGCCTGGGTGGCGACGCGCATGTCGAGGTTCCAGGCGTTCCAGTGATTGGCGAGCTGGTCGAAGCTGTACTCGTTGCCGGCGGCCAGGGCCCGCAGCATCCAGAACGCCGCCATCTTTCCGTCCGCCGCCACGCCCAGCCCGTTGGCATAGGCATAGGCGAGCCCCGCCATGCCGTCCGAACTGCCGCGCCCGGCGGCCTGCTGATAGTAGGAGAAGGACTTAGCCGCGTCCCTGCCGACGCCCGACCCGCTGATATAGGCGAAGGCGAGCTTGATCAGCGCATCCTCGTCGCCACGGTCCGCCGCCTGCTGGAAATAGGTGACCGCCAGGGCCTCGTCCTTGGGCACGCCGAGGCCGTCGCGGTAGAAGAGGGCGAGGTTGCGGCTGCCCACGGCGTCGCCCTTGTCGGCCGCCAGCCGGAACAGGCGGGCCGCCTCGGCATAGTCCCTCGCAACCCCCTCGCCGTCGCGGTAGAGAAAGCCGAGATTGACGGCGGCGGAGGCGAGGCCGCCATCGGCCGCCTGCCGGTAGAGCGCCGCCGCGCGCGCCGGGTCGCGGCCGACGCCCAGCCCCTGCTGATATTGATAGCCGAGGGCGTTCAGGCAGGCGGGGTCGCCCTTGTCCGCGCAGGCGGCGAGCAGGCGGGCGGCAGCGTCATCGTCACGGACGACGCCGTTGCCGTCGCGGAGCATGACGGCGGCCGAGAAAGCGCCGATCGGGCTGCCGAGTTCCGCGGCGCGGCGGTAGGATTCGAGCGCGCCCGTATAGTCGCCGAGTTTCTGCCGGGCCCGGCCGAGCTGGTAATGGAAGCGGGCGGTGGTGGGGTAGAGGCGGACGGCGTCGCCGCATTGCGCCAGCGCCAGGTTGGCGTCGAGGCTCTCCGTCGAAACGCCAGGCCCGGTCCTCTGCCCGTCATCCGGGCTCGCCGCCGCGCTGTCGCAGGTGGTCACGAGGGTGGCGGGATCGACCGGCGGCGGCAATCGCAGGGGCGGCACGTGCCTGCCATGCGGCGGGGTCAGATTGACGGCGCCGGCGACACCCGCCGTCAGCACCAGGCAAAGGGCGAGAAGGCCGGAAGCCGCCGGACGAAACCGTCTCATGCCACGCCCCGGCGCATCTCGGCCTCACCGCACGGGCGTGCGAAGCGTGACGAGTTCCTCGGCGGCGGTGGGATGCAGCGGCATGGTCGCATCGAAGTCGGCCTTGGTCGCCCCCATCCTGACGCTGATGGCGAGAAGCTGCGCCATTTCCGCCGCCCCCTCCCCGACGATGTGAACGCCGATCACCTTGTCCGTCGCCTTGTCGACCACGAGCTTCATGAAGACGCGGTCCGTGCGGCCCGAAAGCGTCGCCTTCATGGCCCGGAAGGAGGTCTGGTAGATCGACACGCCGGCACCGCACTCGGCGCGCGCCTCCTCTTCCGAAAGGCCGACGGTGCCGATCTCCGGCGTCGAGAACACGGCGCTCGGAACATGGCGGTGGTCGGCGATCCACGGCTTGTTGCCGAACACGGTATCGGCGAAGGCGTGGCCTTCGCGGATGGCGACCGGCGTGAGGTTGATGCGGTTGGTGACATCCCCCACCGCCCAGATCAGCGGCGCCATGGTGCGCGACTGGTCGTCGACCACGACCGCGCCCGCCGCATTGATCTCGACGCCGACGGTATCCAGGCCGAGGCCGCCGGTGTTCGGCCGCCTGCCGGTGGCGACGAGCACCGCGCCCGCCTCCCGGACCCGGCCATCGGTCAGCGTGACCTTGCGGCCGTTCGGCGTGGCCTCGATGCGCGCCAGATCCGTCCGGGTGACGACCTCGACGCCCGCCGTCCCCATCGCCTCGGTGAGGACGCGCCGGACGTCGTCGTCGAAGCCGCGCAAAATCGCCTCGCCGCGATAGATGAGCGTGACGCCCACGCCGAGGCGCTGCAGAAGGCAGGCGAACTCCACCGCGATGTAGCCGCCGCCGACGATGATCATGGTTTCCGGCAGGGCCGGCAGGTCGAAGATCTCGTTGGAGGTGAGCGCCAGTTCGGCACCGGGCACATGCGGCCGCACGGGCTGGCCGCCGGTGGCGATCAGGATCTTCGCCGCGCTGACGAGGCGCCCGCCGTCGAGCCGGAGCGTGTGCGCCCCGACGAATTCGGCCCGCGTCGGGAAGATCGCCACCGAGGATTTCTCGAGATTGGCGACATAGGCATTCTCCAGCCGCGCGATCTCGCGGTCCTTGGCCTCGACGAGGCCGCGCCAGGAGAAGGAGGGGGCGGGAACGCTCCACCCGAAGCCGGCCGCTTCGTCGAACTCGTCGGCGAAGCGGCTCGCCAGCACGAAGAGCTTCTTGGGGACGCAGCCGCGGATGACGCAGGTGCCGCCGACGCGATATTCCTCGGCGATCGCCACGCGCGCGCCATGCGATGCCGCGATGCGGGCGGCACGCACGCCCCCCGAGCCGGCGCCGATCACGAAGAGGTCATAGTCGAATTGCGGCATGGCGCGTACCGGGCTTGTCCTTCGGGACGATCGGACTGAAATTAAAGAGCGGGATTGATGCGATCAATCCCGCTCCGGGCAAGAGCAATGCTGTCATGCGACAACGAGGGTGCTCGGGGCTGCTTGAAAACGATCCCGCATCCCCTCGCAAGGCAATGGCGAGGTCCAGCGGACCGCCTTGTCCTCGGGCCGGCCGTCAGAGCTTCTGGCCCCTCTTCTCGACCTCTTCCTTGATGCGCTTGGCGATGCTTTCCTGCAGCGTCCGGGTCCAGGTCTGGACGATGGGGAAGCTGTCGCGGACGATGTCCTGCTGCAGGGTGGAGAATTTCTGCCCGACCGGGCTGCGGTAGAACACCGTGAGCTGCTTGAGCTCGTCCTCGCTGAACTTGACGGTGTAGAGCTTGGCGAGGTTGCGATCGAGTTCGGCACGCTGCTTGACGAATTCGGGCACCAGCGACAGCGTCACTTCGTTGATCATGCTCGCCAGCTCCGGGCGCTGGCTGGCATAGACCGCATTGGCCTGCTGCAGGAATTGCGGGATCATGTCGTCGAACCCGCGCGTCAGGCCGGAAGCCTGCAGGAATTCGACGGCCGCGGCCAATTGCTCCGGCGGCGGATCGGGCAAGGCCGGCGTCGCCGGCGCGGCGGGGGCCGGAGCCGCATTCTGCGCAAGGGCCGGCAGCACGGCGGAGCTTGCGAGCAGCCCCAGGACCAGGGCAGCGGCATAGCGTTGGCGAAGCATCATGGAACTCCCATCACAAATCAGGCTGGCCCGATGAAACGGACACCGGACGTGCCGGCGACATAGGCGCCCTTGGCAAATCCGAGAAACAATCCGTGTTCAACAACACCGGGAATGGTGGCAAGACCGGCGGCCAGGGCGGCCGGGTCATCGATACGTTCGAAGTGGCAGTCGAGGATGTGGTGCCCGCCATCCGTGACGAAAGCATGGCCGTCGGCATCCTTGCGCAGCACCAGCACAGGCGGAAGCGCGAGCCGCTCGGCCAGCCGCTCCACCGCGCGCCGGGTGGCGCCGAGGCCGAAGGGCACGACCTCCACCGGCAGGGCAAAGCGCCCGAGGCAGGAAACGACCTTCGAATCGTCGGCGATCACCAGCATGCTGTGCGCCGCCGCGGCAACGATCTTCTCACGCAGAAGAGCGCCGCCGCCGCCCTTGATGAGGCCGAGATCCGGACCGATCTCGTCGGCGCCGTCGACGCACAGGTCGAGTTCCGGGGTATCGTCGAGCGTGGTGAGCGGGATGCGCAGGCTTTCCGCCTGGCCGCGCGTGAACTCGGACGCAGGCACGCATGTGACGCGCAGGCCCTCGCGCACCTTTTCGCCGAGGAGATCGACGAAATGCTTGGCGGTGGTGCCGTGGCCGAGACCGAGGCGCATGCCGCTTTCGACATGCGTGAGCGCGGCTCGGGCCGCTTCGCGCTTCATGTCGTCGGGAGTCATGCGTTCGATATTCCTCGCCCAGGGAAGACGGCCGCGGTTATAGCGGCTTTGGCGCAGTTTGCATCAGGTAAGTTTGCATTTGTCGCGTCTGCCGCGGACAAATCGACGTCGCCGCGGCCGGGACACGGCACATCGGCGGGGCTAGCGGGCGGGCGGCGTGCAGATGACCTGATCCTTCCACACATAGCATACGCTCATGGCGCCCGTGCGCTGCTCGACCCGGAAGACCGCGCTCTCCTTTTCATGGTTGGAGGCGATGAGCATATAGTCGCCCGGCTCCTGCTTGCCGGCGCCTTCGCCGGGCGGAAAGCAGAGCGTCACCCCGCTGTTGTCGTCCTTCACGCCATATTGGCAGGCGCCGACCTCGCCCGTGACACGGTCGACCCGGTAGATGCGGTTGAGATCTTTCTGGGGCGCGGCGACGAAACTATAGTCGCCCGCGAGCGCGGGGCCGGCCGCGACGAGACACAGACCGAGGCAGAAAGGGCGGATCATCATGGGCGGCTCATGCTACCAAACCAGAGGTCGTGAGGGATCCGGGCCGAATCGATGATGGGACACTAACCCGAATCAAGCTATTTCCGGCATCCGATTGCCAGCCGACGAAGGCAATTTCCAGACCGAACCTTTTCAAGAAAGTATGTCATGCGGCCGCAGACGGTGATTTTCGACCTCGACGGTACCTTGGTGGACAGCGCCGCCGACCTGATGGGCACGCTCAATTTCATCCTCGCGCGCGAAGGCGCTCCCATTTTGCCGGTCGAAAGCGCGCGCAGCCTGCTGGGCGCCGGCGCCCGGGCCCTGCTCGAGCGCGGCTTCGCCATGGACGGCAGGGCGATCGAGCCTCTACGCATGGACGTGCTCTACCGCGACTTCCTCGCCTATTACGCCGACCATCTGGCCGACGAGACCGTACCGTTCGACGGCGTGCGGGAGGCGCTCGACCTCCTCAAGGGACGCGGCGCCGTGCTCGGCGTCTGCACCAACAAGGTGACGGAGCATTCCGTCCGCCTCCTCGACGCCCTCGGCCTCTCCTCCTACTTCAGCGCGGTCTGCGGACGGGACGCCTTTGCCTGGTGCAAGCCGGATGCGCGCCACCTCACTCTGTCGATCGGGGCGGCGGGCGGCGACGAGGCGGCGGCGATCATGATCGGCGATTCGAAGACGGACATCGCCACCGCCATCAATGCCGGCCTCCCCTCGGTCTGCGTCGATTTCGGCTACACCGACATCCCCGCCCGGGACCTCGGCGCGACCGCGGTGATCTCGCATTTCAACGAGCTCGTTGCCGCCATCGACAAGATTGCCGCATCGGACGCTTGACAGCACAGCCCGCTTTCTACAAATAAACGGCTCCCCCACGGGGGCGCGTAGCTCAGCGGGAGAGCACTCCCTTCACACGGGAGGGGTCACAGGTTCAATCCCTGTCGCGCCCACCATCACCTACCCGAACAGACGGACAGCAAGCCCTGCGGAAGCGGGGCTGGTGCAGCGTGCCGACCACGGGAAGCCGGCGGCGGCGGACGAATCCCGGCCTCCTCGCTCACGCCCCGACTCATCTTTTCGCCTATCCTGGAAGCCGCCGGGCACGCGCATGGCTCGGCGTTCCCCGGGTCGATCACATCGTCGCAGAGAGGGAGGAAGACCGTGGCTCAGTTGTTCTGCAGCTTGATCAACGCCAATACCAAGAAGGAAGTGCTCGTCAACGTGGCTCTCATCCGCGATTATCAGGAATATGATGCCCGGACGGTGCTGATATCCTTCGATTCCGACCATATGCTCACGGTCGTGGGAACGATGGCGGAAGTTTCGAGGAAGCTCAAGGAGACGCTCGCCTGAAGGCGGGGCGCCCGCATGCGGGCATCGCCGCCTCGGGCGCCGTCGGCCGGCAGACCTGCGCATCCCCTGCCATTCCACGGAACAAAATCGTTCTGACCATGCTTAACGCCGCAATCGAGGCCTTCCGCCCCGACATTGGGCAAGACCTGCCCGCCCGCCGCCTTGGCACCGATTGTGGAACAGACCGATGAAGCTCCTCACCGCCACCGCCCTTTTCCTGCTGGCCACTCCGACCGCCTTCGCCGCCGATCTGGCACCGCAGCCCGTCGAACCGGCAGCGCCGGTCGAACTCCCCTTCAGTTGGACCGGCTTCTATGTCGGCGCCCATGCCGGCGCGGTGTTCAGCGATGCCAAGCTCTCATCCCCGGTCACCGGCGTGCGGCAGGGCTTCGATTCCACCGGCTTCATCGGCGGCGCGCATCTCGGCTACAATGAGCAGTTCGACAACAACATCGTCGTCGGCCTCGAAGGCGATATCGACTATTCCAGCCTGTCCAAGTCCCAGTATCTGGGCGACGGCGCCTACGGCAAATTCAAGAACGACTGGCAGGGTTCGGTGCGCGCCCGCCTCGGCTATGCCTTCGACCGCTTCCTGCCTTATCTGACCGCGGGCGTCGCCTTCGGCGACCAGAAATTCTCGGTCTATGATCCGGGGACGGGTCTCGGCGCATCGTCGAACAAGACGGCGGTCGGCTGGACAGCCGGCGGCGGCGTCGAATATGCCTGGGACGATCATTGGAGCGTGCGCGGCGAGGTGCGCTATACCGACTTCGGCAAGAAGAACATCGACTTCGCCGGCACCCGCCTCAAGGGGCGGTTCAACGACACCACGACGACGCTGGGCATCAGCTACAAGTTCTGATCCTCGTCCGGCACGGATGAGCGAGCCCGGCCAATGGCCGGGCTTTTTCGTTTGCGTCGGCGGAAATGGCCGTGACGTCGGTCCGGCCGAGGCTAAAGATGCCTCGGCAACCGGCAAAAAAGCGATCCGCGATACTGCAAACGCCGATCTTTTACTATATAGGGCAATTGAAGTGGTATGCGCGGTCCTGGACATCGTCTTTCCAAGCACACCGGCCGGTTGCCTTCTTGCGAGCGGTGACCGGGGTTCGGCCAAGAAACAGGCGCGCGCAATGCATCACGTCGGCCCGGGAACGAACCGAACGTTGCGATCACACCCTGCCTCCCTACCGAAAGCCTGCACACGGTGTCGTGGACTTGCGCCCAGGCAATGGGCGGCCATGCCTTTGGGCACATGGAACCACTCGGAGGGGCGTTTTCCATGATGACCGTGCTGGGCTGCATCGTGTATCGGCATGACCTGTGGCTCGTCGCCGTCGCAGCCATGCTCTGCATCGCCGGTTCATGGGTGGCGGCCCGCCTCTTTCATCGCGCAGCCACCACCAGCGGCCTGCAGCGCATCGGCTGGCATTTCCTGACGGCGCTCGCCGCGGGCGCGGCGATCTGGTGCACCCATTTCGTGGCCATGCTGGGCTTCGAGGCGAGCGTGCCCGTCGGCTTCGATCCGGTCCTGACCATCGTTTCCCTGCTCATCGCCGTCCTCGGAAGCACGGTCGGCTTCGTCATCGCGGGAAGCCGTCTGGCGAGAGGCACGGCTGCGGTCGGCGGGGCGATCGTCGGGCTGGCAATCGTCGCCATGCACTATACCGGCATGATGGCCTACCGCGTGCAGGGCATCGTCTCATGGGACCGGCCCTATCTCGTCGCCTCCGTCATCCTCGCCGTCGGCTTCGCGGCGGCGGCCTTGCATATCGCGATGCACCGCAACGGCCGCGCCGACAACCTGATGGCGAGCCTGCTGGCGGCGGCGATCCTGTCCCTGCATTTTACCGGCATGGCCGCCTTCCGCGTCCAGCCCTTGCTGATCGACGCTTCGTTCGTCAATCCGCAGGCATTCCAGGCCCTGGCGCTCGCCGTCGCCGGCATGGCGCTCCTCATCGTCGGGGCGGGACTGGCGAGCTATCTCATCGACGGCAGCCTGCGTGCCGAATCGATCGAGCGGCTGCGCAAGATGGCCATGAACGACAGCCTGACCGGGCTGCCGAACCGGGTGAACTTCAACGGTCGACTCGACCAGGAAATCGACCAGGCCTGCCACGCCGGCCGCAAGCTCGCCTTGGTCGGCATCGACCTCAACCGCTTCAAGGAGATCAACGACCTGCGCGGCCACCATGCCGGCGACGAGGTGCTGCGGATCGTCGCGCGGCGCATCAGCGGCGTGCTGCGCGACGGCGAGTTCATCGCCAGGGTCGGCGGAGACGAATTCGCCGCCCTCCATCGCATGGCGGACCCCGGCAATCTCGCCGGCTTCCTCGCCCGCCTCGAAGAGGCCTTGTTCAAGCCGGTCCGCGTCGACGACTACGAGGTCATCCCGGGCGCGAGCTTCGGCGTCGCCATCTATCCGGACGATGCCGCCGACAAGGCGACCCTCATCAACAATGCCGACCTCGCAATGTACCGCGCCAAGTCGGACCTGTGGCGCACCGCCTGCTTCTACGAGCCGTCGATGGACGAAACGGTGCGGGCGCGCCGCAATCTTGCCGCGGACCTGCGCGAAGCGCTGGCCCATCACCAACTCAGCATCCATTATCAGGTGCAGACCTCGGTCTCGACCGGGCAGATCCTCGGCTATGAGGCGCTGCTGCGCTGGAACCACCCGCAGCGCGGCTGCATCACGCCGACCGAATTCATACCGCTCGCCGAGGAGAACGGCCTGATCCTGCAGATGGGCGAATGGGTGCTGCGGAGCGCCTGCGCCACGGCTGCGTCATGGGAGCCGCCCTACAAGGTGGCGGTCAACCTGTCGGCCGTCCAGCTCGCCCATGCCGACCTGCCGCTGCTCGTCAGGCAGGTGCTGGAAGAGACCGGCCTGCCACCGCACCGGCTGGAGCTGGAGCTGACGGAAACCACCATCTTCGCCGACAAGGAGCGCTCTCTGCATATGCTGCGGCAGATCAAGGCGCTCGGCGTCAGCATCTCCCTCGACGATTTCGGCACCGGCTATTCCTCGCTCGATACGCTGCGCTCCTTCGCCTTCGACAAGATCAAGATCGACCGCTCCTTCATCAGCGAGGCGGCGTCCAACCCGCAGACCGCCGCCATCATCCGCGCCATCCTGGCGCTCGGCAAGAGCCTGGGCGTCGCGGTCCTGGCCGAGGGGATCGAAACCTCGGACCAGCTTCAGATGCTGAACCTGGAAGGCTGCGACGAAGGCCAGGGCTTCCTGCTGGGGCGCCCGGCGCCCCTCAGCGAGATCCTCGATTCCGGCCAGATCACGCTCAAGGGGCGGAGTGACGGCCCGGGGACGACGCGCAAAGTCGATTTCGGGACGATGGGACGGGCAGCCGTGTAGCCGGCCGTCCTGGCAAATCGCCCTTCGATATCGGGCGGCGTGGCCCAAAGCCGCGCCAGCCTACATGCGGGCGGTGCCGGTGTCGCCGATGGCGGGGCGGGTGCCGGCGAGGCCGGCCGCGATCATCTTGACATAGCTGACCACCGTGCCGGGGCTGTCCCAGTAATGCGCGGAATGGGGGACGACCTTGAGCACCCGGATCGCCGGATCGTCAGGGCCCGTCCACCACGCCTTCATGGGCACGGACCACAATTCACGGATCTTGTCGCGGTCGTTCGAGATCGTCGCCCGACCGGCGATGGAGACGTATTTCTGCCCGGACGAATCGGCGAAAGCCAAGCCCACGGCGGGGTTGTCGCCGATCTCCTCGTCCTTGTCGCTCTGCGCGTCCGTCAGGAAGTAGAAGGCGTTCTCGTCGCGGGCCGCATGGGCCGCCATCGGGCGGGACAAGATCTCGCCGTCCGAAAGCGTGCTCAGCATGCAGAAGCCGATCTTCTCCGCGAGGGCCCAGACCCGATCGAGGTCGCTGGCTTGTGTCATGGCGTTGCTCCTGTTGAACCGGAGTAATGCCTGCATCTTCGCTATGTTCCCCCCGGCCCGCCCATGACCGCCGCCCGCAAGAAGGCCGGAGCCGTCGCCGGCCCCGGCCCTCCTCGATCGCGGTCGTCCGATCAGAAGTCGAACTTCTCGATGTTGTCCTTGGTGAAGACGAAGGGGGCGCCGAGCAGGATCTCGGAGCCGTTGATCACCTGGAGATCGCCGAGCTTGCCGGCCTTGACCGAGGTGTCGCCGGGCTTCAGCGTGCCGTCAGTGACGGCGCGCAGCACATAGGTCGCGGCATAGCCAAGATCGACCGGGTTCCAGAGCACGACCGACTTCACGCAGTCCTTGGCGACATAGGGCTTCATCGCGTTGGGCGTGGCGAGGCCGATCACGGCGATCTTGCCGCACTGGCCGGCCTGCGTCACCGCCTCGGCGGAGGCCGGCGTGGCGACGCTGGTCATGCCGAAGATGCCCTTGAGGTCGGAGCCGTATTTGTTGATCAGCGTCGTGGCCTGGGTGAAGGACAGGGTGTTGTCCTCCTGGGCTTCCACCGTCTCGAGGAATTTCAGCTTCGGATGGCACTTGGCGGCATAGGCGCCCATCTCGGAGATCCAGCGCGCCTGGTTCGGCGTGGTGAAGGTGGAGGTGACGATGGCGACGCCCGCCTCCTCGCCGACTTCCTTGGCCATGTTGTCGATCAGCGACTTGGCGATGCCGTTGCTCTGCGCCTGGTTGACGAACCACTGGCGGGCGTCGGGCGTGGCGTCGGAATCATAGCCCACGACGTTGATGCCCTTCCCCAGCGCCTTCTTCAGCACCGGCGCGATGGCGACGGGATCGTTCGCCGCGAACAGGATGCCGTCGACGCCCGACGTGATGTAATTGTCGATGAAGGTGATCTGGTCGTCGATATTGGCCTTGGTCGGACCGTCGGTCTTGACGTTGACGTTGCCGAGTTCCTTGGCCGCGTCGGCCATGCCCTTCGACGTCGCGTTGAAATAGCCGATGCCGATCAGCTTGGGCACGTCGACCACGGTGAGCGTCTTGCCCTTGCGGTCGGGGGCGCCGGTGACGGACGCGCCGTTATAGGGCTTGGCCGCCACCGTAGCCGGCGTGTTGTCGCAGGCGAGCGGGTTCGTCGGCAGGTCGTCGCCGCCTGTCCAGGTCGAAGCGGCGTGGGCCACGCCGCACAGCGAAATGCCCAGGGCGATCGCCAATGGCAGTCTGATCATCGTCTTCCCTCCTCGTCGTCCGGGTTTTCGGGCCCGGTGTTGATTGCCCGGTTTCGAGCGCCTTTCGATGGCGCCCTCCGGTGGTTTCGCCGCATTCCGGGGAATGCGGTATGCTCGGGCGATCCCCGACGGGGTTCCGTCAGGTCTCGCGGCCTCTGTGCGAAAGATTGCTCAGAAGGACGGTCAGGATCAGGGCGGCGCCGATCACCACGATGGTGCTGTCGCCCTTGTAGCCGGCCAGGAGCAGGCCGTTCTTCAAGGCCTGCATCAGGATGAGGCCGAGGGCGGTGCCGACGATGGTGCCGCGCCCGCCGAAGATGCTGGTGCCGCCGAGGACGACGGCGGTGATCGCGTCGAGCTCCCAGCCCGTGCCCATGTCGGAGCGCGTGGTCGTCACCCGCGACACGAACACCACCGCGGCGACCGCGGCGCACAGGCCCGAGGCGCTGTAGATGAGGATCTTGGTGCGGTCGACGGCAAGGCCCGAGAAGCGGGCGGCGATCTCGTTCGAGCCGATGGCATAGGTCGTGCGGCCGAACACGGTGAGCCCGAGAATGCAGGCCGCGACGATGGCGCCGACGACCATGATCCAGATCTGGACGGGGACGTCGAGGATCTGGCCCTGGCCGAAGACGAAGAACCAGTCGGGATAGCCGCGCACCGAACGGGCCTGGCTGATGCCCTCGGCGAGGCCGCGATAGAGCGCCAGCGTCGCCAGCGTGGCGATCAGGGGCGGCACCTTGAAATAGGTGATGATCAGCCCGTTGACGGTGCCGCCGAGGGTGCCGACGAGGAGCGCCAGCACGATCGCCACCGGCAGGGCCAGGCCGACATCGTGCCAGAACACGCCGAGCACGATCGACACCATGCCGACGATCGAGCCGACCGACAGGTCGATGCCGCCGGTGACGATGACGAAGGTCATGGCGAGGGCGATCATGCCGACCTCGGCCATCAGGCGGCCCTGGTTGAGGAGGTTGTCGAGCGTCAGGAAGCGATCGGACCGCTGGGCCAGCAGCACCAGGGTGACGACGACCAGCAGGGCCAGGATCGTCTCGTGGCGGACAAGGGAGCGCCAGTTCATGCGTGTGCGCTCCAATCAGGTCAGACGCTGGCGGCGGGCCATGTCGGCCAGCACCGTGATCAGGATGAGGACGCCGAGCACGGCGCGCAGCCAGTAGGCGGAGATGCCGACGAAGACGAGCGCGGAACTGATGGCGGCGAACAGGATGGCGGCGAGGGTCGAGCCGACGACGGTGCCGGTGCCGCCGAGGATCGAGACGCCGCCGATCACCGCCGCGGTGATCACCGTCAGCTCCAGGTTCGGCGGCACGGTCGACTGGATGACCTGCAGCTGCGTGGCGAAGAGCAGCGTCGCCAGCCCCGCGAAGAGGCCGTGGATGGCGAAGACGGCGACGGTGACGGGCTTGGCCGGGATGCCGGCGGTGCGCGCCGCCTCGGCATTGCCGCCCACCGCGTAGATCGAGCGGCCGAACGCCGAATAGCTCATCCAGAACGCCATGATCACGGTGAGGATCACCATGAAGTAGATCGGCGCGGGCACGCCGAACAGGCGCGACTGGGCGATGAAGAAATCGGGCGGCAGGTTGGTGATCCATGCCCCGTTCGTCGCCCAGATCAGCCCGCCCTTGAGGACGGACAGCATGCCGAGCGTCACCACGATCGAGGGGATGTTGGCATAGGCGACCAGCACGCCGACGAAGGCGTTGATGAGGATGCCGAGCAGCACCGGCACCAGCCAGGCCACCCAGATCGGGTAATGGCTGGTGGCGAGCGTGCCGGCGACGGTGGCGAGCACCCCGATGAGCGAGCCGACCGACACGTCGATATGGCCGCAGATGATGACGAGCGCCATGCCGATGGCCGCCACGGCGACATAGGCGTTGCCCGAGAAGATCGTGGTGAGGTTGTTGCCGGAGAAATAGCGCGGGTTGATGGTGCCGACGACAGCGAACAGCACGAGCAGCGCGGCCAGGATGACCAGTTCCTGGCCATAGGCCTGCACCAGGCGCGTCACCGTTCCCCGCGAGGCGCTGACGCGGACGGTGGGCGTCATATCCGTCATCAGGCGGCTCCCTGCATCGATTGGGCATTCGTCATTGCAGCGCCGACCGCGTCGGGGGTGGCATCGGGCCGATCGAAATCCGCCACGATGCGCCCGCCATTGATGACGAGCACGCGGTCGCTCATGCCGAGAACCTCCGGCAGCTCGCTTGAAATCATCAGGATGGCGACACCCTGCTGCACCAGCCGGCCCATCAGCGCGTAGATCTCGGCCTTGGCGCCGACATCGATGCCGCGCGTCGGCTCGTCCATGATCAGGATGCGCGGGCCGGCCTCCAGCCATTTGGCGAGCACGACCTTCTGCTGGTTGCCGCCGGAGAGCTGGCGCACGATCTGCTCGGGGCCGCGCGCCCGGATGCCGAGCCGCCGGATCGCCTCGACGGCGCGGCGCGCTTCCTCGCCGAAGCGGATGGTGAGGCCGTTCGACATGCGGTCGAGCACCGCCATCGAGACGTTCTCGCGGATGGTCATCGGCCGCACGAGGCCCTGCAGCCCGCGATCCTCGGGCACATAGGCGATGCCGAGATCGCGCGCCGTGCGCGGCCCGTCGATGCGTGCCTTCTTGCCGTTGACCAGGATGTCGCCCGAGGTCGCCGGGGTGATGCCGAACACCGTCAGCGCCAGTTCCGTCCGGCCCGAGCCGATCAGCCCGGCGAGGCCGACGATCTCGCCTGCGCGCACGGTGAGCGAGATGTTCTTCACCTTGTGGCCATAGGAGACATCGCGCAGCTCCAGCACGACCTCGCCGAGGCTCGCCTCGATCTTCGGGAAGAGCTGCTCGATCGAGCGGCCGACCATCATCGACACCAGCGAGGCCTCGGTGACCTCGCCGATGTCGCGTGTGCCGATATAGGCGCCGTCGCGCAGGACGGTGACGCGGTCGGCCAGCTCGAAGATCTCGGGCATGCGATGGGAGACGTAGATGATCGCCACGCCGCGCTCGCGCAGCTTCTTGACCACACTCATCAGGCGGCGGACATCGGCTTCGGCGAGGGCGGCCGTCGGCTCGTCCATGATGAGGACATGGGCTTCCTGCGACAGCGCCTTGGCGATCTCGACACGCTGGCGGTTGGCGACCGAGAGGAAGCCGACCTTGGCGTCGACGTCGAGGTCGTGGCTGTCGAGCGAATCGAGCAGTGCGCGCGCCTTGCCGCGCATGGCGGTCCAGTCGAGGCCGCCCCAGCCGCGGCGGGGCGCGTTGCCGAGGAAGATGTTCTCGGCCACGGTGAGCTCGGGAAACAGCAGCAATTCCTGGTAGACGGTGGCGACGCCGTGGCGCCTGGCCTCGCGCGGGGAGCGGAAACGCACCTCCTCGCCGTCGACCTTCATCGTGCCGCTGTCGGGCGAATGCACGCCGGCGATGATCTTGATGAGGGTGGACTTGCCGGCGCCGTTCTCGCCCAGCAGGGCGTGGACCTCGCCGGGGCGGACGTCGAAGCTGACATCCTTCAGCACCTTGACGCCGGTGAAGGACTTGGAGACGCCGCTCAATTCGACGACATTGGCCGAGACGCCTGCATCGGTCATGAGTCAGGCAATCCCGAGGCTGCGGGGTGCCGGATGATCGCCGATATCGTGACACGCTGCCATGCGGCCGTTCCTCCCGGATAAATCGTTCTATCTTTTCTTGCGGCCGCGGCCGGGCGTTGCGGCGAAACCCGTGTTCCGGTTCATCCGACAAATCCGATCTTATCGAAAGCGCGGGCCATGGCAACAGCGCATGAGCCGTGGGGCGGGTGTTGCAAAACGGAGGACCGGCGCCAGGCGCCTGGCATGCGCGCCACGGTGGAGGGTCGATCACCGATCGACCTCTTCCTTTCCCGGAAACTCGGCGGTTCCAAAATGTCGATCGGTGATCGACACTCCGATCGCCCCTCATCCGCCGATCTCGTCGGCGAAGACGAGGTAGCGCAGCGGCCCATGTGTCAGGGCGCCGAACGGCCAGCAGGTCGCCAGCACCAGATGGCGGCCCGGCGCCTGCGGATCGATGCCGGAGCGGTTCCAGATCCGGATGGCGTGGCCCGTCGCGCGGTAGCGCACGGTCCTGCCGTCGCGCCGGGTGATCGCGATCGCGTCGCCGTCCTCGACCGCGCCGAGGAAGGCGAAATGCGTGTCGCGATGGGCGGCGTAGACGGCCGTGCCCGCCTCGCCCGCGGCCGGCGTGCCGGCGACATGGGCCGGGCCGAAAGCGAGGGCCTGGCCGCTCGCCCCTTCCAGCGCCACGGCGCTCTCGGCCAGACGCGGTACCTCGATGCGCGCCACCGGATAGGTGTCGAGCCAGGGCCATGGCCTGACGACGGCGCCGGTCTCGACCGAGCGGGCAAACGCCCGGTCGAGCAGGATCTGCGCGGCGAAGGCCTTGGCGTGGATCCATGCCCCCTGCCCCGCCAGCAGCAGCCCGGCGCCGGCCAGGAGCAGGATGACGGCGAGGCGCAGGCGGCCGAGGCAGGCGGCTCCCGCGGATCGAAGCGGGAGCCGAAGACGATCCGAGGCGATCATGCGACGGCCCTGCGGCGACGGGTGGCGAGGCCGAAGCCGAGCCCGGCGGCGAGCAGCCCGAGGCCGGCAAGCAGGCGCAGTTCGGCGTCGGTCGCGGTCTGCGGCAGCGTCACCGCCTGCGCGGGGTCGGCGGAGGGCCGGATCATGCGGATGGGGCCGCCATCCGCGTCGAGCAGGGCCTGGCGCTGCTGCGTGGCGGGATCGCCCGACGTGCCGAAGACCTTGTCGAAGTCCCAGCCCGCCGGCAGGTTCAGCGGCACGTCGGAGCGCGTCAGGCGGACGCCGCGCGGGCGCACCGGCGTCCTGTCGACGGCGACGAGGCTGGTGAGGCGGGTAACGAGATGGTGCGCGAGGGCGAGGTCGAGGATGCGCCGGTCGGCCTCCTCGCTCGTGATCCGGTGCAGCGTCTGCGCGACCTCGGCGTCGTCGATCTTGCGCCGGGCCCAGAGCTTGGAGAGGCCCTCGCCGGGCGCGGCCTCGGCGAGCGGCAGCGTCACCGACCAGGGCCGCCCGTCGATCATGCCGCCGATCTCGGCCGTGCCGGCGAGCGAGCCGACCTTGGCGGCCACCACCAGCGTGTCGCCGCGATAGAGGTCGGGCAGGATGCGCGGCGTGACATCGGCGCTCGCCGCCGAGAAGGCGATGCCGACATCGGTCATGGCCGGGTTTTCCAGCCTGTCGACGAGCTGCTTCATGCGCTCCTGCACCTGGTCGACGGCGCCGATGGCGGTGAAGGTGCCGCCGCCGAGCTCGGCCGCGCGCGTCATCAGATAGCTGTTGGGCGCCGAGCCGATGCCGACCATGAAGACCCGAGAGCGCCCGCGATGGGCGGCGATGGCGTCGAACAGCTCCTGCTCGTTGTCGATCTCGCCGTCGGTGAGGAAGACGACCTGGCGCAGGAAGCCGGGGCTGGCGGAGGAACCCTCGTTCAGCGCCGCCAGCATCGGCGGCACCATCACCGTGCCGCCATTGGCCTGGAGCGCGGCGACGAAGGCCTGGGCCCGGCGCAGATTGTCGGCATCGGCCGGCAGCGTCCCGCCGAACAGGCTGGTCATGGTGTCGTCGAAGCGGATGACGTTGAAGCGGTCGGCCGGCGTGAGGCGGCCGAGGGCATAGGCGAGGCTCGCCTTGGCCTGCTCGATCGAGGTGCCGCCCATCGACCCCGAATTGTCGATGACGAAGGTGATTTCGCGGGGCCGGCGTTCCGCCTCGCCGCGCTCGGCGGCCGGCGGCGTCACGAAGGCGAGGAGATAGTCGTCATTGCCGACACGCTCGCGGAACAGGCCGACGGCGGGCGTCCGGCTCGGCACGGCCTTCCAGCGCAGCTCGAAGTCGCGGTCGGCGGGAACGGCGCCGTCGGCAAGGCTGATCCGCCTTCTGTCCGGCCCCTCGATGGCGACGTCGATGCGGTGGAAGGCGCTCGTCACCTCGCCGATCGGAAAGCCGGCCGCGAGATCGACATGGATCGAGACGGGATTGACGGGCGGGTTGCGGGCGGGATCGAGGACCGGCGCGGCGGGCGCCGGCTGATCCACGCGGCCCCAGCCCCTGCCGCCCTCGAAGGCCACGGTGCGGGCCTCGCCCAAGCCCGGCGAGAAGCGCGGCGCGACGACCAGCGGCACGCGCAGCGAGAAGGTGTCGTCCGCCTGGCGCACCGGTTCCTGATAGTCGATCTGGATCACCACCGTGTCGCCCGGACCGATATTGGCGATCGCATTCATGAACAGGTTGGGGCGCTGCTGCTCGACCAGCGCCGCCCGCCGGCCGCCGGCCTTCGCCCGTTCGTAGATCGCCCGGGCCTGCTGCTTCTCCCTGATGTCGGCGACGACGACGCGCCCGCCGACCACCATCTTCATGGCGTCGACGGCGGCGCCCTCCGACAGGGGATAGACATAGACGCCCTCGACCCAGTCCCGGCCCGGATTGCGGAAGACCTGGGTGACGCGGGCGCGCAGGGTCGGCCCGCTGACGGTGATGGCGACGTCCGTGGCGGTGCGCAGCGCCTCCAGATAGCGGCCCGGCTCGTCCGTGCGCAGCAGGAGCGAGCCGGCATGGACGTCGTCGACGGTCACCCCGGCGCCCCGCGCCGCCGCCCGGGCGCCGGCGGCGCCGAGCAGGAGGAGGACGAGGACGAGGCCTGCCAGCGCCAGCCGCCCGGCCATGGCGGCGAGGCCGGCCCGGCCGAGGCCGGAATGGGGCCGCGGCCCCGCTCTGCCGGATGGGCGGCCGGCCTCCGCTTGGATCATGCGCATGATGTCCTCGACGATGATGGTTGGGGGCCGGGTCGGCCCTGCTTCCATCTGCGCCGCGGCAAGCGGTGCGCACGAGCTTCATGATCGGCCTTGTTCGGCCGGAACGGGCCGCGATCCGCCTTGTCAGCACGGGCCTTGTGCCGCAATGTACGCATCTCTACGCGAATGTGCGGGAACAGCCCGCCCGCGCCGAGCAACGGGCCGCCCATCGTGAAGACCGACAGCGAATTTTCCAGCGAAGGCAGCCGGTCGATCGCGGCGGCGGTGCGCGAGGAACTGGCGCGCCGGCGCATCTCGCGCCAGACCCTGGCCGAGAAGGCCAAGATCAGCCTGTCCACGCTGGAAAAGGCCCTGTCCGGCCGGCGCCCCTTCACCGTGGCGACGACGATCCGGCTCGAGGAGGCGCTGGGCACCCGGCTGCGCCGGCCCGAGCCGGCCGACATCGGGGCGAAGGCGGCGGCGGACCAGGCGCCGGAGCATCTCGGCTCCTATGCGCGGGCGGCGATCGCCTGGCTGGTCGGCCCCTATCTGACCCTGCGCCCGTCCTTCGGCGACGCCGAGGCGATCTTCGCCTACCGCACCGAGATCACCTGGAGCGAGGCCGCCTCCTGCCTGGTCTTCCACGAGCAGGACCGCCTCGACGCGGCGTTCAACCAGCAGGGCTGGGTGTCGGTGCCGCACCAGTCCGGGCATATCTATCTCGTCACCTCCCGGCACGGGCAATACCGCCTCGCCATGATCGGGCGCCCGACGATGACGGGCGAGATGTACGGCATCCTCACCACCCTGCGCGCCGGCCGCGGCACGCAGCTCACCCCGATCTCGACGGCGATCGCTTTGGTGCCGATGGCCGGCGGCGGCCAGGAAGAGCCCGCCCTCGGCCGCATCGCCCCGCATCACCCGAGCTATGGCGGCTACCGGGCCCATCTCGCGCGGGTGACGGACGAGGAATTCGCGCTGTTCAAGGCGGGGAACTAGGTTTTCCGCGGCCCGCAGGGGCCTATGCGTCGACTCGGCCCGCGCTTGGGGTCGATCACCGATCGACCTCTTCCCTTCCGGCGTACTCGGCGTTTCCGGGAAGGGCGATCGGTGATCGCCCCTCCAGCGTCGCGCCTTGCCCTGCGGTCCGCGCCCTTGGCGTCGGCCGCCGGCCCGGCTAAAGCAGTATCCGCAGCATCGGCAGGAGACGTCCCCCATGAAGAAGATCGGCTTTCTCTCTTTCGGGCATTGGACGCCCTCGTCGCAGTCCGAGACCCGCACGGCCGCCGACGCCCTGCTGCAATCGATCGATCTCGCCGTCGCGGCCGAGGAGCTCGGCGCGGACGGCGCCTATTTCCGCGTCCACCACTTCGCCCGCCAGCTCGCCTCGCCCTTCCCGCTGCTGGCCGCCGCGGGCGCGAAGACCCGCCGCATCGAGATCGGCACGGCGGTGATCGACATGCGCTACGAGAACCCGCTCTACATGGCCGAGGATGCCGGCGCGGCCGACCTCATCGCCGGCGGCCGCCTGCAACTGGGCATCAGCCGGGGCTCGCCCGAGCAGGTCATCGACGGCTGGCGCCATTTCGGCTATCGCCCGGCGGAGGGCCAGAGCGACGCCGACATGGGCCGGCACCATGCCGAAGTCCTGCTCGACATGCTGCGCGGCCAGGGCTTTGCCCAGCCCAATCCCCGTCCGATGTTCCCCAACCCGCCGGGCCTGCTGCGCCTCGAGCCCTATTCCGAGGGCCTGCGCGAGCGGATCTGGTGGGGCGCCGGCTCCAACGCCACCGCGGCCTGGGCGGCCAAGCTCGGCATGAACCTGCAGAGCTCGACGCTCAAGGACGACGAGACCGGCGAGCCCTTCCACGTCCAGCAGGCCGCGCAGATCCGGATCTTCCGTGCCGGCTGGAAGGAGGCCGGCCATGCGCGCGAGCCGAGGGTCTCGGTGAGCCGCAGCATCTTCCCGCTGGTCGATGATCGCGACCGCGCCTATTTCGGGCGCGGCGGCGAGGAGGCCGACCAGGTCGGCTTCATCGACGAGAAGACCCGGGCGATCTTCGGCCGCGGCTACGCCGCCGAGCCGGCCCGCCTCGTCGAGCAGCTCAGGCAGGACGAAGCCGTCGCCGAAGCCGACACGCTGCTGCTGACCATCCCCAACCAGCTCGGTGTCGCCTATTGCGCGCATGTCATCGAGGCGATCCTGAAACAGGTCGCCCCCGCGCTCGGCTGGCGCTGAGGCGCGCCCGCCGGTCGAGATGCGGCCTCTCCCGGGTGCGCGGACGTCTCGTCCGCTCTGGAAACGCCGCGCTCGAAGGTTGAAACATTGCACTTGGGGGTCGGCATCTATCCTGGGACCGCGGGCGTCTCGCCCGCTCTGGAAACGCCGCGCCCGGAGGTTGAAACGTCGCACTTGGGGGTTGGCAAGAGCGGGCGAGACGCCCGCGGTCCCAGGGAAGGCGCTCCCAGGGAAGAACGTCGGACCGGCCCGGGCACGCGTCTTCGTCGCCGCGCCCTGTCCGGGCCGGATTGCGCAAGGGAAGATCGGGGCGACGACGGCTGGTCTCGTGTCAGCCGTGGTGCGGTATAGGATCGTGGTCGTGAGGAATCGTGGCCTCGCATGTTGTGCAAGGCCGCCGTCGCCCCTTTCCCGCCAGGCCGGGGCGCGCCAACAGGCAACGCGCCGAAGCCCGGCTCTCTCCCATCGATCCGGACCAAGCCTTCGGCCTGACCCCAGAGTGCCGGACGGGAGGCATCGCCGGCGCCGGAGGGCACGGTTCCCTCCATCACCAGTCCTGCCGGACAGGCCTCGCGCCCTTCACCGCTTCCGGGCCAGGGAAGCCGTTGGGACGCGCAAGCCTCACCCACGGAACGGGCGGGACAGGGGCCTTGGCGGACGGCTTATATCTTCGCCGCACCCCGCCGGCCGGGCAGCCGGGTCCCCGTGCTGCTGCGGCCGCGGACGCTGCGGGCCGGGTTTGCCGGCCGCCGGCGTCCGACAAGGCGATCCGGCCTGGAAGGCCGGCGCCTCTCCTGTCTCGCGCGGGATCTGCGGCAGGCCCGAAGGCGGCCCGATCCCGGCACAGTTCCTCATCAAGCCCCGTGTACAGACCTGACGGCCGGGTGATCGCACACCCGGCGCTACCGGATGTCGGCGGTCCCGGCATCGCGCCTGGAGAAGACGCAATGGGGCGGTCTGCAGCGATCCCTTTCGGCGCCGGCCCAGCCATGGTTTCCAACACCATGACAGAGCGGACAGGCGCCTCAATGCGGCTGGCGCGCCGCAGGCGAACCGGGATCGGCCGGAGTGGGTGGAAGGCACGGGGCGGTATCGCGAACCTTGGCCCCGCCGCGCTTCGTTCCGAGGGAAAGTAGGCCATGGCAAAGGGCGGATGTCAAGGTTTGTACTCGTTTTGTTCCTGCCTCTGCCCTTCCCTGGGAAACACCCCCTTGCTGCAGCCGGGGTTACAGGAACGCCGATCTCTCGAAGCCGGATTCGGCCGGGCGCATGGAACCAATGACGGGCGGTATCGTTAAGTCGTAGCTTTGATATGACGCTGGCGTACCCTGCTCACGGGGTAGGCGGCGATCCGAAGAGAATGGCATCATGAAAATTTCATCCAGATTTCGCTCCATCGCCGTGGCGGCTATCGCTGCAGCAGGCATCAGTTCGGCCGGGGCCGCCTATGCCGATAGCGGCACGATCAGCTTCGCCGTCTACAAGGCTGCGTTCTTCGTGGGCGGCTCCGGCGGCCAGGGCACGCTGACCTTCCATGGCCGGCGCTATCCCGTCTCGATCGGCGGCATCTCGGGAGGCCTCGCCTTCGGCGCTTCCAAGACCTATTTCCACGGCCGGGTTACGCATATCCGTCGCGTCAGCGATGTGGCGGGCGTCTACGGTGCCGCGGGCGGCGGCGGCGCTGTCATCAGAGGCGCCCAGATGATCGTCATGACCAATGGCAAGGGCGCCCAGCTCGAACTCACCGGCAGGCAGGTCGGCCTGCAGGTCAATGCCGACGTCACCGGCCTCGCGATCACCGTCAAGTAAGGGCCTTTCCCGGGCCCCTGGGCCATGTGCGCTAATCTCGAATCGTGAAGCGCAACGCTGGGGCCTGCCCTCCCCCCTGTGGGGAGGGAATGGAAGGGTGGGGGGCGAGACACCAGGCTCGCGCGAGCAAAGTGGGCCCGTCCCCTTCCCTGCCCCGGCCAGGCTTATGCTCCGGCTGACGTAAAGATCTGAATCACGGTGACTTTGAGTGAGGATGGGCGCCGTGTCGGAGCGCCAGCCCTCCCCCAACGTCACCGTCATTGTTTGTCGCCGCCGGCTGGTTCCTTCTCGGAGGCACGCCGAAGAGATGCATCGGTATCCGAATTGGGGTATATGCCGATGGCTTCTCCGGGCGGGCAACGACACAAGGGAACTCCGAGATCATGATCATGGACGATGGGATTGCCGGTGCCGGCGAGATGGACAAGGTTGCCCGGCCGGGCCTCCGGGCGGGACTTCTCGATCGCCGGTCGTTTCTGTTCGGCTCTGCCGCCGTCGGGATGAGCGCGCTGGGGCTCGCCGGCTGCGCGACCGACGGCATGAGCCTCGCCGAGGCCGAGAAGATCTACGGGCCGGTGCCCGACGAGAAATTCCCGGTTCCGGCGGTCAATCTCGGCAAGCTCGATTCGAAATATTATCGCCGCAGGGTGCGCTACGACAGCAAGGAAGCCGCCGGCACCATCATCATCGATCCCGGCAAGCATTATGTCTACCGCATCGAAGGCGACGGCAGCGCCACCCGCTATGGCGCCAATGTCGGCCGCGCAGGCTTCCTGTGGAGCGGCGAAGCCTATGTCGGGCGCAAGGCCGAATGGGCGACCTGGACGCCGCCCAAGGAGATGATGGCGCGCCAGCCCGAGGCGCGCAAATATGCCGGTGGCATGCCCGGCGGCCTCGGCAACCCGCTCGGTGCCCGCACGCTCTACCTCTATCAGAACGGCGCCTACACGCTCTATACGATCTACAGCACCAGCGTGCCCCAATCGATCGGCACCGGCGTGACGAGCGGCTGTACCGGCCTCCTCACCCAGGACATGCTCGACCTCTATCCGCGCACGCCGGTCAAGACGAAGGTGATCGTCCTGCCGGCGTAGGCGGCGGCTTCGGCCTGCCGCGACGTTCGGATGCGTAGCCGCGGCAGGGCGGAACCCGATCGCTTCGCCTTGAAGGCATCTATGCGAAAACCGCCATCGCATTCGAACAATCGGAATTCGATGGCTCAGCCTCATTCCGCGCGACCGGGAATTGCAGCCACGCCATCGATCGCCTCAACCAGACCGTCACGATGCTGCCGGCGAAATCCGTGATGTCTCGCGAAACCTCGGGAGGCCTCGCTGAGCCCCCAAGGATATGACCGGGCTGAACGGGATAATGAACAGCCACCGCCTGCTTGGCGGCCTCGGCCGGACGGTGATCGATCTCGCGACGACCGCCCTCCGCATCGACCACGACGCCCCCTCGGGCATCCTCGCCGGCACCATCGTCGAAGGCCTCGATGCGGTGGTGCTGACGATGCTGGAGGCCCTGAACGAGGCATCCCCCGAAGCCCGGGAGCATTTCCACGCCATAACCCGCGACCGCGCAAACGTGATGCAGCCCCTCCGCCAGGCCTATCTGGCGGCCGAACCGGACCTGTCGATGGCGCAAAAGGGCGCCATTCTCATCCTGACCAACCTCGCCGAACGCGCCCTCGGGCTGCTCGGCCAATTCGCCGACCAGGAAAAGGCAACGGAGCGGGAACAGGCGGGTTGAGGGGACTGGGACGGGCAGCGACGAGGGCCGGACGGGGCGGCCCACCGCGAGGGATTGCCTGTGGGATACGCTACCGAGATGGCGCCAGGAAAAGCCATTCGCTCGCAGCCGAATAGCGGACATTCATCTCCGCGCCCCTAAGTGGACATTCACTTACTCTGGCGTCGATCCCGAAAGCTGACGTCTATTCATATAGCGACGATCGCGCGTTTGAGTGGGAAGCCGACTGGCAGCCTTTCGCGGGAAGAACGAGTTACCCGACACTCCGCTACTGCGGGGCGACCAGCTGCTAGTACCTCAATTCTAGCTAAGCACTTCTCTCAGCCGCATCCGGCGCCAAAGCCCTCGGCTGATCGCCACCATCTTCGTCGGCGTCTTCGACGATGACACCTTCCAGAAACTGGCTATGTTTTTCCTGCAGATATCTGATCGCGGTACTTTCGTCGGCGGAATGCTGCAGATGCTCTTGGAAGAACTGAAGCCGAGCCCGATTTTCCTCGATGAGCTCGCCCCAGGTCTTGATACCGACGATATGCCGCGGCCCCCGCGCGATCAGGCGGCGCTCGCGATCTGGACCACTTTCGATCTCATGCTTTGCGAAGTCGTCATAGGCGTTGGAGACCAGCCAGAAGTGCCAGCGCACGCCGTCGACGGTCGAGAACCGCTCGTCTGACGTGACGGCGATCGCGTATTTTTTTGCCTGCGTGATCTCGTCGGCGCCGATCTTCACCTTCGGCGCCTTGAGCTCGACGATCATGTGCTCAATGTCGTTGGCACGATGCCGTCGCGTCGAGCGCGAGAACATCAGGTCGATGATGCCGCGCGCCTTGCCGATCACTTTCACTGGCTCGTCGATCGCGATGTTCGGATCGAGATGGTCGCGATGCTTTTCGAGGACGCGACGGAGATCCTTGTCGCTCACCCAAAGGTTATACTCCTCGCCGAACACCCAGGTATTTTCGGCGAGGATTTTGTGGAGCTGGGTGCGTTCCTTCAATCGGCCTTTGGTTTCCGGGTCGAAGACGATCGACTCGAGCGCGGATATGAACTTCAGTCGATCGGCGACGGTCTTGGCGGCGGTGATGATCGCGGACAGCGTCGTTTCCTGCAGAAGGTTCGCAAGCTCCTTCTGCTTACGGGCCGGCAGGTCCAGAACCTCCTTCAGGATGAGCTGCAACTCCTCCGGTCCGCGCTCGATGGCGTTGCGCAGCATGCGAAGGTGCAGCGCCTTCGCCTTTGCCGAGCTGATGCCAAGATCGGGCGCAAGCTCCTGAACCTGGACCGCGACGATGTCGAACACCTGACGCTCGACCTTCTCGACGGCGTTCTGCGGCGTGCCGCGATAGGGATAGACGTCTTCGGCGATCCACTCGTCGACCAAGGATCGCGCCTTTTCCGCCGATTTTTCGCGAAAATAGTCCTTGATTGCCGAGCGGGCATTTTCGACGGCTGCGCTCAGCAGGGGATCCATCTCCGAGAGCGCAACGCGTTCTTCGTTGTGCAATTCCTCGACATAGGTAGATTTCAGATATGCGGAGAAAGAGAAGCCGGGAATGTGGAAGCGCGTTTCGACTTGATCGAACGGAAAGCCGCTCGCGGAGCAGAGATAGAGGACTCGCCGCGCATCCGTTCGCCATTCGATGACTTCGAGCTCGACATCGTGCCGGGCGCCATCATCCTTCTCGATTGGCGGCAGTGACGCTTTGTGGTGACTGGCGATAACATTCTCGGGATCGAGCCTATGGCCGGTGATCGAGATCGACACGCCTCGATAGTTCATCAGGTAGAGCGCGAAAATCTCGTTCAGGTCCTGAAGGCCGTCTTCGCTCTCGAAGGTCTTGAAATCACGCCGGAGGTCGTCGATTTCGACGATGACCCCCGTTGAGCGCCCGGGTGCTGGCGCTTCCTCGGTGATGGTGACGTCGGTGAGATCGGCCTCGAGGAGCCGGACCTCGAACGCCTTACGCCCGGACGGATCGTCATAGCAGACCTTCCAGGTGACCGACTGGCCGATGGCGAACGCCTTGTAGCGGCCGCGCCCTTCCTGGCCGTGGATCATGCGGTGGTTGCGCTTGGTCTGGCGAACGTGGCGTTTCCACGAGCCGCCGAGATTACCGAACAGCGCACGGGCGTCGCTGCGGGAAAATCCGTCACCATTGTCGTAGACGACGATTTTCGACATGCCGCCTGCGAGATCGTTGTGCGCGAACTCGACCGATACCTCGGTGGCGTCGCCATCGAGGCTGTTCCATAGCAACTCCGCAAGCGCAGGCACCGGCTTCGCCTTGGTCTGCCGCGCGACGAAATCATCTCTCACCGCGACGGATACATGTTCCTCGCCGGCCATTTACCCTCCCGAGCCCCTAACCGGGCCAGTTTCCCACGCCGACCGCGCCGAGCGACGACGTTCAGCGTTCGTTGTTGTCATCCTCGTATCCGGAATAGTCATCTTCCGGCGCATAATATTCGGCAGCGTCGTAGACTTGCGTTTTCTTGTAGCGATCGCTTAAGCCAACCACCGCGAGACGCGACAGGCCGTTTATCTTGAGCCCGCACGCGACGCATTCGAACCGTTCAGGCAGAAATTCCTGGGTTTCGGTGATCTCGCCGTCGCTCAGCCGTTGCTGTGGCGCGGAGACCGGTTCGCCCCAAACGAGTGCCTGGGAGGTGCAGGCGGGACAATCGACGCGATGGCCGGCATGCCGCGTGGCCCAGACCGCTGCCTGTGTGGTCAGTGTGTCGCGCTCATCGCTGGGCTTGGCGAGCCAGACCTTTTTGTGGGCATCGACTTCGCCCTTCACCGCCTTCGCGCTTTCGTCGACTGCGGCGGCGATCAATTTCGTCGCGACATTCGCCTCCTCCTCCCCGAGGAAATCCTTAAGCGTCGCACCCATGGAGGCGAGGAGAATCTCACAGGTTTGATAGAAGCGCGGCTGCCAGGACGATCCCTTTACCCCGTCGAAGGCAAGCTCGCCGGAATGAAGCTCGGCGTTGCGGCGGCCCGTGTGCTGGACGCCAAAGCTTTCATGCTCTTTGGCGAAATCCGGGAGGATGGCAGTGAGCCGCTTGAAGACCTCGCTGACGGCGATCGATTTTGGCGCGAACCGCTCCTCCGTGGGCGTGAAACCCAGCGCGTGATACAAGCTCGACCAGCTCTTGTCGGTGTCCGCGATCAGGGCGGGACTGACATTGGCGAGCGCGGCGCGGGCGAGAAATTCGAGCGCAAGGCTGGACCACAGGGCATATTCCCAGTCGTCGCTGTTGAATGCGCTTATATGCTGGATGTAGCGCTCTGCCTTGAGATAGAGCGCGTCCGGATCGCACGAGGCCGGCGTCGCGCCGGGTGAAATTGACTTCTTCAATGCAGCGCCTCCAGATACACGCGCTCGATCGCCCGGCTTTCGCCCCCTGGAAGGATCGGCGAGCGGGCATGCAGCATCCGCCAATTGTCGATCAGGAGCGTGTCGTGAGTTTTGGCCAGCGACATCGCCGTCGGCGTGCATGTCGAAAGCCATTCGCGAACACGGAGGTCGGCGGCTTCGCCGATCCTGCTCGCCGGTTTCAGGAAAACCTCGTCCCAGCGAACCCGCACGACATCTTCGACAGGCTCGCAAAGGCGCAGGAGCGAGATGCTCCCGTCACGCGGTCTTCGCGGTTTGAAGATGGCGCGCGCCAGAATGTCGAGGGTGACGGCGTCGATAAGGTCGTGCCCGTCGATCAGCAACGTCGGGATATCTGAATAGCCAGCGACGCAACGCAAAAGGAGGTAGCGCGGTGGCGTGCGCCAGTGGGCGAGATCTGAATGAAAAGGGAAACGATTGAGGCCGAAAATGCCGCTATAGCTGTTCGGCGCAGCCTCGCTGAGCGGCACGAGCGTCTGGACGAGTCCATCTTCCCATGGTTCCAAGGGCTTGCCAAAATCCTCCGCTATCTCGACGATGCTGTCGTTCGGCCGATGACTGCTGAAAAATATGTAGCCGCTTTTGCGGATCTCGTCTCTGATTTCTAATGACATTCTGGCACGCGGTGTTTGGCACGACGCACAGCAACCTCCTCTTTGGTCAACCTTTTTGCTGGAAGTGTACAGCGCGTATTTGCTCAGGATCAACGTGCGTAATATGGTAGGGACATTTCCGTCGAAACGGCAGACAAGAGGTCGGCTGCAGAAGGGCAGCTTTCTCGTAACTGCCGTGAAGGCTCGACAGTCCGATTACGGCCCCACAGCGGACGCTCCCAACGTCTCAGAAGGGGTCAATAGCCAGATTTCACCCACCCATCCCGAATGGACGCAATGGCTACAAAGGAGACATGCGTCCCAATCCTTCGAGATCCCCCCCGCCCCTACCTCTGCCCCGGCCGCTCCCTTGACAGCCCCTTGTCCTGCAGCTCGGCCAAATAAGCCGCCCAGCGGGTTTCCTTCTCGCGCCCCAACTCAGCCAGATAGGTCCAGGTGAACAATCCCGTATTGTGCATGTCGTCGAAGCCGAGGCGCACGGCGTAGTTGCCGACGGGGTCGACGCTGAGGATGGTGACGTTGATCTTGCCGCCCACCGTCTTGCGCTCGGCGGCGCTGTGGCCCTGGACTTCGGCGCTGGGCGACATCACGCGCAGGAATTCGGCGCCGAGGGCATAGGTCTGCCCGTCGTCGAAGCTGACGGTCAGCGTCTTCTTGTCCTCGGAGAGGCGCAGTTCGGTCGGCCAGGCGGTCATGTCGTCATCCCCTCGCGATCGGCCCGCGGCATCGCCTTGCGGCCGGCGCGGGGCCGCGCGCTTGAAAATGCGCGCCTGCGGGCCACATAGGAGGTGGAACAGGGAGGCGCAAGGCGGATTTGCACAAGCCGGCTTTACGCCCCCACGCTATTGCCCTTACAAGAAACAAACGGGGGATATGCCCCTTGGAGTCGACGACGTGCTGGATGATCGCGTAATGGCAGCGGGCCTGCCGATGATCGACCCCTTTGGCCGTTCCATCGACTATCTGCGAGTCTCGGTCACCGACCGCTGCGATTTCCGCTGCGTCTACTGCATGTCCGAAGACATGACCTTCCTGCCGAAGAAGGACCTGCTGACGCTGGAGGAGCTCGACCGGCTGTGCTCGGCCTTCATCGCCAAGGGCGTGAGGAAGCTGCGCCTGACGGGCGGCGAGCCGCTGGTGCGCCGGGACATCATGACGCTGTTCCGCTCGCTGTCGCGCCATCTCGACAGCGGCCGCCTGCAGGAACTCACGCTCACCACCAACGGCTCGCAGCTGGCGCGTTTCGCCGCCGAGCTGAAGAGCTGCGGCGTCGAGCGCGTCAACGTCTCGCTCGACACGCTCGACCCCGACGCCTTCCGGGCCATCACCCGCTGGGGCGACCTTGCCAAGGTGCTGGAGGGCATCGACAAGGCGCAGGAGGCCGGCCTCGCCGTCAAGATCAACGCCGTCGCCGTCAAGGGCATGACCGAGACGGAAGCGTTCCGGCTGATCGAATGGGCGCATGGCCGCGGCATGGACCTCACCTTCATCGAGGTGATGCCGCTGGGGGACGTCTCCGGCCATCGCGTCGACCAATATCTGCCGCTCTCGGTGCTGCGCGCCCAATTGCTCGACCGCTACACCCTCGAGGACATCCCCTATGCCACCGGCGGGCCGGCCCGCTATGTCCGCGTCGCCGAGACCGGCGGGCGGCTCGGCTTCATCACGCCGATGACGCATAATTTCTGCGAAAGCTGCAACCGCGTGCGGATCACCTGCACCGGCACGCTGTTCATGTGCCTCGGGCAGGAGGATGCCGCCGATCTCAGGTCGCCGCTGCGCGCCTCCGAATCCAACGGCCTCCTCGACGAGGCCATCGACCGGGCGATCGCCCGCAAGCCCAAGGGGCACGACTTCATCATCGACCGCCGCACGAAGCAGCCCTCGGTGAGCCGCCATATGAGCATGACGGGCGGCTGAAGCATGAGCGGCACGTTCGACGTCATCGTCGTCGGTCTCGGCGGCATGGGTTCGGCCACCTGCTACCAGCTCGCCAAGCGCGGCGTGCGGGTGCTGGGCCTGGAGAAGTTCGAGATCGGCCACGCCATGGGCTCCTCGCACGGGCTGACGCGCATCCTGCGCCTCGCCTATTTCGAGGGCTCGGCCTATGTGCCGCTGGTGCGCCGGGCGCGCGACCTGTGGATCGAGACCGGCAAGGCGGCCGGCGAGCCATTGTTCTTCGAGGTCGGCGCCCTCGA
Organism: Labrys monachus; assembly: GCF_030814655.1. Taxonomy (NCBI): domain Bacteria; kingdom Pseudomonadati; phylum Pseudomonadota; class Alphaproteobacteria; order Hyphomicrobiales; family Xanthobacteraceae; genus Labrys; species Labrys monachus. The sequence goes on from NZ_JAUSVK010000001.1 coordinate 4,482,738, forward strand.
CATCGGGCGGCAGGGCTCCGGCATCGTCGAGAACGCCGAGACGGCCTGCCGCGACCACGGCCTCGCCTATGACCTGCTCGACCGCGAGGCCATCGCCCGGCGCTTCCCGGCCTTCCGGCCGGGCGCCGACCATGTCGGCCTCTACCAGCCGCAATCGGGCTTCGTCGCCTCCGAGCGCGCCATCATCGCCCATACCGCCCTCGCCTTGCATCACGGCGCCGAGATCCATGGCTGCGAGGCGATGCTCGGCTGGGAAGCCACCGCCGGCGGCGGCGTGCGCGTGCGCACCGACCAGGGCACCTATGAGGCGGGCCGGCTCATCCTGTCGCCCGGCGCCTGGATCGGCGACATCGTTCCCGCGCTGAAGCCCTCGGCCACGGTGATCCGCCAGACGCTCGGCTGGTTCAGCCCGCTGCAGCCCGCGCTGTTCGCGCCCGAGCGTTTCCCGGTCTTCACCCTGGAGACGGAGGGCGGCCATTTCTACGGCTTTCCGCTCTGGCAGCATCCGGGCTTCAAGCTCGGCTCGCCGCATTACGGCAACGACGTCTACGATCCCGACACGCCGACGCGCCTGCCCTCGCCCGGCCACCGCGAGCAGCTGCGCGCCTGCCTCGCCGACTACATCCCCGCGGCGAACGGCTCGCTGCTCGGCCTCAAGGCCTGTATGTACACGATGACGCCGGACGAGCATTTCATCATCGACACCCTGCCCGGCTGCGAGCAGGTCGTCGTCGCCTCGCCCTGCTCGGGGCACGGCTATAAATTCGCCAGCGTCATCGGCGAGGTGCTGGCCGACCTCGCCACGCGGGGCGCCAGCCCCTTCGATCTCTCGATGTTCTCGCTGCAGCGTTTTATCGGGCGCTAAACCGATTCATCTTTGCCAAATCGCGGCGAAATGCATAGATGGGGCATCCTCTTCGCCGCCTCGTGCCGCCTGAGCGCCCTGCCCGCCGCCGCCCCTCCCGGGGCGCGGCCGCCGGGGCCCGGCTGCCTCGCGACGGCCGCCCGAAGCATCGCTGGACATGACACTCGCCCGCTCTCCCTGGTCCGGCATCGCCTCGATGGTCCTCGCGACGGGCCTGTTCATCGTCAGCGACAGCCTGATGAAGCTCGCCGCGCACGACATGCCGTTCTTCCAGGCCGTCTTCCTGCGCAGCCTGTTCGGCCTCGTCTTCTGCGCCGGCCTCGTCGGCCTCTCCGGCCAGTGGCGCAGGGCCGGCGGCGCCCTGCATTGGCGCTCCTTCGCGCGCGGCGCCGGGGAGGCGGCGGCAACCTTCGTCTACATCATCGCCCTCGCGCAGATGCCGATCGCCGATGCCATCGCCATCGGCCAGACGGCGCCGCTCCTGATGATCCTGGCGCTCGCGCTCGTCTTCGGCGAGCGCATCGGCGCGCAGAGGGCGGTGCTTGTCTGTCTCGGCTTCCTCGGCGCGGTGCTCGTCGCCCAGCCCGGCGCCTCGGGCCTGTCGCCGGCGGCGCTCTTCGCCTTCCTCACGGCGGCGATCGTCGTGCTGCGCGACCTCGTCGCCCGCGGCATCCCGGCCTCGATCCCACCTTTCGTGGTGATGCTGACGACCTCGGCCGTCATGGCGGCGACCACCGGCTATGCCTCGTTCCACACGGGGGGATGGATCCCGCCGGCGGCGCCGCAATGGCTGATGATGATGGCCTCGGGGCTCGCGGTGATGCTCGGCCAGGTATCGATCTTCATGAGCTACCGCAACGCCCCGGCAAGCGTGGTGGCGCCCTTCTATTACAGCTTCACCCTGTGGGCGGTGATCGCCGGTTTCGTCGTCTGGCGCGAGATCCCCAATCCCCTCGCCCTCGCGGGCATGGTGCTGATCGTCGCGAGCGGGCTGGCGCTGCTGCTCGCCGCGCCTCGCCGGGTCGAGGCGGTCGCCTGATGTCCAGCCTCGCCGTCATGCCCGCCGATGCGGCGACACAGCGCGCCAACCAGCGCGGCATCCTGCTGATGATCGCCGCAATGGGCTGCTTCCTCGCCAACGACACCTTCGTCAAGCTCGGCACGGCGCTGATGCCGTCCAGCGAGATCATGGCGCTGCGGGGCGTGTCGGCCTCGCTCTTCGTGTTCGGGCTCATCCTCGCCAACGGCATGGGCCGGCAGCTGCACCGCCTCGCGCAGGGGCCGATCGCCCTGCGCGGCTGCATCGAGGTTATGGTGGCGCTGAGCTCCATCGTCGGCCTCGCCCATGTGCCGATCGGCACCGCGACGGCCGTCGGCCAGACGGCGCCGCTGATCCTGCTGGCGCTGTCGGCGCTGGTGCTGAAGGAAAGCGTCGGCCGGCGGCGCTGGCTGGCGGTCCTCGCCGCCTTTGCCGGCGTGGTGCTCGTCGCCCACCCGACCGCGCGCGGCCTCAACCTCTTCGTATTCGCCACTTTGCTCAGCGCCTCGCTGACGGCGATGCGCGACATCGCCACCCACCGCATGGCCGCCGGCATCCCGACGCTGCTGGCGACCCTCGGCACCACGATCATCGTCTCGCTGGCGGGCTTTGCCGGCGCGGCGGTCGAGACCTGGCAGCCGCTTTCCCCGGCGATGGTGCTGGTGCTCCTGTTCGGCGGCTTCAGCCTCGCCGGCGGCCATGCGCTGGTGATCGCCGCCTATCGCGGCGCCGAAGTGTCGGTGGTGACGCCGTTCCGCTATTCGAGCATCGCCCTGTCGGTGCCGGCCGGGCTTGCGGTGTTCGGCGACCGGCCCGATCTATGGGCGGGCACCGGCATGGCGCTGATCGCCGCCACCGGCCTCTATACCGCCCAGCACGAATTTCGCCGCCGGCGGGCGATCGAGGCGGCCCTCGCCGAGGGCCGGTAACGGGAGAGGATGGAGCCGATGCCGGAACTCATGGTCGAACGCCTGGATGCCGTCTGCACGCTCGCTCTGGACCGCCCGGCCCGGCTGAACGCCCTCACGGCGTCCCTCCATGCGGAGCTGCGCGCCGCGCTCGACGAGGCCGCCCGCGACGAGGCCGTCGCGGTCATCGTGCTCACCGGCAGGGGCCGGGCCTTCTCCTCCGGCCAGGACCTCACCGAAAGCCTGCCGCACGACGAGAACGGCGTCGTCGACCTCGGCCAGGCCCTGCAGCGCGACTACAACCCGCTGATCCGCCGCATCATGGCCTCGCCCAAGCCGGTGATCGCCGCGCTCAACGGGCCGGCGGTCGGTGCGGCGATGAACATCGCCCTCGCCTGCGACATCGTGCTGGCGGCGCGCTCGGCGAGCCTGCAGCAGGCCTTCGCCCGCATCGGCCTTATTCCGGATGCCGGCGGCACCTGGCTGCTGCCGCGCCTCGTCGGCGCCAAGCGGGCCCTCGCGCTGATGCTGACCGCCGATCCGATCACGGCGACGGAAGCCGAGCGCCTCGGCCTCGTCTACCGCGTGTTCGAGGACGAGAGCTTCGCCGCCGACGTCGCCGCCTTCGCCGCGAAGCTGGCGAAGGGACCGGGCCTGGCGATGCGGCTGACGCGCGAGGCGGTGCTCGCCAGCGCCGGCAACGACCTCGAGGCCCAGCTGGCGCTCGAGGCGGCGCTGCAGACGCGGGCCGGCGCGTCGGATGATTTCGCCGAGGGCATCGCGGCCTTCCTCGACAAGCGCCCGCCCCGCTTCCAGGGACATTGACGCCGGCGACGATTGCCGTTTCTTAACGTGAACTGCTAAGAAGCTGCCTGTAACTTTCGCCCGACGACGGGCCGTCGTGAACCGAGGATATGCCGTGAGCAAGTCGCGCTGGATCTGGATCGCCATCCTTGCGGTGTTCGCGATCGCCTCCGCCTATCTGATGAGCAATCCGGAGCTGTCGAGCCGCTACATGCAGGCCCAGCGCGACGCGGCGCTGTCGGCGGACACCAAGGAAATCATCATGGTGGTGATCGCGCTCGCCATCGCCGCCTATGTCGGATGGTTCTTCCTCATCCGGCGCAACTGAAGGCGGCGGCTGTGCGGGACCCCGGACAAACGAAACCCCGCCATTTCTGACGGGGTTGCCTTGCGACAGGAGCCGGGATCGAACCGTTGCGGCGAAACGCCGGCTTCTTCATTTCGACGCGCCATCCCTCCAGTACATCCGTGGTAGGGCCGCTTCATCGATTGAGTATCCGAACGCGTCCGTCCCGATCACTCTGTACCCTATGTAGGGCACGCTGCCGGAGAATACAAGGGCGCGCGCCCGATCATTCCTTGTCGAGGCGCGCGATGAGGCTGGAGGTGTCCCAGCGCCGGCCGCCCATGACCTGGACATCGCCGTAGAACTGGTCGACCAGGGCGGTGACCGGCAGGCGGGCGCCGCTCTGCCGCGCCGCGTCGAGGCAAATGCCGAGATCCTTGCGCATCCAGTCGACGGCGAAGCCGAAGGCGAAGGAGCCTTCGCGCATGGTCTTCCAGCGGTTCTCCATCTGCCAGGACTGGGCGGCGCCCTTGGAGATGACGCCGATCACCCGCTCGATATCGAGCCCGGCCTTCTTGGCGAAATGCAGGCCTTCGGCGAGGCCCTGCACCACGCCGGCGATGCAGATCTGGTTGACCATCTTCGCCAGCTGCCCGGCGCCGGGCGGCCCGATCAGCTCGCAGGCGCGGGCGTAATGGGCGATCACCGGCTGCGCCGTGGCATAGACGGCCTCCTCGCCGCCGCACATCACGCTGAGCACGCCGTTCTCGGCGCCGGCCTGGCCGCCGGAGACCGGGGCGTCGACGAAGCCGAGGCCCGCCTTCGCGGCCTCGGCATGGAGCTCGCGCGCCACCTCGGCGGAGGCCGTCGTATGGTCGACGAAGATCGCGCCCGGCTTCATGCCGGCAAAGGCGCCGGCGGCGCCGAGCGTGACGGAGCGAAGGTCGTCGTCATTGCCGACGCAGGCGAAGACGATATCGGCGCCCGACGCCGCCTCGGCCGGCGTCGGCGCGCTGCGATGGCCGAACTTCTCCACCCAGGCCTGCGCCTTGGCGGGGCTGCGGTTATAGACCGTGACGTCGTGTCCGCCGCGAAGGACGAGATGGCCGGCCATGGGAAAGCCCATGACGCCAAGCCCGAGGAAGGCCAATTTCATCGTTCAAAACTCCTGAAAGGTCGGTCGACCGGGGTCCCCCGGGGCGGCTGGGCCGAGACCGACGGCAGGCCTTCTACGCCGCCGCCGCCGTTTCCCCGGGCATGGCTCCCGCTTTAGCCCCGATGGGCGCATGCCGCAAATGCCGCGTCATGCGGTTCTCCATCGCATCCCACAGGCGACGGATGGCCTCGACCGTGACGAGATAGATGATCGCGGCCCATAGATAGACCTCGAAGTCATAGGTGCGCGAGAAGACCAGCCGGGTCTGCCCCATCACGTCGAGGACGGTGGCGAGCGAGGCGACCGAGCTGCCCTTGATCACCAGGATGAGCTCGTTGCCGTAGGGGCGGAGGCTGACGATCAGCGCCTGCGGCAGCACGATCTTGCGGAAGATCTGGGCCGGATGCAGCCCGAGGGCCTGCCCGGCCTCGCTCTGCCCCCGCGCGACGGATTCGATGCCGCCGCGCAGGATCTCCGCCTGATAGGCGGCCGTGTTGAGCGAGAAGGCGAAGATGACGTAATAGAAGCCCTCGCGGAAATATTTCCACAGGCCGAGATCCTCGAGGGCGGGGCGACAGGCGAGGAAGAGCGTGCCGAGCCCGGCATAGATCAGGAACAGCTGGGCGAGCTGCGGCGTGCCGCGGAAGACATAGATGTAGCCGGCCGCCAGATTGCGCAGGACCGGGTTCCTCGACATTCGCGCCATGGCGAGGGGACAGGCGATCGCCGCCCCGATCGGCATGGTCAGGACGACGATCAGCAGCGTCGTGCCGCATCCGGCGATCATCTTCGCGCCGTAGGTCGTCATCATGCCGGTGTCGAAGCCGACGGCGCCCGCCAGCCACAGAAAGCCGGACGCAAGCCCTTCCATCTCAGGCCCTCGCCCGCACGAGGCCGCGATCGCCGCGCATTTCCAGCCATTTGATCGCCTGCCCGGACGCCAGAGCCATCAGCAGATAGACCACGCAGCAGAGCAGATAGAATTGGAACGAATAGCTCGGATTGGCGATCACCGCGGTCTTGCTGATATACATGAGATCCCTGAGGGCGATGACGGAGACCAGCGAGGTATCCTTGAGCAGGATCATCCAGTTGTTGCCGAGGCCGGGAAGGGCCAGCCTGACGAGCTGCGGGAACACCACCAGGCGGAAGCATTTGGCGCGGCTCAGCCCGAGGGCATAGGCGCTCTCCCGCTGGCCGCGGGGGATGGCCCTGAGCGCGCCCAGCCAGACCTCGCCGGAGAAGGCGCCGAGCACGAGGCCGAGCGCCACCATGCCGGCGACGAAACTGTTGACCTGGACGTTCGGGTTCTCGCCGAGCACCGGGGTCAGCAGCCTGTTGAGAAGGCTCTGGCCGCCGTAATAGACGATCAGGATGGTCAGGAGTTCGGGAAGCGAGCGGAACAGCGTCGTGTAGAGATTGCTGGCCGCCCCCGCCAGCCAATTGCCGCTGGCTCTCGCCAGCGCCATGACGAGGCCGATGAGGAGGCCGAACGGCAACGTGCACACGGCGAGGGCGAGCGTCAGGCAGGCGCCCCGGAAGATCTCATCGCTCCATCCCTTGTCACCCCATTGGAGCAGGCTCAAGAACTGGTCCATCGGCACCTGCAGACATGGAAGGACGCCGCCGCCCTTGCGGAGGCCCGGGCGGCGGATTCGACGCTTCGCCGATCAATAGATCGAGAAGGGGAAATATTTGTCGTTGATCTTCTTGTAGGTGCCGTCGGCGACGATCTCGGCGATCGCCTTGTTGAACTTGTCGACGAGGTCGGCGTCTTCCTTGCGGACCGCGATGCCGGCGCCGGTGCCGAAATACTTGGCGTATTTCCCCATGTCGACGACCTGCTTGATCTCGCAGCACGAGGCTTCCGGCTTGCCCAGCCAGGCCTGCAGCACCGTCCTGTCGGCGATTTCGGCATCGAGGCGGCCGGCGGCGAGATCGGCGTTGACCTCGTCCTGCGTCGGATAGAGCTTGACCTCGGCGCCGCCCGGCTGGATCTCGCCTTCCAGGAAGTTGGCGTGGATCGAGGAGGACTGCGCGCCGACGACCTTGTCCTTCAGGCCTGCGGCGTCCCAGGAGGCGATCTTGGAATCCTTCGGCGCGACGAAGACGGGAGGCGTCTGGTAATATTTGTTGGTGAACGCCACCTTCTTCTTGCGCTCCTCGGTGATCGACATCGACGCGACGATGGCGTCGAACTTGCCGGCCAGGAGCGCGGGAATGATGCCGTCCCAGTCCTGTGCCTGGAAGGTGCAGGTCGCCTGCATCTTCTCGCAGAGCGCCTTGGCGATATCGACGTCGAAGCCGACGAGATTGCCGGCGCTGTCCAGGCCGTTGAAGGGAGGATAGGCCCCTTCCGTGCCGATGCGGATCGTCTTCCAATCCTTGGCGGCGGCCATGCCGGTGAATGCGGCGAACGCGATGGCGGCCGCGCCGATGAGGTTGATGAAGCGCATGGTTGTGTTCCCCCTGTTCCTGGTCCGCCGGCAACGCGGGGGCGCCGCCGGCTCGGAGCCCTGGCGAGGAATGAAGCACCGCTATCGCCGGGGTGCAACGGGGCAAGCCGCCGATTCGACGTAAAGCGTCGGTAAAACTTGCCGCCTCGCCGGGCCGCGCCTCGGTTTGAATTCCGTCGCCGTGCTTTTTTGTAAGCTTCCGTTCCGTCAGGCGGATGAGCCGAGGCATCGACATACGTCCGCACCAAACGCGCCCTCTACCGCCTCAAGGTATTTTGATGCCTGACGGTAAAAATTTGACACTTGAGACCCAAGAGCGAAAGGCTCGCTCGCGCTCCATTGCGGTCGTTCAAGACCGACCGACACTCATCGCAAGGCGCTCATTCAGATCCCGCTCATCAGCCAATGATCCGAGCTTCCTGCACATAGCCGAAGGCGCCCTTGCCCGGCCAGGCTCGTCCGTCGGGGTAGCGCAATTCTATTCCGGCGAGGTCCTTCTCATCCGCCAAACGCATATTGACGCCCATCTGGACGTTGCCAAACTTCGATACGGCGCTTGCGGTCAAAGTAAAATGTGTCGTCGAACCACAATTTTCACAGAAACGGATTTCTGCAGCCGGGTCTTCCTTGTCTTCCCGGCTATATGCCTTCGTCGTTCCCACGACGCTGACTTCCGACGGATGGAAATAGGCCCAGCGGGCGCCCGACTTGCTACAAAGCGTGCAGTTGCACTCGTTGATGAAGTCCGGTCGCTTCGAGATTTCGACGCGGACTTGGCCACAGAGGCAGGATAGCTTCAACATTTCCGATGTCATATCAGCGGAGCCGCTCGCCTGGTAGAGGCCGTTCGACTTCGATCGCGTCGGCAGGCGCTTCTGCCCTGAGGCCGGGTGAAGGGGCTCGGATTTCGAACCGAGACACGACGCCTAGCCGCGATTGCGCCGCCGCGTGCGCGTGCGCACGGCAATCTGCTCGTCGAAGGCGCTGCGCGCGGCGCGCAGGCTCGGCGTGTCGTCGAAGCGCCCCGGCAGGCAGGCCATCAGCGCGAGCCTCTCGGGCTCTGACATCTCCACCCACGCACCGATCTCGCCGCTGCTGCGGCCGCAGCCGATGCAAAAGCCGCTGGCCGGATCGATCCGGCAAATCGCGACGCAGGGCGTGGAGGTTGTCTGCATGCCCTGAAGATAGGGACTGCCGGCGCCCACGTCCATGGCCGGCGGCGGATCGCAAGCGCTTCTCCCGGCCGGCGGCGCGTCTTGGCGGGTCCGCTACCGCCCGAGGGGCGCCAGCACCGCGGCGGCGAAGGCGATCTCCGCCAGCACGGTCGCGGCGCCGCACACATCGCCCGTCTGCCCGCCGATCTGGCGTTTGGCCAGCCGCGTCACGCCATAGGCGGCGAGGAAACCGAAGGCGGGCGCCGCCAGGCTGGAGGGATGGCGCGTCGCGCCATAGGCCAGAAGGGCGGCCAGCGCGAATCCGAGGGCGGCCCCGATGCCCCAATTGGCCCTCGAGAGGCGCCCGGATGCGGCGCCGGCGCCGTCCGTCCGCGCCGGCGGCAGCATGGCCAGGGGCAGCAGGCCGGCAATGCGCGAGACGCCGGCCCCGCCCATGAGGACGAGGGCGGCGGCAACCGGTCCGGCGGCGTGGACGAGGTCGCCGAGGATCGATATCCGGGCTGCGATGGCGAGCATCAGCGCGGTGGCGCCATAGGCGCCGATGCGCGAATCCCGCATGATCTCGAGCTTGCGCGCCGGCGTGCGCCCGCCGCCGAAGCCGTCGGCGACATCGGCCAGTCCGTCCTCATGCATGGCGCCGGTGACGACGGCCATGGCGGCGACGGCGAGGATCGCAGCCTCCACGGGCGGCAGGCCGACGCCGCAGCCGGCGAGCAGCGCCACGGCTCCGCCGAGGCCGAGCACGGCGCCGGCCAGCGGGAGGACGGGCGCGAGCCGTTCCATGTCGGGCGGGCCATGCGGATCGGCCTCGCCGGACAGCACGGGCACGGGCAGGCGCGACCAGAAGCGCAGGGCAGCCGTGACTTGGGCGAGAAGCTGTCTCAATGCGCACCCGCGGGAGGGAAGGACGCGCCTTGATAGCCGCCAAGCCGCAAGCCCGCCAGCGGGAAACGCCGGGCGTCGTCTGCGGGGGACGGCGGGTCGTCTGCCGGCCTTTGCGCCGGACCATCCCGGCGCTATAAGCGCGGCGTCCCCTCCCGCCCCGCCCGGGGCCCGATCGAAAGCCCGCTCCGATGGCCCCTGCCGGCACCGCCCTGCCCTTCGACGATATCCGCGACCTCGCCCGCGCCATGCCGGACCTCGATGCCGACGCCCTCGCCCGGGTCCGCCAGCGCGACGGCCAGCTGACCAAGCCGCCCGGCAGCCTCGGCCGGCTCGAAGCGATCGTCGAATGGCTCGCCGCCGTGCAGGGCAAGGCGCCGCCGAGCGTGTCGCGCCCGCTGGTGGCGATCTTCGCCGGCAATCACGGCGTCGTCGCCCATGGCGTGTCGCCCTATCCGCAGGAGGTCACCCGCCAGATGCTGGAGAACTTCTCGGCCGGCGGCGCCGCCATCAACCAGATCTGCTCGACCTTCGACATCGGCCTCAAGGTGTTCGACCTCGCTCTGGACATCCCGACCGGCGACATCACCTGCGAAGCCGCGCTGGACGAGAAGGCCTGCGCCGCCACCATGGCGTTCGGCATGGAAGCGGTGTCGGGCGGCATCGATCTGCTGGTGCTCGGCGAGATGGGCATCGGCAACACCACCATCGCGGCAGCGATCTATCACGGGCTCTATGGCGGCGAGGCGGGCCATTGGGTCGGCCGCGGCACCGGCATCGACGATGCCGGGCTCGGGCGCAAGATCGAGGCGGTGCGCCAGGCGGTGTCCTTCCACCGCGACCATCTCGGCGATCCCCTCGAATTGCTGCGCCGGCTCGGCGGGCGCGAGATCGCGGCCATGGCGGGCGCCATCCTCGCGGCGCGCAGCCAGCGCATCCCGGTGGTGCTGGACGGCTACGTCACCTGCGCCGCCGCCGCCGTGGTGCACGCCATGGATCCGGCCCTGCTCGATCACTGCGTGGCGGGCCACGTCTCGGCGGAAGGCGCCCATGCCGACGTGCTCCGGCGCCTCGGCAAGCCGCCGCTGCTCGATCTCGGCATGCGCCTCGGCGAGGGATCGGGCGCGGCCCTGGCGGTGGCGCTGATCAAGGCCGCCCTCGCCTGCCACACGGGCATGGCGACCTTCGCGCAGGCCGGCGTCACCGACAAGGCGTGAGCCCGGCCAGGCCGGGGGAGGTCGGCCGGGATCAGCCTCGTTCCGCCCCGAAGTGGTCACGATCGGACGTTAGAATCGCTGCTGTCGAAGGGAGCATCTTGATGTTCAGATCAATTCTCGTTGCCGCGGCGGCGTTCGCTTGTGCGGTACCCGCTTTTGCCGGCAGCAAGAATTTCCCGCAATGCAGCCAGTATGGCGAAGGTTTCGTCTACTCGCCGGACACCGGCATGTGCATCAAGGTCAGCGGCGAGTTCCGGGCCGATTACAATTTCGGGAAGACGAACAGCCCGTTCGGCTCCTCGGTCGCCGGCACCGCCGATGTCAGGGGCGATACCGGGTTCGGCCCCTTCCGCGCCGTGGTCGAGCCGCGCGCCAGCAAATATTGATCCCGATCCGGTCGGCGCCGTGTCTTTTCGCACAGCGCGGCGGGGCCCTCATGCCCGCTTATGCCTTGCCGGCAGGACATGCCGGTCCTGCCTGGTGCGGCGGCGGCGCGGTTTGGCCGTCGTCCGGTCATTTTGACGGGGAAGACCTCGCCCGATCCCAATGATTGAGATGAAGCAATAAGATGGAATGCAGTCCCTTGATGCAACCTGAAGCAGAGAGATCGAACGGTGCTGCAGTTACGGTTGAGCGAGGGCGATTTTCAGGGCGGGCGGACGGCTATGCCGCACCGGTCGCAGGCACGTTGTGCCCGGCGCCGGCCGGCGCCATGCGCGTGACGGTCATCGGCTGCGGCGACGCCTTCGGTTCGGGCGGCCGCTACAACACCGCGACCCTCGTCGAGGCGAGGAATGCGGCGAACGGCGCGCGAGGCGCAGAAGGCCGGGACGGCCCCGTCTGCCTTCTCGACTGCGGCGCCACGACGATGACCGCCATCAACGCCATGGGGGTCGACCCGGACCGCATCGACCTCATCGTGCTCACCCATCTGCACGGCGACCATTTCGGCGGCATCCCCTTCCTGCTCCTCGATGCCCAATGGGTGCGCAGGCGCACGCGCCCGCTGCGGATCATCGGGCCGCCGGGCACCGTCGACCGCCTCCACGTCATGATCGAGGCCCTGTTCGCCGGCTCCTCCCTCGATACGCCCTGGAGCTTTCCCTGGAGCGCGGAGGACATGACGCCGGGCACGCAGCAGACGGCGGCCGGCTTCACCATCATCACCGCCGAAGTGAGCCATCCCTCCGGCTCGCCGGCCACCGCCGTGCGCCTGGAGGCGGCCGGCAAGGCGTTCGTCCATTCCGGCGACACCGAATGGACGGAAGCGCTGCCCGCGATCGCGGCGGGCGCCGACCTGCTGTTCCTCGAATGCTTCGCCGTCGAGGCGACCCCGCCGCATCTCGACTATGCCCGGCTGCTCGCCAATCGCGAGGCTTTCGACGCGGAGCGGGTCGTGCTCACCCATATGGGGCCGTCCATGCTCGACTACCGCGGCAATGTCGACCGCGATCTGTTCGAACTGGCCGAGGACGGGCTGGTCTTCGATCTCTAGGGCAAAGCGCGTTTAGGCAGAAGCGGCGCTTTGCTCTAGCTCTTTGTTTTTCGACGCGTCTTTGCGTTTTGCCGATTCCGTCAAAACGCAAAACGCTCTAAAGCAAAATGCCTTCGAGCCGGAGCGGATCACCAGAACAACGCATTGGCATTGAAGGCATTTTGCGATTCTGGCTGATTCGATCTGAAGACGGAACGCTGTGAGCCGGCCGCGCGCCGCCTACATCGGCGGCGCCGCTCCGTCCTGCCCGATCGAGACGCTGCTCGCCTTCCAGCCGCCGCCAGCGGACTGGGCGACCACGAAGACGGCGACGCCGGGCTTGATCTGCGCCCGCTGGCCGGGACCGAACTCGACGATCGGCACGTCCGGCGGAATGGTGATCCTGCGGCTGCCGCTGGGAAAGGCGAGCGTCAGCTCGCGGCCCTTGGCGTCGCTGGTCACCTCGCCCTCGACCGTGCCGTTGGTCATGCGCGAGCCCGGCTCCGAATCCCAATCGCGCTCGCCCTCGCCGCTCTTGACGCCGGGCGGAAAGACATGGACTTCGAGCGAGCGGCCGCTGCCATCGGCCTGGGGCATCTGCGCGGTGCCGATGAAGCTGCCGGGGTGGATGGCCTCCACGCCGATCGGCACGAGCACCCTGACGGTCCAGTCCGGCGCGAGGGTGACGGCGGTCACCGTGCCGTCCTTGCCCCTGACGCCGAGGGTCTGGCCGTCGAGGGTCGCGACGACGCCGCGAATGCCTTTGCGCGTCTCCTGCGCGCCGGCGGGAAAGGCCAAGGCGAGCATGAGCGCAGCGCCGGTGAGGGTGGAAAATCGCATGGCTGAAACTCCGAGCCCAGACCCGGGCCGGAGCATAGAGCTTCGCCGCATCAGGGCGATTCACGTTGGCGCGAGCACGATGCGGGCAAGGGCAGGCTTACGCCGCCTGGGCTTCGCCCCCCCGCCGCAGAGAGGCTTCGCGCACATGGGCCGCCGCGTCGAGCAGGACATCGAGGCCGGCGCCCGGCTTGACCGCCTCGGTGGCGAGGTGGCGGCGGAACAGGCGCGCGCCCGGACGGCCGGGGAACAGGCCGAGCATGTGGCGCGTGATCGAACTCAGCCGCACGCCCTGCGCCAGCTGCGCTTCCACATAGGGCGCCATCGCCTCGATCGCCTCGAAGCCGTCGGCGACAGGCGGCGCCTGCCCGAACAGCACGGGATCGACGGAAAGGAGGATCTCGGGGTTCTGATAGGCCTCCCGCCCGACCATGACACCGTCGAGCCGGGCGCAATGGCCCTGCCAGTCGGCGACCTGCCGGATGCCGCCATTGATGGCGACGGGCAGATCGGGGTTGGCCTGCTTCAGGCAATAGACCCGATCATAGTCGAGCGGCGGCACGTCCCGGTTCTCCTTCGGGCTGAGCCCCTTCAGCCAGGCCTTGCGCGCATGGACGACGAGGGCGTCGACGCCGGCCGCACGCACGGCCGCGGTGAGGCTGTCGAGCGCCTCCTCCGGATCCTGCTCGTCGATGCCGATGCGGCATTTGACGGTGACCGGCAGCGATACCGCGGCCTTCATCGCCGCGACGCTCTCGCCGACGAGCCCGGGCTCGGCCATCAGGCAGGCGCCGAAGCGCCCTTCCTGTACCCTGTCCGAGGGGCAGCCTACATTGAGGTTGATCTCGTCATAGCCGAGATCGGCGCAGATGCGGGCGGCGCGCGCGAGGTCGGCCGGATGGGAGCCGCCGAGCTGCACGGCGACGGGATGCTCCTCCTCCGAAAAGCCGAGCAGCCGCGCGCGATCGCCATGGATCACCGCACCGGTGGTCACCATCTCCGTATAGAGCAGCGCGCGCCTCGACAGCACGCGGTGGAAGAACCGGCAATGCCTGTCCGTCCAATCCATCATGGGGGCGATGGAAAAGCGCAAATATTCGTAACTACCCATTTCGATTCCGATTTGGGGGGCTCTCAACCCTCCATTTTCATTCGATTTCGGCCCTTATAGCGGCTTTCTCGATTCCATCGCGCGCTGGGCGTAACGTCGTATCGAGGGAACGGGAAGCCGTACCGCTTCGGACCCGGCGGCCATGAGCAGGTCTTAGCACGAAAACGCAAGGATGGCTCTATCGGCCGCCGCGCGATCGCGATCGAGCGGGATGGCGAGATCGTCGATGGGAAGGCCAGAACCTTCGATCGAAGCAGGCTGAGGATGCCCCGCATCGGCTTGTTGGCGACGGAGCAGGCGGAGCTGCCGCCTCTCGGAAGTGTCGGGCTCGAAGACGATGCCGAACGTCGGCTCCATTCTTCGGAGGGCCCCGGAAGAAAGGCCCGCATGAGGCGGGCCTTGGGGTCGGAAGCTCGGCCCTGCTGCATCTCGCCACGCTGGCAGAACGCGGCGTGGCGAGAGCAGATTGTTGCTACGATGCATTTTATCGATCGAAAAGCCTATCGGCTTTTCTGGAAGAGGCTCGAGCATCCACGCCGCCGAGCCGATGCCGGCCCGGCTCGGTACGCCCGGTATCTCAGAATTTGTAGTTCAAGCCGACCCGAACGATGTGCGCCCTGCTCGAGTCCTTCCAGGTCATGAACTCGCCGGGGTCTTCCGGATTTACGACGACATGATTCTTCTTGCCGAGATCGACATAAAGATACTCGGCCTTGATCGTGTTGTGGTCGGTGATGGCGTATTCGGCGCCGGCGCCGATCGTCCAGCCCCAGCGAACCTGGCTCTTCGAGCCGGAGAAGCCGCCGCTTCGGTCGAAGTCCGCATTTCCGCCGCCGCCCCACCAGTAGCCATATTCGTGCCAATTGTAATTGCCGCTGCTCTTCACCTGTCCATAGGCGAGGCCGCCCGTGGCATAGACGAGGAGCCGGTCGACCGGCGTGAAGCCGAAGCGGGGCCGAATGGTGCCGAACCATTCCGTCTTGCTTTCCGGCGTGAGATATTCACGGAGATGATAATTATAGTTCTGATCGCCAATGGGCTCGTAGATATCGGTGATGTCGTCCGCGAGATATTTGGTCTTCTGCCCGAGATAGTTGAAGTCGGCTTCGATACCGACGACGAACTGGCCGAACTGCTGGTTGTAGCCGAACTGCGCGCCCCCGGTGAATGAACCCCGCTTCGAATTGCGCTGACCCGAGAACCAGCCATTGGCGAAGGTCCCGACATACTCATGCTCAGTGTCGTAATAGGTCGGGTCCTTGATCTTGTCGGCGCCGTTCCAACCATATCCAGCGTTCACACCAGCATAAAAGCCCGTCCACGAAAAAGGCACGTAGATTGGAGCCACGGGCTCCGGGCTCTGCGCCGGCAAATCGGAAGCCATCGCGGGGCCGCCCACGGCGGCAACCGCAGCGAGAGCAGCAAGCAACTTACGCATTGAAATCCCCCAAGAAACTTATACCCTGCCAGCGACCAGCCGACGGTAGCATGCTGTAGAAAACTCAAGCATAGGCTGCAATCGCATCGGTACGTCAGCCATTTGCGGACGGAACGCCACCGCACGTTTCGGCCGCTTCTGTAGCGCACGTCCTCTCACCGGTTATGGCAGAGGAGATGGCCCTTGATTGTGCCGCTGGTGGACGACGCGCCGTTGTGGGGGCTGCGGCGGCAATCGGCGCGCAAATTCTTCTCAATCTTCAACGCAGTAAACTCGCCGGTTAAACACCTTGAGCCGCGCTCGCGTGCATTTTGCGCAGAAGCTCGCCGACGTTACCCGCGTGACTTGAGATGTTGCCCGTCACGCCATGCTCACGTCCATTCTCTTCCTTATCCCCGTAGCATGCCTCAAACGTCTGGAACGCCTCTGACCACGGTGAGATATCAATCTCCTGGATTGCCCCATAGGCATCGACTGCCACGTTGAAGATCGCCGGTTCAATATCCACGATCTGGCCGTACCACTTGAACGCTCCAGGGACGTCTCCAGGCGCCCGCTTCTGCCTCTTTGCCTGCGCTGCCTCACCCCAGCCGCGGCAACTGAATTGATCCTACCTGTCGGCCGGAATCGCTGAGGCAGGCGCGATGCGAGGCTCGGCCTGGGCGGAGCCGCACGATGGCAAGAGGATATACCGCCTCATAGGGCCTTTGCCGGCGGAGGTAGATCCAGCATCGTCTTTACTTCCCGCATCAGCATTCGCATGGAGCGGTGTACCTGCGGCTCGGGCAGAAGCCCGAAGTTGTGCAGTGTCAAAACGTGATCGACGCCCATGTCGCGGAGACGAAGCAGCTTTTCTGCAATGGTTTTAGGTGAACCGAAGAGTGCCAGGCCGCTTTCGATGATGTCGTCATAGACGGCACTCTTGGCGTAAAGACGGGTTGCAACGTAGCGGTCAAACGCCTCCGCGGCAATTTTCCGAGCCTCCGCGTCTGTTTCGGCAACATGGGTATGCATCGCGAGCGCGACCGCATTGCGATGGTCGGAGAGGCCGGCTTCTTCCCGGCCGCGACGGAACTCACCCATCATCTCCCCTATTGCTTCGAAGTCCTCGACCGAGGCGTAGGGAACGAAGAGCATGCGCCTGCTCTGCCGGCCAAGTTGATAGGCGGCTTCCTTACGCAAGATAGCGACAAAGACAGGAAGATCCTGCTGTATCGGAAAGACGTTGATACTTACCGAATCAAGGTCAATATAGGGCCCATGATGAGTAACCCGCTCGCCGTGAAGCAGGCGCATGACGAGGTCGAGATGTTCATCGAAGCGGTCGCGCTTGGTGGCTGCATCGACGCCATAGCCTGCGAATTCGTGTTTGAGGTAGCCGGACCCGACCCCAAGAGTAAGGCGCCCGTTGGACAGCACGTCAACCATCGAATAATTCTCGGCAATCGTCAGCGGATTATGAAAGGTTAGGATCGAGATGGCGGTGCCGAGCCGGAGGCGGGTCGTGCGCGCGGCAAGATGGGAAAGAAGAATTGCCGGATTGGGCACCGTGCCGTATTCATGAAAGTGATGTTCTGCGACGAAAAAAGTGTCATATCCAAGTCTTTCGGCAAGATCCGCTTGGCGCACGACCTCGGCGTAAAGCTCCTCGAGGGTGCGTTTCTGAGACGGATAGTGATCTTGGACAGAGAAGACGGATAGTTTCAAAGACCTGATCCTCGCAGCCATTCCGGGCGGCCAATTTAAGATCCTTCTGCTACCTCCGTGTTTCAGACAGCCCTATTCTCATTACAGATGAAATAATGAGCCCGGGTAGAAAAAGGGCATCATGCGCCTTTCGCAACCCGAAGCGTTCGGAATGTTGAGCACGCCGCCAAATCCAGCCTCCCAGTCCCTGCTTTTCCGGCGCTATCGAAACGGAGTGAGCGGGCTCGCTTCGATCTTCAATCCCGAGGCGCCGGCCTCCGCCGAGGCCCGCTTCACCCAATGCAATTTCATGATCGACCTGATCATCGAGACGATGGCGCCGGTGCTGCCGGCCGAGATCATCGCCGGCTCCTCGGCCTCGATCTCGTTCGCCTCCTATGCCGGCGTCCGCCTGGGCGGCGACTATTGGGTGTTCCTGGAGGTCAATGAAGGCGCCTATGGCGGCAGGCCGCACTCGGACGGGCCGGTTCGGCAATCCGCTGGAGCGCGATCCGCACAAGGTCCTCGACGACGTGCTCGACGGGTTCTGCTCGCCCGAAGACGCGCGCGAGATCTATGGCGTCGTGCTCGATCTGGAGAGCGAGACGGTGGATCTCGGCGGCACGCAGGCGCTGCGGCTGCAACGCGAAGGCCAGCTGCAGCGCCGGCCGCCGCCGCTGTCGCCCTGACGCGGCGGCGGTTCAGAAGACCGCCATCGACGGCGCCGCGGGGTTGTCCGGCGCCGACAGGCAGCCCTTTTCCATCTGCAGGATGCGGTCGGCCAGGCTCTCCATGAACTGGACGTTCTGCTCGACGAGGAGGATCGTCAGGCCGAGCCTCTTGCGAAGGTCGTGCAGGGTGTCGACGATCTCGTCGCGGATCGAGGGCTGCACGCCTTCGGTCGGTTCATCGAGGAGCAGCAGGCGCGGCTGGCCGCAAAGGCAGCGGGCGAGGGCCAGGATCTGCTGCTCCCCGCCGGACAGCACCCCGCCGGCCCGGTCGGCGATCGGCTTCAGCCGCGGGAACAGCGCCAGGAAGCCGTCGACGATGACCGGCGACCGACCGGACGCCAGCGCCGCCATCGCCATGTTTTCCCGAACGGTCAGCGCCGGAAAGATCTGCCGGCCCTGGGGAACGTAGCCGAGCCCGAGACGCGCGCGCCGATGCGGCGGCAAGCCGCCGATCTCCTGCCCGGCGAGGGCGATCCTGCCCCTCGTCAGCGGTATGTCGCCGCTGATCGCCTTGAGAAGCGTGCTCTTGCCCATGCCGTTATGGCCGAGAATGCCCAGGAACTCGCCCTCTTCGACGGCGAAGCCGACATTGCGCAGCACCCGCATCTGGCCGTAGCCCGCCTCGATGCCCGCCACCGTCAGAAGCGTCATGCCGCCTCCCTCCCCAGATAGACGTCGCGCACGCGCGCATCGGAGAGCACGGCGTCGGCCGGGCCCTCGACCAGCACCTTGCCGCGGTTGAACACGGTGACGATGCGGGCGATGCGCTGGATGAACTGCATGTCGTGCTCGACGATGATCACCGCGCCGGAGCGCGTCAGCTCGACGACGAGATCGGCGAGCCTCTCGACCTCCTCGCCGGTCATGCCCGCCGCCGGCTCGTCGAGCAGCACAAGGTCGGGCTGCGGCGCCACCACCATCGCCAGTTCGACGAGCTGGCGCTGGCCATGGGCGAGTTCGCCGACGAGGCGGTCGCGCAGATGCGCGATGCCCATGCGCTCCAGCGTCGCCGCGGCGCGCTGGCGGGCGAGGGAAGGCGGCAGCGTGCGGCCGGCGGCCAGGCCCACGCCCTTGCCGACGCTCAGGCCGGCGAACACGCTGGGAACCTGCGTCTTGAGCCCGAGGCCGAGCCTGGCGATGCGGGAAGCGGGCATGCCGACGATGCTGCGCCCTTTCAGAAGGACGTCGCCGGAACTCGGCCTGAGCTGTCCCGACAGCATCTTGAAGAAGGTGCTCTTGCCGGCGCCGTTGGGACCGATCAGGCAGCGCAGTTCGCCGTAGCGGACGCTGAGATCGACGCCGTCGACGGCGGTGACGCCGCCGAAGCGCATGGTGAGGTTGCGGGCTTCGATCAGCATGTCCTCGTTCATCGATTCGCTCCGCTGCCGTGCCGGCGGTCGCGGTCCGCCGCTGTGTTGGCCGCCACGATCTGCCGGGCCACGAACGGCCTCATCGCCGTCAGCCTGTCGAAGGCCGCCCCCGCCATGGGCAGCAGGCCCCTGCGCAGGACGAGCACGAAGACGGTGAGGACCACGCCGAGGATCAGGTTCGGATCGAGCCAGCCGCCGCCCGCATCCCCCACCGTGCCGAGATAGGTGGAGAGCATGAGCATCAGGAAGCAGCCGACCACCGGCCCGGCGAGGGTGCCGAGGCCGCCGACGATCACCCAGATGATGACCTGCCCGTTGGTCTGCAGATTGAACATGTTGGGGCTCACGAAGACGCAATTGGCGAAGAGCACGCCGCCGACCCCCGCCAGCGCGCCGGCGAAGACGAACAGGCCGAGCTTGTAGAGGCGGGAATCATAGCCCAGCAGCTCGGCCCGCAATTCGTTCTCGCGGATCGCGACGACGACCTGGCCGAAGCGCGTCGCGACCAGGAGCCTGCAGGCGACATAGGCGAGGAGGAGCGCCGCCATCGCCAGCACATAGATGCGCTCGGGCGGCAACGGGTTGTCGGGATCGCCCAGGGGCGTCAGGATCGGGGTTGACGGAATGCCGTTGAATCCCCCGAGCGGCGCCACCCCGATGGTCCATTCCTCGCCGGCCGTCTGGTTGAGGAAACGGTAGAGGATCAGCGACACCGTGAGCGTGATGACGCCGAGATAGACGTCGCTGATGCGGCCCCAGAACATGAAATAGCCGAGCACCGCCGCAGCCGCGGCCGCGACCGCCACCGCGATCATCGCCGCCATCGTGGTGTCGCCCAGATTGAGGGCGGCAACGGCATAGGCGTAGCCCCCGAGGCCGAAGAAGGCGGCCTGGCCGAAGCTCAGAATGCCGCCATAGCCCCAGATCAAAGCGAGCGACAAGGCGAGGACGGCGTAGCTCGCATAGACCGAGCCGTTGATCATCGTCGTCATGTCGCCCTGGGCCGGCACGACGAGGAAGGCGTAGAGCGCGCAGGCTGCGACGGCTCCAGCGCCCAATGCGCCCTTCAGCATCACAGCGACCTCCGGAAGAAGCGCCCGGTGATGCCCTGCGGCAGGAGCCGCAGCAGCAGCACCGCCGCAGCCAGCAGCGCGACCTCGCCGAGCACGGGGCTGAACGCGAAGGAGAACAGCGTGTTGATCGACCCGAGCAGGGTCGAGGCGGCGAGGGCGCCGGCGATGATCGCCGTGCCGCCCGAGATGACGGTGATGAAGGCCTTGGCGATATAGGCCGCGCCGATCGTCGGGACGACCCCGGTGATCGGCGAGATCAGGGCCCCGGCGAGCCCGGTCACCGCCGCCCCGATCGCGAAGGTGATCGAATAGACCCGGCCGGGATCGACGCCCAGGGCGGCCGCCATCACCCGGTTCTGCATCGTACCGCGCGCGAGCAGGCCGAACGAGGTCCGCCGCAGCACCAGCCAGCCCCCGCCATAGAGCCCGATCACCACCGCGACGAGGAAGAGCTCGTAGAGACCGATCGCATATTGGCCGACGGCGAGGCTGCCGAGCGGCGGCGATATGCCGGAGACGGTGTTGCCGAAGATCACCGTGACGAGCCCGATCAGAGCCAGGCTGATCCCCCAGGTGGCGAGCATGGTATCGATCATCCGGCCATAGAGGTGCCGGATCACCAGGCGTTCGAGCACGATGCCGATGGCGCCGACGACGGTCGGCGCCACCACGAACATCGCGAGCCACAGATTCACCCCTGCCCGGCTGGAGACGATCGCCGCATAGCCTCCCAGCATCAGGAACTCGCCATGGGCGAAGTTGATGACCCGCATCATGCCGAAGATGATGGCCAGCCCCGCGCAGATCAGCGCCAGGTTGGCGATGGTCACGGCGAGCTGGAGCAGGATGATGACGATGTGATCCATGAGCTTTTCCCGAATGAATGTCGCCCGAGCCCGCCTTGTCCGGGGGGCCGCGCTCAGATCTTGACGTCGATCACATATTGCTTGTTGTCGTTGGGGTGCGCCTTCAGGTTGCAGAAGGCGGCGGTGTCGGCCGGCGGCTGCTGGGCGTAGCTCTGGAGCACCTTGTATTTCCCGTCGCGCACCTCGGCGATGTAGACGTCGAGCGTGTCGTGATGGGTGGCCGCGTCGATCGTGGTCTTGCCGGCCGGCCCGGTGAAGGACAGCCCCGTCTCCAGCGCCGCGGTGACCTTCTCCCGGTCGACGGAGCCGGCCATGGTCGCCGCCTTCGCCCACAGGTTGACGGCATGGTAGGTCATCGCCGCGCCCTCGGTGAGGCCGTCCGCCTTCTCTCCGAAACGCTTGTAGTATCTGGCGAGAAACGCCTTGTTCTCCGGGGTGTCGATGCCGTCGAAATAGGCATAGGACACGATGATGCCGTTATGCTCCTGCGGCGAGGTCAGCACCTGCTCGTTGCCGATGCCGAAGGTGGTGGAGGCCATCGGTATCTTGTCCTTCATGCCCGCCGCCACCCATTGCCGGTAGAAGGAATTATGCGCCGCGCCGACGAGGACCGACATGATGATGTCCGGCTTCGCCGCCTGGATCTTGCGGATGGTCGGGCCGAAATCGCTGACGTCGAGGGGGAAGAAGTCGGTGGCGACGACGTCGCCGCCGTTTTCCGTCGCGAATTTCTTGATCCATTTGGCGGTGATCTGGCCGTAATTGTAGTCGGCGGCCAGCGTGTAGATCTTCTTGCCGTTGAAATGCTTCATGACGAAGGGCGTGAACTTCTCCAGCGTCTGCGCCGGGGTCGAGCCCATGCAGAAGATGTTGCGGTCGCATACGCCGCCCTCGTAGAGCAGGCTGTAGAAATACAGCGTGCGGAAGCGCTTCAGCGTCGGGCGCATGGCTTCGCGCGAGGCGGACAGGATGCCGCCGAACACCACGGCCGCCTTCTGCTTGGTGGCAGCCTCGGTGGCGTATTGGGTGTAGAGCTGCATGTTGGACTGGGGATCGTAGTTCACCAGGTCCAGCTTCCTGCCGAGCACGCCGCCGGCGGCGTTGATCTCCTCGACGGCCAAGGCGAGGCAGTTGATCATCGGCCGGCCATAGATGTCGATGCCGCCCGACGCATCATGGATGCCGGCGATCGGGATGGTCTCGGCCGCATAGGCGTTCCGGATATAGGCGGGCCCGAAGATGGCGGTCGCCGCCCCGAGCTTCATGAGAGTCCTGCGATCGATCTCGACCATTGCCGTGTTCCCTTCAGGGTTGTCTGGATGCAAATGGCTGACCAGTCCGCGGATGCGAATGGCCGCTCTTCTTGTGGTGCCCCGGGCGTTTCCGATGGAGACTGTTGTAGGAGCCGGACGCTCTGGCGGCGCCGGCGGCGCGGCGACCCCTGCAGGTCGCCGCGCGCGGCAGATCAGGCGACTTTGAGGGTGATCGAGGCGTCCTTGCCGTCGGCGATGCTCTTGCCCCAATAGGGCACGGTGCGGCGCATCAGCATGGCGCGGAACTGGCGGGTGGTCTCGGGCAGCAATTCGCCCGAGCCCCAATTGACGATGACGCCATGCGCGCGGATCAAATCGAGCATGTCGAGATCGCCGGCGCGATAGCGCGACGCGATCTCCGCCGCATCCTGCTGCAGCCATTTGAGGCGGTTGGCGCGGATATAGGCACGCTTGACCGCGCTCGCCTCGTGATCGACCTCGTAATGAGCGAGGTCCGCGTCGACCTCGCGGATGACGACGCCGTAATCCTTGGCCGCCCGCTCGATCGAGACATAGCCGTCGGCGACGTCCTCGCACACCATCGCCTCGTCGCGCTCCAGGGGATCGCCGAGGCCGCCGCCGCCCGCCGACGGACGCGAGACGATGTCGCCGGCTTCGAGCGGCACGTTGGAGAACAGCGAGCCGAGATAGCGCTCGTTCTCGACGCCCTGGTTGACCCAGACGCCGTGCGGGATCGACGGCAGCCCGCCCCACAGGCCCCAGGTGATCGAACGCTCGCGGTCGCAGCAATAGGAGGCGACGGTGCGGTCGATCTTGGTGAGGATCACGCCCTTCTCGACGCCCATGCCGCCGCGGAATTCGCCTGGCCCGCCGGAATCGGCCCGCAATTCGTGGCAGGTGGTGAGAACCGGGGCGAGGCGCTCCTGCCCTTCGAAGGGCTGCGTGCCGAGCTGGACGCCGAAGACCGGTCCGGTCGCGGCCCAGCCGTCCCGGCCGTTGCGCGCGCCCCAGCCGCCGACCATCCAGTCATACCACATGAAGTATTGGTGGCCGGGCTGGCGTCCGTCGCGCCCCCCGATCAGGAGGTAGTCGAGGTTGAAGGTGCAGGCCATGGCCCGCTCGGGCAGGATCTCGGCCCAGAGTTCGAAGATCGAGTTCATGATCTTCTCGAACGGCCCGGAACAGAAGCCGGCGACCGGCGTCGGCCAGGCGGCGTTGACGACCGACCCTTCCGGCCCGAGATCGACGGTGACGACCCGGTAGAAGCCGGAATTCAGCGGGATCTCGGGGAACTGCATCTTGGTGCCCGCGACGATGGCCGCGAAGGATCCGCCGAAGCAGGCATTGAGGAAGCTCGATATCGACTTGGGATGCGACTTCGACAGGTCGTAATGGACCTGGTCGCCCTTGATCGTCATCTTGATGCGGATCGGGACGAGCCCCTCCCCGGCGCCCGGGTCGACATCGATATAGTCCTCGGTTTCCCACACGCCGTCGGGCAGCGCCGCCACCCGCTGGCGCGTCAGCACCTCGACATAGTCCTGCACCGCGCCGAAGGACTTCTTGATGACGTCGAGGCCGTATTTCTCGACGAGGCGGCAGATCTCCTGCTCGGCCACCTTGGTGGCCTCGGCCTGCGCCTGCATGTCGCCGATGATGTCGGCGGGCGCGCGGGTGTTGGACGCGATCAGCCGGCAGACATCGTCGAGGCACTGGCCCTTGCTCCACACCCGCGTCGGGGTGATGCGCAATCCCTCGGCCATGTGGTCGATGGCGTTGACGTTGAAGGAGCCGGGGACGGCGCCGCCGACATCGGCCCAATGGCCGTTGGCCTGGGAAAAGCCGAGCAGCTCGCCCTTGTAGAACATCGGACGTACGATGCGGGTGTCGTTGAAATGCGTGCCGCCCTGATAGACGTCGTTGACGACGAAGACGTCGCCGGGATGGATGTCGCCCTTGAAGTTGTTGATCACGGCCTTGGCCGTGTAATGCAGCGTGCCGACATGGGCGGCGATATCGCCCGACCCCTGCATGATCGTATCGCCGTTGACGTCGCACAGCGCCGACGAAAAATCGCGCGAATAGATGACGAAGGAATAGCAGGTGCGGAAGATCTGCTCCGCCATCTGATCGACGATGTTGACATAGGCGTTCTTGAGAACCTCGAACGTCACCGGGTCGAGGCCGTTGTCATGGGTTGCCATGGCTGGATGTTCCCTATCCGAAAGGAATGTTCTGGGTCAGGCCTGCGGGATGTGCATCGCGATGGTGAGCGAGCGATCGACTTCCGCCGTCACGCCGGGCGGCACGATGATGGTGGAATCGAGCTGGTCGATGACGGCCGGCCCGGCCACCTTCATGCCGGCCTGAAGGGTTGCCCGGTCGTAGACCGGCGTCTCGACCGCCTCCGGCAATTCGTCGAAGCGGACGAGGCGCGTGCCCGCCGGCACCGCCGGCGCGTCGACCGGATCGAATTCGGCGAAGCGGGCCTTGGGCGTCAGGCCGGTGGCGATCACGCTGACGCGGTAGACTTCCACCGGTGCGCCGGGACGGGAGTAATTGTGCTCGCGGCCATGCTCGTGGTGGAAGGTGGCGATGGCCTCCTCCAGCGAAAGGACGGGGGCCGAAAGCCCGATCGACAGCGCCCGCCACTGGCCGAGATAGCGCATGTCGATCTTGCGCTGGAACACCATGCGGTCATCGGGCACGCCCTCGTTCCTGAGGCGCTCGCGCCCTTCGATCTCGAGCGCGCGATAGGTCGCCTCGAGATCGTCGATGTTCACGTCGTCCGTCTTCGACAGATACATCTGGGTGACGTCGTGCTGGATATCGACCAGCAGGCAGCCGAGGGCCGAGGTGACGCCCGGATTGGGCGGCACGAGCACCACCGGGATCGACAGGTCCCTGGCGAGGGCGGCGCCATGGAGCGGCCCGGCGCCGCCGAAGGCGACGAGGGCGAAATCGCGCGGGTCGTAGCCGCGGCGGATCGACAGCAGGCGCACGGCATCGGCCATGTTGGCGTTGGCGACCTTGAGGACGGCGAGCGCCGCATCCTCCACCGACATGCCGAGCGGCTCGGCGACGCCCTTGCGGATGGCCTCGGTCGCCAGCGTCTTGTCGAGCGAGACCTTGCCGCCGGCCAGGTTGTCGCTCAGCCGGCCGAGCACGACATTGGCGTCGCAATTGGTCGGGTTGGTGCCGCCGCGGCCGTAGCAGGCCGGCCCCGGCGTCGAGCCGGCCGATTGCGGCCCGTTGCGCAGCGATTTGGCGGCGTCGATCCAGGCGAGCGAGCCGCCGCCCGCGCCGATGGTCAGCACCTCGATCGAGGGAAAGCAGATGGGATAGCCATATTCGACATACCATTCCTTGGTGATGCGCAGATTGCCGTTGTCGCACAGCGACACGTCGGTGGAGGTGCCGCCCATGTCGAGGCCGATGGAGTTCTTGAAGCCGGCATGCTCGGCGACGAAGCGGCTGGCGATGGCGCCGGCGGCGATACCCGAGGCGGACAGGCGCGCCGCATATTGCTCGGCCGTCTTGGCCGTCATCACGCCGCCGCCGGAATGGAGCAGCAGCACGTCCTCCTTGTAGCCGCCCTCCTTCATGCGCCCTTCGAGCCGCCGGGCGTAGGAGCCGACGACCGGCGCCAGCACCGCATTGGCGACGGTGGTCGAGAAGCGTTCATGCTCGAAGATCTCCGGCATGATGTCGCTGGAGAGCGAGATGGTCGCGTCGGGGATCTCGGCGGCGAGGATGTCGCGCATCCTCTGCTCGTTCTTCGGATTGATGAAGGCGTTGGCGAAGCAGATCGCCACCGTCTTCACCCCGCGCTTGCCGACGATGCGGGCGAGGTCGCGGGCTTCCTCCTCGTTCAGCGGCGTGACGATCACGCCGGCATAGTCGGTGCGCTCGGTGACGACGAGACGGTCGCGACGGCGGATATAGGGCTTGGCCATCTCCTTGTAGGTGTCCCAGAGATCGTCGCGGTTGCCGCGGCGGATCTCGATGGTGTCGCGGAAGCCCTTGGTGGTGATCATCACCGCCGGCGGAAAGCGGCGGGTGATCAGCGCGTTGGTCGCCAGCGTCGTGCCGTGCGAGAACAGGACGAGGTCGTTGAGATCGACGCCGCCCGCCTCGATGCCGGCCAGCACGCCCTCGATCGGGTCGGGCGTGGTCGGCACCTTCGCCACATGCATGCGGCCCGAGCTCTCGTTGAGCACGCAGATATCGGTGAAGGTACCGCCGACGTCGCAGGCGACGCGCACCGCCCGCTCCGAAAGTTCGCTTCCAGTCGTCATCGTTCGCTCCTCTGGCGCAGCTTCGCCGCGTCCTTGACCCGGATGCGCACCCGCCGGGCGCCGCATCGCGAAAACGAAAAAGCCACCGCCAGCAGTCAGCTGGTGGTGGCTCCCTTAGCCATGACCCGATCGCGACAACGTTGGCGCGGACGGATCGAATGTGACACCCCGGGACCTGCCCGGAGCCTGATTCAGCGCCTAGGCGCCGAAGAAACCGCTTGCCTCAATGATCGCAGCACACACCGCTTCAATCGTTGTCCTCTTCGACATCGCATGTGCGCGAATTGTATCGTAGGCTTCCTGCTCCGTGATCCCGCGCCGGGACATAAGAATAGATTTGGCCTGTTCGACTTGCTTCAAGCCGACCAACCGGGCCTCTAGCTTTCCTATTCTTTCAGATGAAGATTTTATTCTGTCAGTGAGCGTATGAGCGATAATCATGCTTGTCAAGAGCCCAAATGGACGAATCGGCTTGGTGATGACGGCTTTCGTGCCGGCACGCGCCACCGCCTCGATCACGGCGGGGCTCTCGAACTCGACGATGGCGATGAGGGTCAGCGCCGGCCGCTCCGCCAGGACCTTGAGCAGGGCATTCGTCAACGTGTCCTGCCGGAAGAGCACGAAGGCGATATGGGTGTCGGAGGGGATGTCGTCCTGGGGCGGCCAGACCGCCTCCACCCGGCAGCCGATGCGCCGGACCTGGGCGACCAGCTCGTCGCATTCGCGATCCTTGGGATGAAAGACCAGCACGCGGACGCTGCGGATGTCGCGGAGGGGTTTGAGCACGGACCCTATCCCGTCTTGCCGAGCATGGCGACGGGCGAGACGGGATCCCAGTCGGCCAGGCTGTGGTTGATCAGATAGGGGTCCGGCTTCACGGCGGCCGCGCTCTCCTCGACGATGGCGAACTGCCCGTCGGCCTCGACCCGGCCGATGCGGGGCCACAGATAGAAGTGGCCATTGTCGGGATCGAGCCGGATCGGCCCTTGCGGCGCCTCGAACGTCGTCCTCGCCAATTCGGCACGCAGGGCGTCGGCATCGAGGGAGTGCTGGCGGCCGGCGGCGGCGAGCACCATATGGGTCAGGCCATAGGCCGTCTCCGCCATCGCGTTGACGCTTTCATGCGCGCCGAATCGCGCCTTGTAGGCCCGGACGAAGCGCCTGTTGGCCTCGGTCGAGACCGATTGGAAATAGGTGGCGGCGGTGAGATGGCCTTCGGCCAGGCCCGGCGGCATCAAGGCCAGTTCCGCCTCGGTGATGGTGAGGCTCGCCATCGCGGCATGGGCGGGAATGTCGGCGTCCCTGCACAGCGCGTAGAACAGGCTCGCCGCCTCGCCGACCACGGTGCAGAACACCACGTCCGGCCGCTTCGCCTTGATGTCGTCGACGATGGCCGCGAGCTCGCGGCGCTGGGCATCGAGCTTCACATAGCGCTCGGCCAGGACCTGCCCCTTCTGCTCGGCGACCAGCGTCATCATCACGCGGTTGGATTCGATCGGGAAGGTGTAGCGGGTGCCGACGAGATAGAAGCGCTTGCCGCGGTTGGCCATGAGGTGACGCGCGAGGAGCAGGATGTGCTGGTTCGGCACGGCGCCGCCATAGATGACGTTGGGCGAATATTCGAAACCTTCATAGGGCGCGGCATAAGCGAGGATGGCGCCGCGGCGCTCGACCACCGGCACCACCGCCTGACGGGTGTTCGTCATGTAGCAGCCGATCAGCAGGGAGACATGGTCCTCGTCGAGGAGATGCTCCGCGACCCGGGCGAAGCGCGTCGGATCCGACTGCGCGTCATAGGTGCGGGCGACGATCTCCCGCCCGCCGACGCCGCCTGCGGCATTCGCCTCCTCGATGGCAAGCAGCGTGGCGTTCAGCTGCGTCCGCTCGACATAGGCGGTCGGTCCGGTTTGCGAGTAGAGCGCCCCGACAAGGAGCGGGCTGTGATCAGATCCCAAGGCCATCGTCCCACCAAAAACAAAAAGAGGCTCTCGCGGGCGGAACCCGGCGAGAGCCTCTTTGCTCTTGAACGGAAAGCTACGGGCCGGACCGGCTTCCGTCAAGGCCCCTGGCAAAGCCCGCCGGGCCGCAGGCCGGTGGCGCGAGGCGGCGCGACCGGACAAAAAGCGGCGCGGCTTATTTCACGCTTGACAAATGCGTTGATCTAGAAGAGCCTATTTTTAGTGCGCAAGGCAAGGATGCCTATTTAAGCGCCAGATCTGGTCACATTTCCAACGGGCCGATGCTCCCGCATCGGCAGAGGTTGGCGGCACAGACGCCCACGGCATACCGGCCGCTGGGCGTTTTTTGTTTTGGAATAGGCTTATGTCGGCAATGCAGCATCGCATCGGGGTAATGTTCTCCACGACCGGTTCCTACAGCGTGGTCGCCCGTTCCATGCTGAACGGCGCCCTGCTGGCCTTCGAGGAGATATCGCGTTCCTTCCCGGATCTGCGGCTCGAGCCCGTGGTGGTGAACCCCGGCGGGGATCTCGCCCGCTATGCCGAGCTGAGCCGGCAGATGGCCGGCGACGGCATCCGCCACGTCATCGGCTGCTACACCTCGTCCAGCCGCAAGGAAGTCATCCCCTGCTTCGAAAAGCACGATGCCCTGCTCTGGTATCCCTCGCATTACGAAGGCTTCGAGACCTCCAACAACGTCATCTACACCGGCGCCTCGCCGAACCAGCACGTGCTGCCGCTGGTCGGGCACATGCTGGCCAATATCGGCCCGAACGCCTTCTGCGTCGGCTCCAACTACATCTGGGCCTGGGAGAACAACCGCATCTTCCGCGAGGCCATGACGGCGCAGGGCGGCAGGGTGCTGGCGGAACGCTATGTCGCGGTCGGCGACACCGAATTCAGCCAGGTCGTCGAGGCCATCCTGGCGGTGCGGCCCGATTTCGTGTTCAACAACCTCATCGGCGAGAGCGCCTATGCCTTCTTCCGGGCGTTCCGGTCGGCCTGCCGGGCTCGCGGCATCGACCAGGCGGCGGCGATTCCCATCGCCAGCTGCACGCTGTCCGAGCCGGAGCTGGAGGAGATCGGCGCCGACATGGTCGACGGCCATCTGAGCTCCAGCGTCTATTTCTCCTCGCTGCCGACGCCGGCCAACCGGGCCTTCACCGCGGCCTATGAAAGGGCCTTTCCCGCCGGTCCCGCCACCTCGGCGGATGCGGAGGCCTCCTATATCGCGGTGCTGCTGCTGGCCCGCGCCCTGGCGGCGGCGGGGACGGACGAGGTGTTCGCGGTCAAGGAGGCGGTGACGCGCCAGAGGCTGGCGGCGCCGCAGGGCGACGTGTGGATCGACCCGCAGACCTTCCATGCCTGGCTGACGCCGCGCATCGGCCGTTCGAACCGCTCGGCGCGCTTCGACGTGATCGTCGCGGAACCGGGGCCGATCCGGCCCGATCCCTATCTCGTGCAATCGTCGCCGCGCTATGCGGTCGCCTCCCGTACGCCGCATTTG
Source organism: Labrys monachus (assembly GCF_030814655.1). Lineage (NCBI taxonomy): Bacteria > Pseudomonadati > Pseudomonadota > Alphaproteobacteria > Hyphomicrobiales > Xanthobacteraceae > Labrys > Labrys monachus. Next base: position 4,513,149 of record NZ_JAUSVK010000001.1, read on the forward strand.
AGGGTCGCAAAGTGATGACGTCCCGGCTTCTCCAGAACTTCAACGGCGGCAAGGCCCTGATCGTCACGACCAACCGCACGGCCGTCGAGGCGCTCGAGGCGACGCTGGCGAAACTGGGCGTGGCCAGCGAGTTTCCCGCCATCGAGGAGGGCCGCGTCACCCTCGACCTCACCGGCCTGAAGGCGGAACGCGACATCCTCTTCGTCGACGGCGATCTCGACGGCACGCTGCCGATGGAATCCGACGCCGATTCCCGCTGTCCGCCGGTGCCGGTGATCGGGCTGGTCGGGGTCGAGGCGCCGAGCCGGCTCAAGCGCCTGATCAATGTCGGGGCGACCGCCTTCCTGCGCAAGCCGGTGCACAGCGCGGCCGTCTACACGGCGCTGTTCCTCGGCGTGAACCAGTTCCTGCTGCGCAGCGGCATGCAGAGCCGTCTCGACGACATGGAGCGGCGGCGGCGCGGCCGCCGCTCGGTGATCAAGGCCGTGCTGGCCCTGATGACGGAGAGCGGCGTCGACGACGACGAAGCCTATAACCGCCTGCGGCGCGAGAGCATGCGCCTTAGGGTCAGCCTGGAAGAATACTGCGAGGAGTTCCTCGGCAGGTGGGCGGCGACGCCCAGAGTGACGGCCCCCGAAGGGCCGCCCGGCCAGCGCGCCGGGGCAAAATAAACGTCGACAGAGGAGAATTCACATGACTGGGAAGACCATCAGGGGGCTGCGTGCCGCAGCCCTCACGGGGACGCTTTTGCTCGGCGCGAGCCAGGCCCTGGCCGCCGATCCGATCAAGCTCGGCGTGCTGGAGGATCAGTCCGGCGATTTCGCCGTCGCCACCATCGGCAAGGTGCACGCGATCCAGCTGGCCGCCGACGAGATCAACGCCAAGGGCGGCATCGCCGGGCGCCCGCTGGAGCTGGTGATCTACGACACGCAGTCCGACAATACCCGCTATCAGGAATTCATGCGCCGCGTGCTGCAGCGCGACAAGGTCGACGCGGTGTTCGCCGGCTTCTCCTCCGCCTCCCGCGAAGCCTATCGGCCGATCGTCGACCAGCTGGACGGGTTCGCCTTCTACAACAACCAGTATGAAGGCGGCGTCTGCGACGCCCACATGGTCGTCACCGGCGCCGTGCCCGAGCAGCAATTCTCCACCCTCATCCCCTGGATGATGCAGAAATACGGCAAGAAGGTCTACACGCTCGCCGCCGACTATAATTTCGGCCAGATCTCCGCCGAATGGGTGCGCAACATCGTCAAGGAGAACGGCGGCGAAATGGCGGGCGAGGAATTCATCCCGCTCGGCGTGTCGCAGTTCTCCCAGTCGATCCAGAACATCCAGAAGGCCAAGCCGGATTTCGTGGTGACGCTGCTGGTCGGCACCGCCCAGGCCTCCTATTACGAGCAGGCCGCCGCGGCGAATGTCGGCCTGCCCATGGCGTCCTCGGTGAATGTCGGCCAGGGCTACGAGCACAAGCGCTTCAAGCCGCCGAGCCTGAAGGACATGTACGTCACCACCAACTACATCGAGGAGATCGACTCGCCCTCCAGCAAGGCCTTCGTCGCCAAGTTCAAGGCGAAGTTCCCGAACGAGCCCTATGTCAACCAGGAGGCCGAGAACTCCTATCTCGCCGTCTATCTCTACAAGCAGATGGTCGAGCGCGCCAACGGCTCCACCAAGCGTGACGACCTGCGCAAGATCATCGCGCAGGGCGATGTCTGCATGGACGCGCCCGAGGGCAAGGTCTGCCTCGATCCCAAGAGCCAGCACATGTCCCACACGATCTATCTCGCCAAGGTCGGCGCGGATCACTCCATCACCTTCCCCAAGGTGTGGGAGAACATCAAGCCCTATTGGCTCGGCGATGCCGGCTGCGACCTGACCAAGAACGACCCGGAAGCGCAGTACACGCCGTCCAATCCCCCGCCGAAATCCTGAGTCGGGTCCTCCCCCGATCCGGCCCGGACGGGCCGCCGCCTCCCCGGCGGCGGCCCGCGCGGGACCCGGCCCGCCTTGCCCGCCGCATGGATCTCGAACCCAGGGTTGCCCTCTCCATGGCTGTCGCCACGCTCGCCTTTTCCCCGCTCTACCAGTTCGGCGACGCCTTCGCCTTCCTGGTGCTCTCCGCCTGCGGCCTGGCCGTCATCTTCGGCATGATGGGCGTGATCAATCTCGCCCATGGCGAATTCATCATGTGCGGAGCCTATGTCAGCGTCTCCGCCGCGCATGCCGGCCTCCCCCTCCCCTTCGCCATCCTCGTCGGCGCCCTGGCCGCGGCGGCGGTGGGCGCCCTGGTCGAGATCGTCATCATCCGCCACCTCTACCAGCGTCCGCTCGATACGATCGTGGCGACCTGGGGCCTCAGCCTGATCGCCACGCAGAGCACGCTGATCGTGCTCGGCTCGACCATGATGGGTGTCGGCACGCCGTTCGGCAGCTTCCAGATGGGCGGCTACTCCTATTCGCTCTATCGCGTCGTGCTGTTCTTCATGGCGCTCGTGGTGCTCGCGGGCCTCTATGCCCTGTTCAACTGGACGCGCTTCGGGGTAATGGCCCGCGCCACCATCCAGGTGCCCCACATGGCCGCCGCGCTCGGCATCGACACGCGCCTCGTCTACAGCCTCACCTTCGCCCTCGGGGCCGGCCTGGCGGGGCTCGCCGGCGGGCTCTACGCGCCGACGATGACGCTGGTGCCCACCATGGGCACCACCTTCATCATGGAGGCCTTCGTCACCGTGGTGGTCGGCGGCGCGGACGTCTTCCTCGGCACGGCGCCGGCCGCCGCCGTCCTCGCCGTCGTCAAATCGACCATGACCTCCTGGCAGGGACAGCTCTTCGGCCAGATCGGGCTGCTGATCGCCGTCATCGTCGTGATCCGGGTGCTGCCCAAGGGCATTTCCGGCTTCATCCTGCGCGAACGCGCCTGACATGCAGGGACCCGCACACATGAATGGCTTCCTGCGCTTCATCGGCCGCCTGCAGGGCCCGCAGACGATGGGAAGGGGTCCGGTGTTCTGGATCGGCTTCCTGGCGGTGCTGGCCGCGGCCTGCGCCTATCCCGCCGTCAGCGACGGCTATACGGTCGGCAACACCGTCTATTTCTTCACCTGGGTGTTCATGGCCCTCGGCCTCAGCCTGATCTGGGGCTATGGCGGCGCCCTGAGCTTCGGGCAGACCGCCTTCTTCGGCATCGCCGGCTATGGCTACGGCATCCTCACCATCGATTTCGGCGCCGGCTACGGCTTCACCCTCGCCGCTGTGGTGCTGGCCGTGGCGCTCGCCGCGCTGTTCGCGGCGCTGCTCGGCTATTTCCTCTATTTCGGCCGCATCACCGGCGTCTTCCTCGGCATCGTCACGCTCTCGGTGACCCTGGTGCTCGAACGCTTCATGGCGCAGACCGCCGGCCCGGAATGGCATGTCGGCAAGGCGCGCCTCAACGGCTTCAACGGCATGAGCGGCATGCCGCCCCTCACCATTCCCTGGCCGGGCGGCAGCCTCGTGCTCTTCCCCGACATCGGGCTCTATTACGTCGTGCTCGGCCTGCTCGTGATCACCTATCTCGGCCTGCGCATCCTCGTGAACTCGCGCTTCGGCAATGTGCTGGTGGCGATACGCGAGAACCCGGAGCGGGCGGAAATGCTCGGCTACGACATCCGCAAATACCAGCTCGGCACCTTCGTGATCGGCGCCGCGCTCGCCGGGCTTTCCGGCGTCCTCTACACCGGCTGGGGCCAATATATCACGCCGTCCAGCATGGGCATGACGGCGGCGGCGCTGCCCATCATCTGGGTCGCCGTCGGCGGGCGCTCCGACCTCACCGCCGCCCTCGTCGGCACCCTGGTGGTGCTCTGGGCCTTCCAGACCCTCACCATCTACGGCAGCCAATATGCCCTCGTCGTCATGGGCCTGCTGCTGGTGGTGACGGTGCTGTTCGCCCCGCGCGGACTCGTGCTGTCCGGGGCCGACCTGCTGGGCCGGCTGCTGCGCCGACGCAAGGAAGGAGGCACGTGATGCCGATGCTCGAGACGCGTGGCCTCAACAAGCATTTCGGCGGCCTGCATGTCACCGACAATGTCGACCTCCGGCTCGAGGCCGGGGAGGTGCATTGCCTGATCGGACCCAACGGCGCCGGCAAGAGCACCCTGTTCCGCCTCATTCTCGGCGAGCATGCGCCGAGCAGCGGAACGATCCTGCTCGGGGGCGAGGACATCACCGGCCTGAAGCCGTTCCAGCGCATCCGCCGCGGCATGAGCGTGAAATTCCAGGTGCCCGGCATCTTCAAGGCGCTCAGCGTCCGCCAGAACCTGGAGATCGCCATGCAGCATCATTTCGAGCCCGCCGCCCTGGCGCGCGAGATCGACCGCCTGCTGGACTTCCTCAAGCTCGCGGCGGAAGCGGGCCAGCACGCCGGCAATCTCAGCCATGGCCAGAAGCAATGGCTGGAGATCGGCATGGCGATCAGCCTCAAGCCCCGCCTCCTGCTGCTGGACGAGCCGACGGCGGGCATGTCGCCCGAAGAAACGCACGCCACCGGCGAGATGGTGCAGCGCCTGAATGCCGACGGCATGACCGTGCTGGCGGTCGAGCACGACATGGCCTTCGTCCGCCAGGTCGCCCACAAGGTCACCGTCCTCCATCTCGGGCAGGTCTTCGCCCAGGGATCGATCGACGAGATCGTCGCGGACGAGCGCGTCGCCGCCATCTATCTGGGGCAAGCCCATGCGTAAAGAAGTGCTGCTTTCCACGCTGGGACTGCGCGCCGGCTATGGCGGCAAGCCCGTCCTGCAGGGCCTCGACCTGGAGGTGCGCGAGGGCGAGATCGTCGCCGTCATCGGCCGCAACGGCGTGGGCAAGTCCACGCTGATGAAGAGCCTGATCGGCCTCGTCCCCGCCACGGAGGGCTCGGTCATCTATCGCGGCACCTCGATCGATGCCCTCTCCGCCCACAAGCGGGCGCGGCTCGGCATCGGCTACGTGCCGCAGGGGCGCGACGTCTTCCCCCGCCTGACGGTGGCCGAGAACATCGCCGTCGGGGCGATGCGCCATCGCGGCGCCGCCGACAAGGAGCGGATCCTCGACTATTTCCCCATCCTGCGCGAGCGCTGGAGCCAGCGCGCCGGCACGATGTCGGGCGGCCAGCAGCAGCAGCTGGCCATCGGGCGCGTGCTCGTCGCCGATCCCTCCCTGATCCTGCTGGACGAACCCTCGGAGGGCATCCAGCCCAACATCGTCCAGGACATCGCCCGCATCATGGTCGAACTCAACCGGGCGACCGGCGTCACCATCGTCCTCGTCGAGCAGAACATCGACATGATCCGGGCCATGGCCCAGCGCTGCTACGTCATGGACAAGGGCCGCATCGTGGCCTCGCTCGACCGGGAAGCCCTGGCGGATGGCGAGGCCATGCGCCGCCATCTCGCCGTGTGAATTCGAACGAAAGAAGGAGAAGACGATGTCACCGACCGAAACGCCCTGGCTCGATCAGTCCATCATGGCCCGCAAGGGCCTCGCCAAGGGCCGCGCGGGATCGGCCCATACGATCACCGAGGCCGAGCAAGGCAAGTATCATTACGTCTACGGGCCCTATGTCGACCCGGTGCTGACCGTCGATCCCGGCGCGGTGATCTCGGCCGAAACCCACGACGCCTTCGAAGGCAGCATCCAGCACGAGACCGACAAGCCGACTCAGATCCTCAATTTCCCCTATCTCAACCCGCAGAACGGCCCGATCTTCGTCAACGGCGCCGAGAAGGGCGATACGCTCGCGGTCTATATCCAGAGCATCGTGCCACGCGGGCCGCAGCCGCGCGGCACGACCCTCATCATGCCCGAGTTCGGCGGCCTGGTCGCGACCGGCGACACCGCCATGCTCAACGCGCCGCTGCCCGAACGGGTGAAGAAGCTCCACATCGACGCCGAGACCGGCACGAAATGGAACGACAAGATCACCCTGCCCTATGAGCCGTTCATCGGCACGATCGGCACCTCGCCGGAGATCGAGGCGATCTCGGCGCTGCAGCCCGACTATTACGGCGGCAACATGGACCTGCCGGATGTCGGCGTCGGCGCCGTGATCTATTTGCCCGTCAACACCAAGGGGGCCCTGCTCTATCTCGGCGACTGCCACGCCGCCCAGGGCGACGGCGAGCTCTGCGGCGTCGCCATCGAGCACCCGACCGTCACCACCGTGCAGGTCGACCTCATCAAGGGCTGGCCGATCCGGTGGCCGCGGCTGGAAACCAGGGACTTCATCATGACCATCGGCTCCTCGCGGCCGATGGAGGATGCGGCCCGCATCGCCTATCGCGAGCTGGTGCGCTGGATGGCGGCCGATTACGGCTTCGAGGACATCGAGGCCTATATGCTGCTCACCCAGGCCGGGCGGGTGCGGCTCGGCAACATGGTGGACCCGAAGTACACGCTCGGCGCCTCGATCAAGAAGTCGTTCCTGGCCTGAGGCGAACGCCCTCTCCGTCGCCGGGAGACGCCCCCACGGCTCGCGCGACCGCGTGCGAGCCCTCCCCTGAACCCATCCGTGTTGCAACGGCACGCCGCCCGGAGCGGGGCGGGTGCCGAACGCCCGGACGCGCCCGGAAAGTCCCGACGCCATGCTTCACAAGGTCGCCACCATCCAGTTCGAACCGACGATGTTCGAGAAGGAACGCAACGTCTCGCGCCTGCTGGCCCTGGCGAGGGAGGCGGCCGAGGCCGGCGCCCGCCTGATCGTGACGCCGGAAATGGGCACGACGGGCTATTGCTGGTTCGACCGGGCCGAAGTCGCGCCTTTCGTCGAGACCGTTCCCGGCCCGACCACCGGGCGCTTCGAGGCGATCGCCCGCGCGCATGGATGCTACATCGTGATCGGCCTGCCGGAGGTCGATCCCTCGACCGGCCTCTATTACAACGCGGCGGTGCTGATCGGGCCGGAGGGCGTGGTCGGCACGCATCGCAAGACCCATCCCTATATCGCGGAGCCGAAATGGTCCGCGCCGGGCGATTTCGGGCACCAGGTCTTCGACACGCCCATCGGCCGCATCGCCCTCCTGATCTGCATGGACATCCATTTCATCGAGACCGCGCGGCTCGTCGCGCTCGAAGGGGCGGACGTCATCTGCCACATCTCCAACTGGCTGGCCGAGCGCACGCCCGCGCCCTACTGGATCAGTCGCGCCTTCGAGAACGGCTGCTATCTGATCGAGTCCAACCGCTGGGGGCTGGAGCGCACGGTCCAGTTCAGCGGCGGAAGCTGCGTGATCGAGCCCGACGGCACGATCGCCGCCGTCATCGACGGCGGCGACGGCATCGCCTATGCGACGATCGACCTGGCCCGGGCCCGCCGCCGCGCCGTGCTCGGACAGCCGGTGTTCGAACAGCGTCGGCCCGAGCTCTACAAGGAATTGGCGACCACCACCTATAGCTGGAACCCGCTCGATTTCTTCGGCCTCTACGGCCACCGCCCCCTGCCCCCGGGGCGCAGGTCCCGGGTCGCCGTCGCGCAGTTCGCGCCCGGCGGCGACGTCACCGCCAATCTCGCCGCAATCGAGGACATGGCGGTCGCCGCCCGCCGCGTCGAGAAGGCGGACCTCGTCGTCTTTCCCGAGCGCGCCGTCACCGGCCCCGGCGGCGACGCCGCGGAACCTCTCTCGGGCGCCGCCGTCGGGCGGCTGCTCGCCATCGCGGCCCGCGAGGGGCTCTATATCGTGGCTGGCCTGGCGGAACGCGACGGCGAGCACGTCCACAACACCGCGGTGCTCGTCGGCCCGGAGGGGCTGGTCGGACGCTACCGCCAGATCCATGTCGACGGCGAAAGCCGGGCCTGGGCGACGCCGGGCGAGGACTGGCAGGTCTTCGACACCCGTCTCGGCCGCATCGGGCTGCTGGTCGGCCATGATGCGCTGTTCCCGGAATCGGCGCGCATCCTGTCCCTGCGGGGATGCGACCTCGTCGCCTGCCCGGCGGCGATCCGGGGACGGTTCCATGGCGGGCATGCCGGATCGGCCGTGGGCCAGAACTACCCGATCCCGACAGGGGCGGACCCCGACCATTGGCATCACTTCCGGGCGCGGGCGGGCGAGAACAACCTCTTCCTCGCCTTCGCCAATGTCGCGGACGAGGCGGGCGGCTTCCCCGGCAAGAGCGGCGTGTTCGGCCCCGACACGTTCGAGTTTCCGCGCCGCGAGGCGATCGCGGCTGCCGGCGCCTCGCTGGCCTGCGCCGAGATCGACACCACCAATCTCGACAGCCGTTATCCCACCAATGTCGTGCGGCGCAAGGACCTGATGGCCATGCGCCTGCCCCACCATTATCCCGCTTTGGTGCGGCCGATGGCGTGAGCGCATGGATGCCCGGTGCGGCGGCTGTCAGGCCTTGCCGTGCCAGGGCACGAGCAGGCGCTCGACCAGGCGCACGATGCCTTCGAGGGCGATCGCCACCAGGGCGATGACGAGGATGCCGAGCAGCACGACATCCGTCAGGAGGAATTGCGAGGCCGTCTGGATCATGAAGCCGAGACCGCGCGTCGCCGCCACCAGTTCGGCGGCGACCAGCGTCGACCAGCCGACGCCGAGGCCGATGCGCACGCCCGTCAGGATCGACGGCAGGGCGTTGGGCAGGATGACGTGGAGCAGAACCTGCCATTTGCGGGCGCCGAGCGCGCGGGCGGCGTCGAGCCGGTCGGCCGGGACGGTGGCGACGCCGGCAGCCGTGGTGATCGCCACCGGCGCGAAGATCGCGATCAGGATGATCAGCACCTTGGTGGTCTCGCCGATGCCGCACCAGATCACCATCAGGGGCAGATAGGCGAGCGGCGGGATCGGCCGCAGGAATTCGATGATCGGATCGAGGATGCCGCGGGCGATCGGACTCAGCCCGATGGCGAAGCCGGCGGGCACCGCCGTCGCCAGCGCGATGAGCAGCGCGGCGAAGATGCGCCAGAGGCTGGCACCCAGATGTTGCCAGAGGGTGGAATCCGCGTAGCCCTCGGTCGAGACCAGGAAGAGCTGATCGAGCACGGCACGCGGCGAGGGCAGGAACAAAGGCTCCACCAGCTCCAGACGGGTGGCCAGCCACCACAGGAAGAGGATGGCGAGGATGGTCAGCGCGCGGACCGGGCCGGCGGTGAGCGACGACGGCCGGGCGGCCGGCCTGTCCTTGCCGGCAGCGAGATCGGTCAGGCTGCCGGTGTCGATCACCTCGCTCATGCTTCGGCTCCCTTGAGGACGGCGGACAGCACCTGTTCGCGCAGGGCGATGAAGGCGGGATCGGACTTGATGGTGCGGCTCGTTTCCCCGTCGAGGAGGCGGCGGGAGAAATCGGCATGGAATTCCCGGGTGATCCGGCCCGGGCGCGGCGACAGCACGACGATGCGGGTGGCCAGGAAGATCGCCTCCTCCACGCTGTGGGTGATCAGGAAGACGCTGCGTTTGGTGCGGTCCCACAGATGGACCAGAAGCTCCTGCATCTTCTCCCGCGTCAGCGCATCGAGGGCCCCGAGCGGTTCGTCCATCAGCAGGATCGAAGGCTCGTTGGCGAGAGCCCGCGCCATGCCGACGCGCTGGCGCATGCCGCCCGACAATTCCCAGATGCGGTGATCGGCGAAATCGGTCAGGCCGACGAGGTCGATGATGCGGCCGCAACGCGCCCGGCGCTCGGCTGCGCCGAGGCCGGTCATCTTCGGGCCGAACTCGATGTTGCCGCGCACGGACAGCCACGGAAACAGGGCATCGTCCTGGAACACCACGCCGCGCTCGCCTCCCGGCCCGTCGACCGGCTCGCCGCCGAGCGTGATCGAACCGGCCGTCGGCTTGAGGAAACCGGCGAAGAGCTTGAGCAAGGTCGTCTTGCCGCAGCCGGAGGCGCCGACGGCGACGACGAATTCGCCCTGGTCGATGGAAAGGGAGACGTTGCGCAGCGCCGCCACAGGGCCGCCGCCGCGCCGGGGATAGACGACATCGACATCACGGGCGGACAGGACCGTCACGGGCTTGGCTTTCCGTCTTGGTGGGGGGTCACCCGCGCGGTGCGGCGCGGCGACATGGGAAGGCGGCCCCGGGAGGAAGGAGCTCCCGAGGCCGCCGACGGGCTCACGAAATCTATTGGGAGGAGAGTTTCGTGAGAGCCTGTTGGACATAGGTCTTGGCGACATAGGCCGAATAATCCGGCAGCGCGGCCGGGATCTTCTTCTGCTCCACCAGGAAGGCGGCGGTGTCGGCGATCGCCTTGACCGAGCCCCCGCCCAGAAGGTCCGCCGAGGACTGCTCGGGCAGCAGCGGCCAGACATTCGACTTCAGCAGGCCCGGCACGTCCTCCGGCCGGGAGCCGGTGATCCTGGCGATCTCGGTCGCCTGCCTGGACGTCGCGGTCCAGGCGTCGGGATTGTCGCGATAGGCCTTGTAGGATTCGCCGGTGACCTTGACGAAGTCGGTCACGACATCGGGATGGGCAGCGGCAAAATCGGTACGGACGATCCAGGCGTCGAAGGTCGGCGCGCCCCATTTGGCGACGTCGGCTGAGGAGACCAGGACCTTGCCGCCCTCCTTCAGCTTGCCCAAGGCGGGATCCCAGACATAGCCGCCGTCGACGTCGCCGCGGGCATAGGCGGCCGCCAGTTCCGGCGGCCGCAGATTGAGGACCTCGACGGATTTGCTGTCGATGCCCCAGTGCTTCAGGGCCGCCAGCAGGCTGTAATGCGACGTCGAGACGAAGGGCACGCCGATCTTCTTGCCGACGAGATCCTTGGGCTCCTTGATGCCGGATTTGTCGCTGACCACCAGTTCCTCGGCATCGCCCAGAAGCGCGGCGATGAAGATGGTCTGGATCGGCAATTTGCGGCTGGCGGCAGCGGCCAGCGGGCTCGAGCCGACATAACCGATCTGCACGTCGCCGGAGGCGATGGCGGCGATGACGTCGGCGCCCGAATCGAATTTGCGCCAGTCGATGGCCCAGCCGGTCGCCTTTTCATAGGCGCCCTCGGCCTGCGCCACCTTGGCCGGATCGACGCCGGTCTGGAACGCGATGGTGACGCGGTTGTCGGCCGCGAAGGCCGGCCCGGCCAAGGCCGTGCCGAGCGCGAGGCCAGCGGCGAGAAGCAGGCGGCGATTGAGGAATGACATGTGGAGATCCCCGAGGGCAAAGGCCATCCATGCCGCGCTCTGCCCGATCCGCGCGGTTTACGGCCGATGAAATTGTGGGTGGTTCAGGAAAGCCGGCGGCGCGTGGGAGCGCGAGGCCCGCAGCCGATGCTCAACAGCAATGGAGGTTCATGGCCGCTTCCCCACGATAATCCGTCACAGGCCGTCTCGGCCCGGTGCAGGAAGAGTGCTGCGGGGCCTTCTTCTTGTCAATTATTTTCTATAGATTTAGTAGAATTAATTGCCACCATACGTGAGAGGGACCATGGAGGCGACCGCTCCCTGGCTGCAAAGTCCCGCCCCGTAAGGCGTTCATGCCCTGGCGCCGGCAGAACCTCAGCCGCCCGGGCGGAGAGCCGGCAACAGGGCGAGGCAATGCCGAACGGCCACGCGCACCGAATCCAGGACGGGAATGCCGAGTTCCGCCGATACCGCCTCGGCGATCGACGAGCCCGCGAGGTTGGTGCACATAATGACGATGGCGTCCGGGCGGACGGGACTGGCGGCGACCCGCCGGACCATGTCCGCGATCTCGGCCGGCGCGATGTCCGCATAGGCGGTGTTCTTCGTCAGGTCGAGGCGCTCGGCGGCGCAGACGTCGATCCGGCGGGAGCGGTAATTGGCGATGATCCTGCGCTCCAATTCCTCGATATAGGGCGTGACCAGGCCGATCCGCCGCACCGAGAGCCTTTCGAGCTCGGCATCGATGGCCCGAACCGCCGTGGTCGCCGGGATGCCGGTGTGCCGTTCGACCGCCTCGATCAGCGAGCGGTCCCATTCCGGACCGAGCCAGCTGGCGGAGGTGCCGTTCCAGAGGATGAGATCCACCTCGGCATCGGCGAGCAATTGCGCGGCGGCGATGACGGGCGCCATTTCGAACTGGGAGAGCGACTGGGCATCGGCGGAGATCTGCACCACGCGCAGGCGCGAGACATGCGCCGTCACCGTTCCGTCCGGCGGAAGCAGGCGCCAGGTCTCGGGTTCGATCACCGTGTTGGAGGACGGGCCGAGCATGCCGAGGCGGTAGGGACGCGGCCTCATGACAGCACCCTGATCAGGCGTTCGGTGAAGGCCGCGCTGTCGGCTGCCCTGATCACGCGGGCATTGCCGCGGCCGGAGGGCCAGAGCGGGTCGTCGATCGCCTCCTGGCCACAATTGGGCACGCAGATGCTGGAATAGCCGCGCGTCAGCTCGCCCTGGGTCTCGACATCGACGAGGCAGGCGGCGCTGTCCAGGATGAGGCTCTCGTCGATGGCGCAGGCGCAGGTGAGCGTATCCGGCAAGGCGCTGATCGCACGACCGTAGCGGATCCGCGTCCGCCGCAGCGGCGCCTCGCTGACCTGCAGGAAGAAGCGCGACAACGGGGTATCCAGCGCCTCGATGCGGGAGAGGGCTTCGGGCGAGAGGACGCCGCAGGACAGGGTCAGCGTCCACGTCGACAAGGTCAGCTCGAAGCCCGCCTTCATGACGATCTTGGCGGCCTCGGGGTCGACGTAGAAATTGAACTCGGAGGCGGGCGTGGTGTTGCCGATGGAATTGTCGAGGCCTCCCATCACCCACAAATGCCGCACGGCACCGGCGAATTCGGGAACCTTGACGCAGGCCGCCGCGATATTGGTCAGCGGCGCCTGGGCCAGGATGTCGATCTCGCCCGGATTGGACATGACGATGTCGATGAGGGCATCCACGGCATGCCGGTCCGCCGGCCTCTGCATGGCCCTGGGATAGTTGGCATCGCTCATGCCGTCCGGGCCGAAATATTCCGTCGCGGCAACCGGTGCGCGGATCATCGGCCGGGGGCATCCCCGATAGACCGGCACGGTGCCGCCGCGCCCGGCCACCTCCAGCGTGTACAGGGCGTTCTCCACCTGCTGGTCGAAATCGACATTGCCGTTGCAGATCGTGATGGCCTCGAGGGTGACGCCGGGCTCGGCGAGCGCCATCAGGATCGAAAAGCAGTCGTCGCCGGCGGTGTCCGTATCGATGATGAGCCGCATGCCGCCCTCGTCAGACGATCGAGCGGCGCGAGGCGATGCCGCCGTCAACGGTCATGATGGTGCCGCTGGTGTAGCCGGAACGGTAGGAGGCGAGGAAGAGGAAGAGATCGACGACCTCGTGCACCTTCGCCGGGCGCTTGAGGGGATAGAGCGCTTCCAGCTCGCGATAGCGCTCCTCGTCTCCGAACATGTCGCGGGCACGCTTGCGCAGCATGGCGTAGATGCGGTCGGTATCCACCGGCCCGGGATTGACGCCGACGACGCGGATATTGTCGTTGAGGCTGGTGCCGCCGATGGCGCGCGTGAACGCCATCAGGCTGGCATTGCCCATGGCCCCGGCGATGTATTGGGGGTCGGCGATCTCGCCGCCATTGCCGATATTGTTGAGGATGACGCCGCCGCCCTGCGCCTTCATGCGCGGATAATAGAGGCGGCAGAGATTGATGTAGCCGTAGACCTTGAGCTCCCAGCCCGCGCGCCATCGGGCCTCGTCGATGTCGAACAGCGAGCCGCTCGGAATGACGCCGGCATTGTTGATGAGGATATCGACGTCGCCGACGGCCTCGGCAAGGGCCTGCGCCGCACCCGGCTGGGCGAGATCGAGCGGATGCACGCCTGCCGTGCCGCCTGCCGCCCGGATCTCGCGCTCGATCGCCTGGAGCTTGTCGGCGCTGCGCGCCGTGAGCTCGACATGGCATCCCTCGGACGCGAAGGCCCTGGCCAATCCCGAGCCAATTCCCTGCGAGGCACCGGTGACCAGCACTCGCTTGCCCGCCAATCCAAGGTCCATGATCAAGTCTCCAATTTGCCGTTGTTCATTGAAAATCGCGTGGTCCGCCGCATGCCGAGGGGTCGCCCAGGCAGGCAAGGACGGTATCGAGGGGAACGGGACGAAGCGGAATGCGGGGCGGATTGAAGCCCGCCTCCTCGAGGGAGCCGCCGGTCGCCCGGCTCGCCAGATGCGCTATGGCCCAGCCGCAGATGCGCCCCTGGCAGCGCCCCATGCCGGCCCGCGTCCAGCGCTTTGCGCCCTGCACGTCGATGGCGCCTTCCCGGCAGGCCTGCAGGATCTCGCCAGCGGTGGCATCCTCGCAGCGGCAGATGATCGTATCCGCATCGATCAGCTCGGCAATGCCGGGCGGCGGACGGAAAAGCGCGTTGAGGCCCGAGGCGAAAGCCCTGTAGCGGGCGAGCGCCGCGACCCCGCCTGCGGCCGGCGGCGCCGGCTTCAGGCCGAGGCCGGCGGCGGCCGCCCGGCCGGCGAGGTCGCCCGACAGGCGCGCGGGATGGAAGCCCGCGAGGCCCGTCGTCTCGCCGGCGGCGAAGACGCCCGCCACCGATGTCGCGCCGGTTGCCGGATCCGCCACGCAATGCCATCCGCCCGCGGCTTCGTCGAAGGCGTGCCGGCAGCGCAGCAGGCCCGAAATCTCGACGGAGGGGCGAAAGCCCCAGCCGACGAGCAGGGCATCGATATCGGGCAGGATCATCGAGCCCGCCGCGTCGATCCGGCCGGCCGCGTCGAACGGCGCGATGCGGATCGCCTCGACCCTGTCGCCGCCGAGCGCCTCGACGACGCCCCAGCCGAAATGGCGCGACGGGATCCTGCGCAGGGCTTCGAGCAGCCGCGCCGCTTCGCGCCAGCGGTCGGGATGGCGCAGCAGATGAGCGATCTGCGCCCATTGCGTCCGCCGGGCTTCGACGATCGCCCGGGGGCCGGCGCCAATCCGCTGCAGGCTCGCCGCCACCGCCAGCAGGAAAGGGCCGCTCCCCGCGAGCGCGACGCGCCGGCCGGGCGGCGTGCCGCCGAGCTTGGCCAGCCTCTGGCCGGCGCCGGGGGTCATCACCCCGGGCAGCGTCCAGCCGGGGAACGGCATCACGCGGTCCTGCGCGCCGGTGGCGATCACCACGGCACGCGGGATCAGCTCCAGCGGCTCTCCGTCCTGCAGGGCGCAGATGCGGCGATCGGGAAAGGCGGCCCAGACCTCGGCCCGGCTGTGGATCGAAACGCCGGCGGCCGCCGCGGCGGCGGCGGCGCGGATCCCCTCCCCGCTCTGCCCGCTGTCGCGGCGATGCGTGGAGAGATCCTGCATCCAATATTGTCCGCCCGGCTGCGCGCCCGCGTCGAGAATATCGACCTTCGCCCCGGCGCGGGCCGCGGCGAGCGCGGCGGACAGGCCGGCCGGCCCGGCGCCGATGACGGCGATGTCGGTGCGGATGCGTTTCATGGCCGGCCCGTGACGATGCGCATGCCGTCGGCGGCGGGCGTGATGCAGGCGCGCACCGCCTCCCGGCCATCGACCAAGACCAGGCAGTCGAAGCACAGGCCCATGCCGCAGAAGAGCCCGCGCCGCCGCCCGTCGCCGGTAAGGCGCAGCGTGGCATCCCGGGCGTGCAGGAGCGCGCCGATCGGCATGCCGGCGGGAGCCTCGACCGGGCTGCCGTCTATGATCACGGTCACGAGGGGAGCGGCCTCCGGGGTCATGCGTGGCCTGCCGCGGGCTGGAAACGGGCGGGGGAATAGATGTCGGTCCTGAACGCAGGCTCGGCCTGCGCGATGAAGTCGGCGATCAGCCTGCCGATCGCCGGGGCCCGGATGAAGCCCGTGCCGCCGTCGCCCGCGGCGATCAGGAGGCCGTCCGGGCCGGCCGGTCCGATGACGAAGCGATCATCCGGGGTGACCGCCTCGAAGCGAACCCAGGAGCGCAGCAGCTCGACCTTGGCGAGCGAGGGGAAGAGGCGCAGCAGCGTCGCCACCGAATCCCGCACGAAGATGCGGTCGACCTCGTCGATGCGATCGGGATTGCCGGCGCCGCTCGTGCCGCCTTCGAGGACGGTGTTGAAGAGGATCTGGCCGCTCCCGGCCTGCTGGATCTGGGTATAGCCGGCATCGACGCCTCCTTCGGCCTTGCAGGCGCCGACCACGGTGCGGATGGAGGGCGGCCGCGACACGGTCGCCAGGCATTGGGCCTTGCGCGGCACGATGGGAAGGTGGACGCCGGCGGTCGCGGCGAGCCGCGCCGTCCACGGCCCGCCGGCGATGACGACGTGCTCCGCCTCGATGCGTCCCCGGGATGTCTCGACGCCGCTGACGCCCTTGTCGCCGCTGCGGAGCGCCGTCACCGTCGTCCCGCTTTCCACGCTCGCCCCGCCTGCGCGGGCGAGGGCCAGCAGCGTCCGCACGGCGAGGAAGGGATTCACCACCGCATCGTCCGGCGACCAGGTCGCGCCCAGGATGGCGCCCTGCAGCAGCGGCTCGATGCGCCGCACCTCGTCCGGCTCGACGAGGACGGGACGAAGGCCGTGCCGGGTCTCCATCTCCGTCCAATGCCGGGCCGAGGCGAACTCGTCCGCCTGCGCGATGAAGCGTATCTGCCCGCAGCGCCGATATTCGAAGGTCGGCGACCGCGCCGCGAGCGCCGCCCAGGCATCGCAGGACCATTTCAGCAGAGGCAGCTCGTCCTCATCCATCATATGGGTGCCGATGCAGGCGAGACTCGCGCCGGAAACGGCGCTGGCGGGCGTGTTCTGCTCGATCACATGGACTTTGCGCCCGCGCGCGGCGACCGCATGCGCGATCGCGGCGCCGACGACCCCTGCCCCCACCACCAGCACCTCGGTCCGGCTCACCACGACGAACTCCTCAGCGCCGCCGGCGCCCCGGTCCAGAACCGGCCGTCGACCAGCGATGTGGTGTCTTTCTCGTAGGGATGCTCGACATCGGCCATGGCCTGCAGGGCGCGCCGCATATGGAGGGGATCAGGAAAGCCAAGCCCTTCGCGCAGGGTCGCGCCCGTCATCGCCAGGGCGCGGATGTCGCCGAGCTGGCGCCGATGTTCCGCCGGGGCCATGTCGGGCCGCAGCCGCGCGCAGAGCGAGACGGCGGCATCGGGATCCGTGAAGGCAAGCGTCCAGCCTTCCAGCACGGTGTCGATCACGGCCTGCGTTTCGGCCGGATGGGCCTCGACCCAGTCGCGCCGGGCGATCAGGCCGTCCTTGAGGAGGGATGCGTCGGCCTCGCTCGCCCGGAAGATCGAGAAATCGGCCAGCGAGCCGGCCTCCTCCTCGAGATGATGGATCTCGTGATACACCGTCATCTGGGCGCAATCGACCGTGCCGTCGAGGAGGCCCGCGACCGTGTCGTTCATGGCGATGCACTGGTAGCGGCCGGCTTCGATGCCGCTGCGGTGGAGAAACCAGCGCAGTTCGAGGTCCTCGCGCCCCGGCCAGACGCCGATGCGCTTTCCCGCGAGGTCGGCGACCCCATGGATCCCGGCCGAGATGCGCGCGGGATAGACGAGCGCGCTCGCCTGCTGGATGGCGAGCAGCATGACCAGTTCGTCCGCATGCCCGCTTTCGAGCATATGGGCGGGGCTCGCGACGGCCATGGCGACATCGCCGGCGAGCAGCGCCTCGATCGGGCCGGTGCCGAAATCCAGCGGAACACATTCGACGGCGATGCCACGGGCTTCGCCCAGCCTGTCATGCTGGGCGAGCAGATAGCCCGCGAATTGCGCCTGGGGATGCCAGAGGAGGCGGATACGGATGTTCTTCATTCTGTCGCCGCAAGGCTTTCTCTCGCGAGAGGCCGCGAGATGCCGTGAACACGGCGCCTCGCGGCCGCCTCGTTTATTTGCTGCATTTGATGGTCTTGGAGGCGGCCGGGGCCTTGTCCCAGAAGACGTTGGTGTAGGCCTTCGACAGGTCGACCGGATCGTGAAGGCCGTCCGGGTTGGTCTTGCCGTAGCTCAGCAGCACCGTCTGCACCGTCTGCCATTCCTCCGGGGTGGATTGGCCGAATTTTCCCTCCAGCGTCGGACCGGCGCAGAACATGTCGCCCATCGCCTTGATCATGGCGACCTGATCCTCGACCTTCAGCTCGGGATTGTACTTGACCACGACCTTGGCCGCCGCCTCCGGATCGTCGAGCGCTTCCTTCCACCCCTGCAGCGTCGCATCGACGACGGCCTGCACCAGTTCGGGGCGCTCGGCGATCGTCTTCTCGGAGGTGAACAGGCCGGTGTTCACCAGGGCCACGCCCGCATCCTCGGGATAGAGATAGGTCAGATCCTCCGGCTTGAACTTGGTGAAGAGCACGGCAAGATCGGCCGGCGCGTAACGCACGGCCTCGATGACGTCGAGCTGGCCTGAGATCAGCTGGGGAACGGGGTTGTCCTGCTGCGGCTGCAGCTGGACGTCGTCCGGCGTCATCTTCAGCGTGTTCAGCATCGCCATGAACTCGGCTTCGTCGCCGCCGAACCAAGAGCCGATCTTCTTGCCGCGGACGTCGGCGAGCTTGGTGATGCCGGCATCCTTGCGGGCGATATAGACCTGGGCGCTCTTCTGGCCGTGCTGCGAGATCATCACCAGCGGTGCGCCATGGGAGCGGGCCATGATCACCTGGTTGGGATGGCCGATGCCGAAGGTGTCGCTGCCCTGGGCGACGGTGACGGCCGGCTTGATGTCGCTGCCGGCCGGCAGGAGCTTGATGTCGGCGCCGGCGGCCTTGTAATAGCCCTTGTCGAGGGCGATCAGCTCGCCGGCGAACTGGCCCTGGATGATCCATTCGAGGCGGAGTGTATCCTCCGCCGCGGCCGGAGATGCCGCGAGGGCGGCAAAGGCGGCGGCAGCGGCGACTAGGCCAGGCAATCTGAGAGACATCGTGTTCCCCTGTCGGTTTGGATGGAATGCGTTTCTTGCGTTTGATTGATCGTTCGTCCCGGCCGTCACAGGGACGGGTCGCGCATCGAGCTGTGCCACGGGATGGCAATGCGCTCGAGCCGGGCCACCACGGCGAAGAGGATCACGCCCATCACGGCCGAGACGGCCATGGCGGCCCAGAGCCGGGGCATGTTGAGGTTCTTGTAGGACGACATGATCACGAAGCCGAGCCCGCGATCGGCCTGCACGAATTCGGCGACGATGGCCCCGATGACCGAGAAGGTGACGTTCAGCTTCAGGCCGACGAAGACATAGGGCAGAGCGCTGGGCAGGCGCATCTTCAGGAAGCGCTGCCAGGAAGAGGCGGCGGCGACGTGGAACACGTCCATGATCGTGCGGTCATAGGATTGCAGGCCCTTCATCATGTTGAGGGCGAGGGGAAAGAAGGAGAGCAGCGCGGTGACGGCGATCTTCGAGGAGACGCCGTTGCCGAGCCAGAGGATGATGATGGGGGCGATACCCACGACGGGAATGGTGTTGGCGGCGATGACATAGGGGAGCAAGGCCCGGCTCATGATGGTCGAATAGGCAAAGGCGATGCCGAGCAGCGCGCCGAGGACGGAACCGATCACGAAGCCCACGATCGCCTCGCCGCCGGTGATGGCGGCCTGGCTGAAGATGGAGCCGTGGTTGAACCAGATGGCCTGCCAGATGCCGCTCGGCGCCGGCATGAGGTAGGACGGCACCTGCCAGGCCGCGATGGCCCATTCCCACGCCGCGACGACGACGACGAAGGTCAGGAGCGCCGGCCATGCGGCGGTCGCGAACGCCGCGATCCTGCTTTTCCACGCGGTTTGCTCCGAGCCTTCGGACACGATGCTAACCATGGGCTTCGAAGCCTCCTTCGAGCTCAGCCAGGCCTTCCTGCGCGAGCGCGATGAATTTGGGGTCGTTGCGCACCGCCAGATGCCTCGGGCGGGCGAGATCGATTGCGAGGATCGAGCGGATCCGCCCGGGCCGGGGCGACATCACGACGACCCGGTCGGAAAGCAGGATCGCCTCGCGGATCGAGTGCGTGACGAAGAGGACGGTCATGCGCTGGCGCTGCGAGAGTTCCAGCAGCTCCATGTTGAGCCGGTCGCGGGTGATCTGGTCGAGCGCGCCGAAAGGCTCGTCCATCAGCAGCACCTTCGGCGCCGTCGACATGGCGCGCGCGATCGAGGCGCGCTGGCGCATGCCGCCCGAGAGCTGGCGCGGATAGGCCCGCTCGAAGCCGGCAAGGCCGACGAGGCGGATCAGCTCCAGCGCCCGCTTCTCGCGCTCGGCGTGGCGCACGCCCTGCAGCTCCAGCGGCAGCATCACATTCGCCAGGATGGTGCGCCATTCGAGCAAAGCGGAATCCTGGAACACGAAGCCGATGTCGCGCCGCAGGCGGGCCGCCTTCGGGCTCTGTCCCGCGACCGTCGCCCGGCCGGACGAGGGCGCGAGGAGATCGGCGGCGACACGCAGGAGCGTGCTCTTGCCGCAGCCCGACGGGCCGACCAGCGAGACGAATTCGCCCTCGGCGAGGGTGAGCGAAACATCGTCGAGGGCGAGCACGTCGCCATGCCCGCCGGTCGCCTTGAACTTCACGCCGACCGATTGGAAATCGACCAGCACCGGCGAGGCGGTCGCGGCGATCTTCGGGTCGGGCGCTTGCTGGGTCTGTGTCATGGCTGGCTGCATCATCCGTAGCGCTGGCCTCCGCCGAACCAGTCGTCGAATTTCGGCGCCGTGCGCACGACGACGCTGCGCTTGCGCTGGTAGCTCTTGAGCGCATCCCAGCCGTTTTCCTTGCCGTAGCCGCTGTTGGCGTAGCCGCCCCAGATCGAGCGCGGATCGTTCTTGTGGTGATCGTTGATCCAGACGATTCCGGCCCTGACGGCCCCCGCGACGCGATGGGCCCGGGCGACATTGCCGGTCCATACGGCAGCGCCGAGGGCGAAGGGCGTGTCGTTGGCGAGCCGCAGCGCCTGCTCCTCCGTCTCGAACCGGCTCACCGCCGCCACGGGACCGAAGACCTCCTCGCGGAAGAGCGACATGGCCGGCGTCACATCGGCGAGAATCGTCGGCTCGACGAAATTGCCGCGGTCGAAAGGCGCGGCGAGATCCGGCCTGGCGCCGCCGCAGACGAGGCGCGCGCCCTGCGCCACGGCCTCGGCGGCAAAGGCCAGGCAGCGATCGCGCGATAACGGCGTGATGACCGGCCCCATGTCGGTCTCGGCCAGGGCGGGATCGCCGACCCGCAGGGCCTCCGCGCGACGGGCGAAAGCCGCCAGGAAAGCGTCATGGATATCGGAGGCGACGAGAAAGCGGCTGGCGGAAACGCAGGTCTGGCCCGCGGCCACGAAGGCCGAGAACACGGCGGCGGCCGCCGCCTCCTCGACATCCGCATCCTCGAAGACGAGGACGGGCGTCTTTCCGCCCAGTTCCAGCGTGCAGGGGACGAGACGCTGGGCCGCCGCCGCGGCAACGATGCGGCCGGTGGCGGTGCCGCCGGTGAGGTCGATATGCTGCACCTGCGGCGACGCGCAGAGCAGCGCCCCCGTGCGGCCGTCGCCGGTCACGACATTCACGAGCCCTTCCGGCAGGCCGGCCTCCGTCGCCCATTGCGCCAGCAGGAGCGGCGTCACCGGCGCGAGCTCCGACGGCTTGACGACCACCGCATTGCCGGCGGCCAGCGCGGCCGCGAGCTTCTTCACCAGGATGAGGATGGGATGGTTCCACGGCGTCAGCAGCGCACAGACGCCGTGGGGCTCATAGGCGGTATAGGTGAGGAAGCCGCCCCGAACCCGGTTGGATTCGCCTTCGAGCCCGGCCGCGATGCCGCCGAAATAGTCGAGCCATTCCGGGATCCTGCCCATCTGGGCCCGCATTTCGCGAATGGGCCGCCCGGTGATCGCGGCCTCCAGTTCGGCCAGCTCCGGCATTTTCCGGCGCAGGCAGTCGGCAAGGGCGCGCAGATGCCGCCCGCGGTCGAGCGGATCGACGAACCTCCAGCGTTCGGACGCCGCCTGGGCCGCGTTCGTCGCCGAGGCGACGTCGGCCTCGTCGGCGATCGGCACGGTGCCGAGCCCGGCCCCGGTCGCCGGGCTGACGACGGAGAGCCGCCCCTCGCCCGCCGCCTTCCGCCAGGCGCCGCCATAATGGATGTGCCCGTCCGGCCATGCCGCACCGGGCGGCTCAGGGATGGCGTCTGCGTGCTGCATCGAGAACTCCTGCCCTTCGCCCGGGCGCCGCAACGCGTCGACCGCAGCGAAGTGACATGGAGGCTATACCGAGTGCCCGTCGCGCCTCAATATGCCGGGAGCACAAATTCGGTGCACCAAAGGCCTATATTTTGTACACCAATATCGCTCCCGGTTATGCGACAACCATGGCTTCTGTGGACACAACCCGCTTTGCGATGTGCCGAGAAGACTTGTCTCGTTGCGAAACGAGCAGGGGCGTTGTAACGGCGCGGGGTGGTAGTCTGGCTTACGGCAACGCCGCCCGGTGCATCCGGCTGAAGCAGCGAGGTAGATGAATGAGCGAGGCCGATCACGCCACGCCGACGGCGGCCAAGCGCTCCGGCAAGGACGCGCGCGCCTCGCAGCCGGCCGCGCAGGCGATGACATCGCCTGGCGCCTCGCCGAATGCGACGGGTCGCGGCGCCGCGTCCCGATCCGCCGCCAGCCACGCCAACGAGATCGTCGCGAAGCTTGAGGCGGAGATCCTGCAGGGCCGGCTGCCGCCGGGCACCAAGCTCGACGAGCGCGCCCTGGCCGAGCGCTTCGGCGTCTCGCGCACGCCCGTCCGCGAAGCGCTCCATCGCCTGTCGGCGAGCGGGCTGGTCGGCCTCGGCGGCCGGCAGGGCGCGCAGATCGTGCGCCTCCAGGTCAGCGATCTCCTCGACGCCTTCTTCGTGGTCGCGGAGCTCGAGGGAATGGCCGCCCGGCTGGCGGCCCGCCGCATCCGTCCCGAAGAGCGCGAGGTGCTTCGCGCCCTGCACGAGGAATGCGCCCGCCATTGCGCGGATGGCGACGAGGAGGCCTTCTTCCTCGCCAATACGGATTTTCACAGCGCCATCATCAAGGCGAGCCGCAACCGCATCCTGCAGGACCAGCTTCGCAACGCGCGTCTGCTGGTCGCCCCCTATCGCTATTACGCGACCTTCCGCCCGGGCCGGATGGTGTCCTCCATTCCCGAACACGAAGAAATCATGACGGCCATCTTCCAGGGAGACGGGGCCAAGGCGGCTTCGCTGATGTCGGCCCATGTCAATCTGCTCGGAGACAATCTGAGCGACGTCCTCCATATCCTGGAAAGCCACACCCAGGCGGCCGACTGAGCTTCGATCGTCCAGCCGGAAAACCGCCGGCGCGACGCGCCGCCCTCGCCCGGGGTCCTCATCGATGAGGCCGGCTTCCTCTCCCTTTGCAGGGCTCGAACGAACGCCGCGAGCGGTGCCGCCCGCCCGTTCAGGCCGTGCCGGCGGCGATCTTGAACGCGATGGGGACGGAGAGCCGGGACCCTCCATAGGCGGCGGCCTTCGCCGCCGCGGCACGGCGGAAGCGCTCGCGCTCCTCCTCGCCGAGGCCGGCGATGATCGTGCCCAGACGTGCGAAGCTGTTCCGCGCCAGGGACCAGAGCGCGTCGAAGTCGGGCAGATCGTGGATGTCCGCATGGCCGACGATCGAGACGTCACGAAAGCCGGCGTCCGCGAACGCGGCGCGGAGGACGTCGTCATCGGAAAAATGGAAGGCACCCGGCCCCGGCGGCAGGCTGTCCGGGATGGGAATGCCCTCCTCCTGCAGCACCTCGAAGAACAGCCCGTTGATGCGCGAGCGGGCCGGCCCCTCCCACCACGACACTGCGAGGCGTCCCCCAGGGGCGAGGACGCGCGCGAACTCCGCGAAGGCCTTTTCGGGCGCGGGAAAATGGCCGATGCCGAAATTGCAGAGGACGACGTCGAACGAGCCGTCGCCGAAGGGCAAGGCCTCGGCGTCGGCGACGCGGAAGGCCGCCTGCGGGTGGAGGTTCGCCGCGAGCTCGACCATGCGGGGCGAAAGATCGACGCCCGTCGCCACCGCGCCGAGCCCGGCCGCCCTGGCCGCCAGCAGCCCCGGCCCGGTCGCGACGTCGAGCACGCGGTCTCCCGCCCCGACGGCGGCACCGGTCAGGAGGAAAGGATGGGCCCGTTCCGTCACCGGGGTGAAGGCGGCGTGGTAGCCGGGCGCGATGCGGTCGTGGACCGCCCGCTCGAAATCGGTGAACGCGCTCGACCTGTTCATGGGAGGCACCGCCTGGCCGGGGTTGGGACATCCGCCCGCGCAAGGCCTTCGACACGCGGGCCGAACCGCGACAATGCAGCAACGGAGGCTGGAAACAAGCGGGGCATGGCAGAAAAGCGGCCCTGTCCCGCCGGCGCGGCCGGAACGCCATCAGGGAGCCGCACATGCGCCAGGCTCGCGGTCGGAGGGTCGATCACCGATCGACCTCTTCCTTTCCGGCAGACGTAGCGGCTCCAAGACGGGCGATCGGTGATCGCCCCTCCATCGTCACGCCCTGCCCGGCGGCTTCGCCGCTCTCGGCGCGGCCACGGAGCGGCGGATGACGAGTTCGACGGGCAGGTGCTCGACCGTCGCCTTGGTCGATTTCTTGTTCAGGCCGGCGATGAGCAAGGCCATGCCCCGCTGTCCCATGGCATCCACCGGCAGGCGGATGCTGGTGAGGGGCGGGCTGAGAAGATGGAAGGGCGCGACGTCGTCGCCGCCGATCAGCGACATGTCCTCGGGCACCCGCACGCCCCTCTCCTGCAGCAATTCGATCGCGCCGATGGCGATCTCGTCGCTGGCGAAGATCAGCGCCGTGGTTCCGTCGCTCCTGTCGAGCAGCGCCTGCGCGGCCCGGCGGCCATGGCCGGGCGAATATTCGCCATAGAGGAGAGCCGTCAGTTCGGCCTCCACCCCGGATTCGGCGACGGCCTTCCGGCATCCGGCCAGCCGGTCGCGCGAACTCATCATGTGTTCGGGCCCGGAGAGGATGGCGATCCGCCGATGGCCGGCCTCGATCAAGTGCTTCGTCGCGAGATAGCCGGCCTGGGCGTTGTCGCTGAAGATCTTGGCGCCGCGCGCGCCCTCGATGTCCTCGTCGAGGATCACCACCCGCCGATTGGTCTGGTTGATGAGGTCCGCCAGCGACCCGTCATTGGGATGGTTGGTCACGAAGATCAGGCCGTCGAGATAGTTGGTCGCCAGCCGGCGCAGATATTCCTGCTCGCGATCCCGGCGATTGAGGGTGACGCACAGGAGCAGGGCCAGGCCGCGCTTATGGGCCGCCTGCTCGACCGACGCGGCGAGCTTGGCGAAATAGGGATTGCCGATGTCGGGAATGACCAGGCCGACGGTATCCGAGCGCCCGCGGCTCAGGCTGCGGGCGTGGGGATTGGGCTGGTAGCCGAGTTCGCGGACCGCGTCCTCGATCATCGCCACGGTATCGTCGGGCAGTTTGATGCGCCCGTTGAGGTGGCGCGAGACGGCGGTCACCGAGAGACCGGCAAGCCGTGCAACGTCGATCAGCCGAGCCGCCACGTCCCCTCACCTCGACCAAAGCGTGCGGCGCAATCCCACTTCGGGCCCATCGCTCCCGCCGCCTCCGGTCCTCGGGACGAATTCCTGAAGGGGAGCCAGCCCGGCCTCGCGGCGAAGCCGGCGGGCTTGCGCCCGGCCCGGCTCCCGGGAGCGGCTTGCTTCAGGCCTCGGCCCGTTCGGAGAGTTGCTCATTGCCATGCGTGAGCCGGTCTATCCGATAGGGGAGATTCGGTACAGGCTCGCCCACGACCTCCGCACCGCCGCGGAGAAAGGGCATCGCATTGCCCCACAGCATCGTCTTGTCCGCGGTGAGGACGGGCTCGGGCGAATATTGCGCGATATAGGCGCGGCGCAGCCGCGGCGTGAGATTGGCGCCGCTCGAATGCATGGTCAGGCTGCTGAACACCGCGAGCGTGCCGGCCTTGGCGATCACCGGCACGCCCTTGGCGGGGCCGAAATAGCCGACCCAGTCATTCGAGGGCGGATCGAATTCGTGGCGGACCCAGGTCCTGATGCCGGCCTCGCTGGTCGGCAGGATGTAGATGGTGCCGTTCTCCTCGGTGACGTCGTCCAGGGGGCACCAGACGGTGATGTAGGGCTTATGGTCGATGTCGCCGTCGACGGCATTGACGTAGCCGGAGTCCTGGTGCCAGGCGAGCTTCATGCCGCCCTCGGCCCCCTTCACGACGAAGCCGTCGAAGAAGAGGTAGGCATCCGGCCCGACCAGCGCCTCGCACACCTTCTTCAGCACCTCGCCGAACAGATAAGAGCCGAGGCCCGGCCTGTCCCGGACCGCGAAGGCGGCGTGATAGCGCTTGTTGCGATGGGTGATGCCGAGTTGGTCGACGCCGAGCCTGTCCATCTTCTCATCCTCGCGGCGGACGAAATAGGCGCACTCGTTCCTGAGCATCTCGATCAGTTCGGCCGGGACGGCATTCTCGAAGAGGACATATCCCTCCTGGCGGAAATGCCGGGCCTGCTCGTCGGTGACTTCGAAACCATCCATGGATCTGCTCCTCCTCGGACAAGCCGTTGCGGACGCGGCACGCCGGCCCCCGAACCTATGCGCGCAACGCTGCGACCTGCCGCATGAACGCCGACACCTTGGCCTGGTCGACGGGGTCCCACCACACGCCGCCGGCCTTCAGGAAGCTGCCGATGATGACGCCGTCGGCATGCCTGAAGATGCCCTCGATATTGCCGTCGGTGACGCCGCTCCCGACCAGCAGGGCCAGCCCGGTCGACCGCCCGATCATCGCGAGCTCGTCGAAATCGACCGGATCGCCCGTGCGCTGCCCGGTCGCGATCACGGCGTCGGCGCCGAAGAATTCGACGTCCCGGGTCAGTTCGGCGACCGAACGGTCCGCCACGATGGCATGCGCCCCGTGCTTCACATGGGTGTCGGCGAAGATCATCACGTCCTTGGCGCCGATCGCGGCGCGGTAGCGCAGGACCCTGGCCGCCTCACCCTCGATGAAGCCCTCATTGGCGACATAGGCGTTCGCCCACTGGTTGACCCGCACGAACGCCGCGCCCGCCGCCTTGGCCACCGCAAGGGCCGGAATGGCGGCATTGGCGAGCACGTTGATGCCGATGGGAACGTCGAAGGCGCGCCGCACCCTTTCCGTCACCACCGCCATGGCGGCGGCCGTCTCGGGACCGATCTCGCCGGGCTTGAGGAAGGGGATGTCGCCATGGTTCTCGATGATGAGCCCGTCGATGCCGCCGCGGACATAGGCCTCCGCATCGCGCAGGGCGCGATCATAGACGGGCTCGACCGGGCCGCCCTCGAAGCCGGGCGCGCCCGGAAAGGCGGGACAGTGAACCACGCCGATCGCAACTTTCGTCTTTCCAAACGCTCGAAGAATAGCGTTCCCCCGATTTTGCGATATCGACAGACTCATGGCAGTCCTCAAAATTGATAAAGGCATTTAGTAAAACGCTTTACAAAACGAGTCAATGTCGAAAATATTCGCAAGTTGCTCCATTTTTGGCCTTGATATCGAATTTTCGGTGTGTCCACCCTTAGTCAGCTCAAGGTTTGGCTTTGATCCGGGAGGTTGATCATGAAACGCACGCCTGTGAAACGTATATTTGCGAGGAGCGCCTTGCTGAGACGGGCATGCCTCGTGCTCCTCGGCGC
This sequence comes from Labrys monachus, assembly GCF_030814655.1. Taxonomy (NCBI): domain Bacteria; kingdom Pseudomonadati; phylum Pseudomonadota; class Alphaproteobacteria; order Hyphomicrobiales; family Xanthobacteraceae; genus Labrys; species Labrys monachus. Next base: position 4,540,684 of record NZ_JAUSVK010000001.1, read on the forward strand.
CGCGGGTCTGGCGGGCCATGCCGGCGCGGCATCGGCGGCCGACCGGCCGACGATCTGCTACGTCACCTTCAGCCTGCAGGTCGAATATTTCCAGCTGGGCGTCGGCGGCGCCAAGAAGGCTGCGCAGGAACTCGGCGCCGACCTCATCGTGCATGATCCGCAGGCCGATACCGGCAAGCAGGTCAGCGACTTCGAGGACTGCATCGCCCGCAAGGCGAGCGCCATCATCATCGACCCCATCGAATCGACGGCGCTCGCCGGTCCCATCGAGGAGGCCGGCAAGGCGGGCATTCCGATTGCAGCGCTCGATACGCCGATCAAGAGCCCCTATGTCGTCGTGCAGCTCGGCATTCCGCAGTTCGACGCCTCGCGCGAATTCGGCCAGTTCGTTTCCGGCTACATCATCGGCAAGATGGGCGGCACCGCCAAGATCGGCGTCATGCTCGCCTCCTCCGAAGTGCAGCTGGCGCGGCGGGACGGCTTCCTCGAAGCCCTCAAGGACGTCCCCCACGCCACCGTCGTCGCCACCGGCGACGGGCGCAACATCCTGGAACAGGCGCAGGCCGCCGCCGAGAACATGCTGACGGCCCATCCCGAGATCAACGTGATCTACGCCACCGGCGACCCGCAGCTGCAGGGCGCCCTGGCCGCCGCCCAGTCCCAGGGACGGCAGATCGCGTTCTTCGGGTGGGACGACGTGCCCGAACCCTTCGTCAAGCCGCTGCAGGACGGCCGGATCATCGGCTTCGTCATGCAGAAGCCCCAGGTCGGCGGCGAGATGGCCGTGCGCTTCCTCATGCAGAAGCTGAAGGGCGAGCCGATCCCGGCGCGCTACACCTATAATCCGACCATCATCACGCACGACAATCTCGAACAGAACCGCTGATCGCCCGGCGTGCCGCCGGCCCTGGCCGGCGGCATCCGCGGCAAGGCGCAGCTCGCCTCGTGCAATTCTTCGAAGGCATATCGATGGAAGCGAAGGCCTATCAAGCAACCAAACCGGATCGGGCCGCGGCCCGGCCGTCAGGCCTCGACCTCAGGGCCCGGCGCTTCGCCGTGTGGGCGGTCCGCTACGGCACCTTCATCGGGCTGGTGATCTGGCTGGTCGCCATGTCCTTCTCCTCGGACTATTTCCTCACCGGCCTCAACCTCCTCAACGTCGCCAAGCAGACGTCGCCGATCATCGTCATGGGCGTGGGCGCGACCTTCGTGATGGCGACGGGCGGCATCGACCTCTCGGTCGGCTCGATCGTCGCGCTGGTCTCCTGCCTGGCGACCGCCTGGCTCGCCGACGGCGTTCCCCCCGGCCTGGCGATCCTGGGCGTGCTCGGCGTCGGCGCCGGCCTCGGCGTGATCAACGGCTTCCTGGTCCGGCTCGGCATTCCCCCGTTCATCGCCACGCTCGCCGGCCTCGTCTCCATCCGGGGCCTCGCCTTCGTCTACAGCAACGGCTACGCCAAGCCGATCACCGATCCGTTCGTCCTGTGGATCGGGCGAGGCAGCCTCGCCGGCGTCGACGTGCCGATCCTGATCGCCGCCGTCGTCGCGGCGGTCGGCATGTTCGCGCTCAACCGCACCCAGTTCGGCATCCATGCCCTCGCGCTCGGCGGGCGCGAGGAAGCGGCGCGCGTCATGGGGCTTCCGAACGGCCGGCTGAAGATCCTCGTCTACGCGATCTCGGGCGGGCTCGCGGCGCTGGGCGGCATCATCGTCGCGGCGCGGCTTTCCAACGGCTCGCCCAATGCCGGCATCGGACTGGAACTCGACGTGATATCGGCGGTGGTGCTGGGCGGCACCAGCCTGTTCGGCGGCTCGGCGACCGTGCTGGGGACCATCGTCGGGGCCCTGTTCATCAGCTTCATCCGCAACGGGCTGAACCTGCTCGACGTCAATCCCTACTGGGTCCAGGTCGTCACCGGCATCGTGCTCGTCGCGGCCGTCCTACTCAACACCATCATGAACAAACGCGTGGAACAATGGGCGCGGATTTCCGCGAGCGACGAATGACGACGCCTCTCATCCGGATGGAGAACATCTCCAAGAATTTCGGCGCCGTCCGCGCCTTGTCGCATGTCGGCCTCAGCGTCGGCCCGGGCGAGGTTCTCGGCCTCGTCGGCGACAATGCGGCCGGCAAGTCGACCTTGATGAAGGTGCTGAGCGGCGCCCACCGGCCGGACGGCGGCACGATCGAGGTCAACGGCGCCGCCGTCGCCTTTCACGGCCCCCATGACGCCCGCGCGGCCGGCATCGAGATGATCTACCAGGACTACGCCCTGGTGCCGGCGCTGACGGTGACGCAGAACATCTTCCTCGGCCGCGAGGTCCTGAGCGCCGTGCCCTTCCTGCGCATCCTGCAGCGGCGGCGGATGGACCAGCGCGCCAAGGCGCTCTTCACCAGCCTCGGCCTGCGGGTCCCCTCCGTCTCCAGCCCGGTCCGGGAGCTCTCCGGCGGCCAGCAGCAGGCGGTCGCCATCGCCCGCGCCATCGGCTTCGACGCCAAGCTCGTCATCATGGACGAACCCACCGCCAATCTCGGCGCCCCCGCCATCGCCAAGGTTCGGGACACCATCGCCCGGCTCAAGCAGCAGGGGGTGGCGGTCATCCTGATCAGCCACCGGCTCGAGGACGTCTTCGCAGTGGGGGACCGCTTCGTCGTCATGAAGCACGGCCACGTCATCGCCACGCGCGACGTCGGCGACACCGACGCCGACGAGATCGTCAGGATGATCGTTTCCGGCACCGACGTCCGGAAGGCGAAGGCCGACCCGTCGGGCGTTGGAACGTGACATGAAGGTCATCGTCGTCGGCAATTGCACGGTGGACCTGTCCTTCGCCGTTCCGAGCCTGCCCCGCATCGGCGAGACCGTCCTCGCCGACGGGAAGACCGTCGATCTCGGCGGCAAGGGCGCCAACCAGGCCGTGGTCGCCTCGCGCTTCGGCGTCGAGAGCCTGCTGGCCGCCCCGATCGGCCTCGACCGCGACGGCGACTGGGCCTGCGAGCGCCTGGCGGCGGAGGGCCTGTCGCCGGCCGCGCTGCTGCGCGTCGAGGCACCCACCGACCAATCGGTGATCTGGGTCTCCGCCGACGGCGAGAACAGCATCGTCAGCACCCATGGGGCGGCGCGCGAGGCGAGCCCGGCCTGGGCCGAGGAGACCCTCCGGCGCCATGCCGCGCCCGGCGACATCCTGCTCATGCAGGGCAATCTCACGGTGGAGACGACGCGGGCCGCCCTCGCCGCCGGCCGCCGGGCCGGCATGACGACGATGCTCAATCCCGCGCCGATCCAGCCCGGCTACGAGGCGCTGCTGCCGCTCGTCGACGTCGCCGTGCTCAACCGGATCGAGGCGACGGTCTTCGGCCGGCATGACGATCCGCTGGCGGGCGGCGCCTCGCTCCGGGCCGCCGGCGTGCCGCGCGTGATCGTGACGCTGGGCGCGGACGGCGCCGTGCTGATGGAGGAAGGCGGCGCCACGCGAGTGCCGGCGCCCCCCGTCGAGGCGATCGACGCCGTCGGGGCCGGCGATACCCTGTGCGGGGCGCTCGCCGCCGCGCTGACGCGGGGCGCCTCCTTCCGGGACGCGCTCGCCCTCGCCGTCGAGGCCGCCTCGCTCACCGTGACCCGCAAGGGCACGCAGACCTCCTTTCCAACCAGGGCCGAATGTGCGGCCCTCTGCGAGAAACATGCATGCTAGAACAGCTTCTTTCCGATGAGATCCTGCAGGCGAACGCCGATGTCTGGGAGGCTATGCAGCATCACCGCTTCGTGGCGGACATCGAGGCGGACCGGCTCGATCCCGCCGTGTTTCGCCGCTACCTCGTCTATGAGAACGCCTTCGTCGAGACGGCGATCTCGATCTTCGGCCATCTCCTGGTCAAATCGCCGGGCCTCGCCGAGCAGCACAAGCTCATCCAGGTGCTGAAGGCCCTGTCCGAGGAACAGATCGCCTATTTCCGCGAGACCTTCGAAGCGCTCGGCATCCCCTATGCCGATCCGGCGACACTCGACCTGCCGATGCCGGTGCTGTCCTTCCAGCAGGGCATGCTCTCCTTCGCCGCCCATGGCGCCTATGTCGACGGCGTCGCGGCGATGTTCGCGGCGGAATGGATGTATTGGCACTGGAGCCGGCGCGTCATCGCGCAGCCGATCTCGGAGCCGGTTCTGCGCCGCTGGGTCGCGCTCCACACCGACGAAGCCTTCGCCGCGCAGGCCCGATGGCTCAAGGACCAGCTCGATGCCGCCGGCCGCAGCCTCGACAAGGCGGCGCGCAAGCGCATTTCGAAGGTGTTCCGGAACGCCCTCAAATTCGAGATCGATTTCCACTCGGCGCCCTATTCGGCGGCGCCCTGACGGGGATCGGGGGGGCCGGAGCCCGAAACCCTCCCGACGGCCGCCGCGCGCGCCTGCTTCCGCCTGCCACGGAACCAAAGCCGCCCTCGCCTCATTCGACCACGACACCCCCTCGTCGAATTTGGAGCGATCGTCATGAAGGCAGGATCCTGGCTCGTCGTCGCAATTCTGGCCGCCGCACCGTTTGCGACGGCCGTTGCCGCGCAGGAAAAGAACGCCCCGTCTTCGCCGTCCGCCCCCTGCCAGGCCGATCCCGGCAACGGGACGCAGGCGCCGGCGCAGAACACGGACAAGATCACCCGCTGCGACGGCGTTCTCAAGCCGCCGTCGACGATGGACCACGGGATGGAAAAGCAGCCTCCCCGGCAGGGCGACACGCCCGTCATCCGCCCGGAGGACGTGCCGCCGCAGCAGGCACCCCAATAGGTCAGGGGGCGGTCTCGACGCCTGTCTGAAGAAGAGCAGCGGCGATCGCCTCGCCCTCCTCCCCCGTCGTACCGGCCGGCATCTGCTTCTGCGCGCGGCCATACCAGTAGCGTGCGTTCGACAGGTCGCCCTCGACCCGGTGAAGCCAGGCATGCACCCAGGCGCTGTCCTGGTCGCTCCCGGCCTGGACGATCTCGTGCGCCGAGTCCCATTCCCCCCGCAGCCCATGCCAGATGGCGCGGAGCGGCGCCGTCATCGGCGCGGGCGGCTCCTCGAATCGCAGACTGGCGAGGAAATTTGCAGCGCGGTCCTTCATCGCAACCTCCGTCAGGAAAGCTCGGCCTCCGGGATGGATACGGGGGGCGGCCCCTGCCCCGCCGGTTCGCCGAGCGGATTCGTCCCTCGAATGCGATCGCCGCTGCCGGCATGCCGGCCCATCCCGGCCAATATTCTATCAGGAAACACGGCGTCTTCCAGGAGGCGGCGGGCAATCCGGCCGGGCGACCGACATCGCACCGGATATCGGAATTCGTGATATCGCGTAATCTAATTTCCGATTTTACAATAGGATGACGGCTTGCAACTCTAGGTTCGAGACGTATGCGAGAGGGAGACGGCCACACCATGGTGCTCATCAATTGCGACATGGGCGAAAGCTTCGGCATCTGGCGCCTGGGCGACGATGCCGGCATCATGCCCTCCATCCATATCGCGAATGTGGCCTGCGGCTTCCACGGCTCCGACTTCAATCACATGCGCACGACGGTCCGGCTGGCCAAGAGCCACGGTGTGCGGGTGGGCGCGCATCCCTCGCTTCCCGACCTCCAGGGCTTTGGCCGGCGCGAGATGAAGATCGGCCGCGAAGAGCTCGCCAATTGCCTGATCTACCAGATCGGCGCCCTCAAGGGCTTTCTCGACGCCGAGGGCATGACGCTCAACCACATCAAGCCGCATGGCTCGCTCTACGGCATGGCGGCGCGCCAGCCCGATATCGCCCATGCGATCTGCGATGCCGCCGACATCTTCAAGGTGCCGCTGATCGGCATGATCGACACGCTGCACGCCACCGTCTATCCCGAACGCGGCCACGCCTTCATTCCCGAATTCTACGCCGATCTCGATTATGCCGATGACGGCGCGCTGATCATCACCCGCGAGCATCCGCCCGTCGATCCCGACCTTGCCGCCCGGCGCTGCCTGCGCGCCATCCGCGAGGGGCTGGTCAGCTCGACCGGCGGCAGGGACATCCGCGTCCGGGCGGATACGATCTGCATCCATTCCGATACGCCGGGCGCTGACCAGGTGGCCAGAGTTTTGCATGAGACATTGCTAGCGGAAGGCATATCATCCGCGCCCACGCATTGAAGCGACCGGCACCTCAACCGAAACAGGCAAAAATGGCCATCAAGACCATCCAGGCTCCCCTTCCAGGAACCTTCTACCGCTCTTCCGCCCCGGACAAGCCCCCCTTCAAGACCGAAGGGGACAAAGTGGCGGCCGGCGACACCATCGGCCTCATCGAGGTGATGAAGACCTTCTCCCCCGTGGTCGCCGAGGAAGCCGGCACCCTCGTCGCCTTCCATGTCGACAATGAGGATGCCGTCATGGCCGGCCAGCCGCTCTACGATCTCGACGAAGGCTGACCATGACGATCCGCAGGATCTTCGTCGCCAATCGCGGAGAGATCGCCGTCCGCATCATCAGGGCCGCCAGGGAATTGGGGATCGGCACCGTCCAGGCCTACAGCGCGGCGGACCGGGACATGCTCGCCGTCCGCCTCGCCGACACCGCGGTGCCGGTCGGTCCGGCCCATGCCAAGAAATCCTACCTCAACAAGGACGCCATGCTGAAGGCGGCCATCGAGCATGGCTGCGACGCGGTGCATCCGGGCTACGGCTTCCTGTCGGAGAATGCGGACTTCGCCGGCATGGTCGAGGACGCGGGCCTCGTCTTCATCGGTCCGAAGGCGGAGACCATCCGCGCCATGGGCGACAAGGCGACCGCCCGCATCATGGCGGCCCGGGCCGGCGTACCGACGGTGCCGGGCAGCGAGGGCCGCATCGAGGACCCCGGCGAGGCCCTGCGCATCGCCGAATCCATCGGCTATCCCGTGATGATCAAGGCCTCGGCCGGCGGCGGCGGGCGCGGCATCCGCGTCGCCGCCTCGCCCGCCGATCTCGATCGGCTCATTCCCCAGGCGAGCGCCGAGGCGCTGGCCGCCTTCGGCGACGGCGGCCTCTATCTCGAGCGCTTCGTGCCGCGCGCCCGCCATGTCGAGGTGCAGATCCTCGGCGACGGCGAGAACGTCATCCATGCCTATGAGCGCGAATGCTCGCTGCAGCGCCATCGCCAGAAGGTATGGGAGGAGGCGCCCGCCGCCTGCCTGTCCCCCGCCGTCCGCGAGGAGCTCTGCGCGTCGGCGGTGCGGCTGGCCAAATCCGTGTCCTATCGCGGCGCCGGCACGCTGGAATATCTCTACGACGCCGATCGCGGCGACTTCTTCTTCATCGAGATGAACACCCGCATCCAGGTCGAGCATCCGGTGTCGGAGATGATCACCGGCATCGATCTCGTCCGCGAGATGATCCGCGTGGCGGGCGGGGAGAAGCTGTCGCTCTCCCAGGATCAGGTCCGCCTCGGCGGCCACGCCATCGAGGTGCGCATCAACGCCGAGGACCCGGCGATGGGGTTCAGGCCGGCGCCGGGCACCATCTCCGCGCTCTCCGTGCCCGGCGGCATGGGCGTGCGCTTCGACACCATGCTCTATCAGGGCTACAGCGTGCCGCCCTTCTACGATTCCCTGCTCGGCAAGCTGATCGTCTGGGACACCGACCGCCCCGCCGCCCTCCGGCGCCTGGCGCGGGCGCTGGACGAATTGAAGGTCGAGGGCGTGCCGACCACGGCGGCGCTGCATCGCGCGCTCGCCGGCGATCCGCAGATCCAGGCCGGCGACGTGCATACCCGCTGGCTGGAAGGCTGGCTCGAAACAAATCCGCTGACGCCCGAACAGGGTTCCCCCCTGCCCCTCACTGCCTGAAGGAAAGCTCGATCGATGCGGTATTCGTTCGGAGGCGACGAACATATCTTCGTCGAGGTCGACTCGGAGATGTCCCTCGAGGCCTTCTTCAAGAGCCTCTCGATGACCAATGCGGTGCGTGAGAGCCGCATCAGGGGCGTGACGGAGATCTGTCCCGCCAACGCCTCCTTCCAGATCAAGTTCGACCCGGACGTGATCGCCCCCGACGACATGATGCGGGAGATCCAGGCCCTGGAGGGCGCAGCCGATGCCGGCGACGGCCGGCTCAAGACCCGCATCGTCGAAATCCCCGTGTTCTACGGCGATCCCTGGACCCACGAGACGCTGATGCGCTTTCGCGAGCGCCACCAGGATCCGAACGGGACCGACCTGGACTACGCCGCCCGCGTCAACGGCTATGGCGGAGCGCAGGCCTTCATCGCCGCCCATTCCGGCTCGCCCTGGTTCGTCTCGATGGTCGGCTTCGTCGCCGGCCTGCCCTTCATGTACCAGATGGTGGAGCGCGCAAAGCAGATCGAGGTGCCGAAATATCTGCGTCCGCGCACCGACACGCCGCGCCTCACCGTCGGCCATGGCGGCTGCTTCGGCTGCATCTATTCGGTGCGCGGGGCCGGCGGCTACCAGATGTTCGGCATCACGCCGATGCCGATCTACGATCCCCGCCAGGAGATCAGCTATCTCCGCGACTTCATGATCTTCTTCAAGCCGGGCGACATCGTGAAGTTCAAGCCGGTCGGCCGGGAGGAATACGACGCCGATGTCGAAGCCGTCGACACCGGGCGGTTCACACCGCTGATCCGGGAGGTGGATTTCTCCCTCGAAGCGTTCCAGGCCGATCCTGCCGCCACCAACGACCGGCTTTTGAAGGTGCTCCATGGCTGAGGGGAAGGCTGCCGTGCTCGAAATCGTCAAACCGGGTCTCTCCACCACCGTGCAGGACCTCGGCCGCCCGGGCTATTACCATCTCGGCATTCCCTTGTCGGGCGCCATGGACCGCCAGGCCCTGATCGCAGCCAATCTGCTGGTCGGCAACGACAAGGGCGATGCGGCGCTCGAAGCCGTGTTCATGGGGCCGGAGATCCGCTTCCTGTCCGACGCCCTCGTCGCGGTGACGGGCGCCGAGCTGCCGCCCAAGGTCGATGGCATGGAGCAGCCGACCTGGACCTCCTTCCCGGTCAAGGCCGGACAGGTGCTGTCCTTCGGCTTTCTCAAGAGTGGCGCGCGCGCCTATATCGCCGTCGCCGGCGGCATCGACGTGCCTGTGGTGCTCGGCTCGCGCTCCACCTACACGCTGGGGGCGCTGGGCGGCCATGAAGGCCGGGCGCTGAAGGCCGGCGACCTGCTGCCGACGGGCCCCGCGCGGCCCGCCCCCGCCGGCCGCAGCGTTCCAGCCGATCTCCGCCGCATGCCGGCCACGCCGGGCGTCCTGCGCGTGCTGCCGGGGCTCTACTGGCATCGCATCACCGAGGCGGCCGGGGTGCGCTTCTTCGAGGACAGCTGGAAGGTGGCGCCCGAAGCGGACCGGATCGGCTATCGCTTCCGCGGCGGCCGGCCGCTCGAATTCGTGCCGCGGGAGCAGCCTTTCGGAGCGGGATCCGATCCGTCCAACATCGTGGACAGCTGCTATCCCTATGGCTCGGTCCAGGTGCCCGGCGGCACCGAACCGATCGTGCTGCACCGGGATGCCGTCTCGGGCGGCGGCTATTTCATGATCGGCACCGTGATCTCCGCCGACATGGACCTCATCGGCCAGCTGCAGCCGCACCAGACGGCCCGCTTCGAGGCGGTCGACATGGCCCAGGCCCTGGAAGCGCGGCGGCAGAGCGGCGAGCAGCTCAAAAAATTGGCGGAGATCCTGACGTGACGCCAAACGAGGCAGACCGCGACCGGGATTGCACGCTGGCGCAAGACTCCGTGCACGCACCGACAAGAACCGGCTGCCGCAAGGACGTTTACTGCGATAGTCTCGATGGCCGTCCGCTCGCGGGCAGACGTCAAGGGCCGACGAAACGGCAAACGTAAAGATGCCGGCAGGTATCGAATCCCGGAGGCACCATGTGCGTCGCGTGTTATGTCGACGAGGCGATGAAGCAGAAGATCATCGCCTATAATGCCGAGTTCCACGAAGTCACCCGCAGCCCCTATGGGCGGGACGACGAGATCGGCATGCTCAATCTCATCGACGCGCAGTCGCGCTCCGCGATCGTGAGCCGGGCGGATGCCTCCAAGGTGTTCGACCTCTCGGTCGACCATTTCGTCGGCATGCCCGGCTGGTTCGGCGCGGGCGACCAGCCCTATCAGATCTGGATGACCCATACGCCGGCGGGAGAGGTCGTCGCCAACACCATGGGCGTCAGCCTCGAAGCCAACATGCTGGTGGGCTATTCCGGCGACAGCATCTCGATGTACACCCATTGCGGGACCCACATCGACACGTTCAACCACTTCGGATATCGCGGCAAGATCTTCAACGAGTTCACCGAGAAGGAGCATCTCGGCAGCCGCGCATGGGACAGATGCGGCGCCGAGAAACATCCGCCGATCTTCGCGCGCGGCGTGCTGCTCGACGTCGCCGCCCTGCACGGCGTCAGCGTGCTGCCGCCGAGCCACGCCATCGGCGAGGACGACATCAAGGCCTGCCTGAAGCGGCAGGACCTCGCGCTGCGGCCGGGCGACGTCGTGCTGCTGCGCACCGGCCAGATGACGCTCTGGCCCGACATGGCCTTCGTCAGGAATACGCCCGGCCTCAATCGCCAGGGCGCCGAATTCCTGGCCAAGCACGGCGCCATCATGATCGGCGCCGACAACCTCACGCTGGAGCAGACGCCGGCGGCCGAACCGCTGAACTTCTTCCCGGTCCATACCTATCTGCTCGCCGAAGCCGGGATTCCGATCCTGGAGATGGCGAATCTGGAGGAACTCGCCGCCGAGGGCGTGCATGAATTCGCCTTCTTCGGCGCCTGCATCAAGCTGCGCGGCGCGACGGGCGCGCCGATGCGCCCGGTTGCGATGCCGCTGCGGTGAGGGATGCGTCCAGCCGCAACAAGCTGCGCGCTGGACGACAAGCGGCCTGAACGCTGAGGCCGTTGAATAAGGGGAATGCAGGACAAGGGTGCGCCAGCCGCCCATCCTGCGGAGACGATGGCACGGCCGGCAAAGGCGCCTGCGAGGACGGGAACCCTCCAGGGCGCAGACTCTTTGCGGGCCGGAAAAAACGGGAGCATCGGAATGCGAGTCCATTATTCGACCGCGCAGGCCGCTCCGGCGGCACGCAAGCGCTATTGGGATGAGGCCATCTCGCAGACATATTTTCCTCTCGAGCTCGGCTTTCGCAGCGGGCCGAGTTTCTCGGGCGATCTCGACGTATGGTCGCTCGGAAACCTGTCGATTTCGCGCAACCTCTCCGACGGGCTGATCTATCGCCGCCATCAGCGCCATCTCCTGCACGAGCGCGAGGAAAGCTACCTCATCACGGTGCCGGAGCTGTCGGAGATCAGCTTCGCCCAGGATGGCAAGGAAGTGCGCTGCCGGCCGGGCGCCTTCCTGGTCGAGCGCAGCCACCTGCCCTATGAATTCAGCTATGTCGAGCCGAACGCCCTGTGGGTGCTGAAGGTGCCGAGCGCGACGCTGCGGGCACGGGTCGGCCAGCCCGAGCGCCTCGCCTCGCTCAGCTTCGATTCGACCCGCGGCGTCGGCGCTCTCTTCGTCGACATGATCCGCAACACCGCGCCACGCCTCGACGAGATGAGCGACGCGGCGCGCGAGATCTCCGGCAAGCATCTGGTCGATCTCCTCGCCCTCTCGATCGAAGGGGACGAGCGCGTGCTGGCGGGGGCGGCATCCTCGGTCCAGAGCGCCCACCTGCATCGGGTCGAGCGCTTCATCCGCACCCATCTCGCCGCCAGCGACCTGTCTCCCCGCAGCGTCGCGGAAGGCTGCGGCATCTCGATCCGCTATTTGCATCAGCTCTTCGCCACGCAGGGCACGACGGTGTGCGGCTGGATCCGCTGCCAGCGCCTGCTGATGTGCGACGAGGCGCTGCGGGAGATCGGCGGACGCAGATCCATATCCGAAATCGCCTACCAATGGGGATTCAGCGACCACGCCCAGTTCAGCCGGCACTACAAGGCGCATTTCGGCCGTACGCCGAGCGAGGCGCGGGAGGCCGCCCGGCAGGCGGCCCTCGCGGCGGAGACCATGACCATGCCGGTCGGCTGATCCCGCCGGCACTTTTCGGAACAGACAGTCAAAAAACCCGATTTCCGGGCATGGCGGAGCCTTGCCCGCGGACGGACCGGAACAGGAGACCATTCCTTGCAAAACCTGCGCGTAGCCGTGGATGTCGGCGGGACGTTCACCGACATCTGCATCATGGACGAGACCACCGGCCTGATCCGGATCGAGAAGACGGCGTCCTCCAAGGATCCGATCGACGGCATCATGGCCGGGGTCTCCAAGGCGGCGATCGACCTCGGCAAGGTGGCCCTGTTTTCCCACGGCACCACGGTGGCGACCAATGCCCTGATCACGCGGCGGCTGCCGCGCACTGCCATGGTCTGCACCAAGGGCTTTCGCGACGTCATCGAGATCCGCCGCGCCAACAAGGAAGACCTGTGGGACACCTATAAGGACGTCGTCCGTCCCTATGTGCCGCGGCGGGACCGCCTGGTCGTCGAGGAACGCATCGATGCCCAGGGCGCCGTCGTCACGCCTCTCGACGAGGACGGAGCGCGCGCGGTCGCCCGCATCCTGAAGCGGCGCAACGTGGCGGCCGTCGCCGTCTGCTTCATGAACGCCTATATGAACGGGGCCAATGAGCGCCGCATGAAGGCGATCCTCGAGGAGGAAATGCCGGACGTGCCGATCTCGATCTCCTCGGGCGTCCTGCCGGAGATCTTCGAGCATGAGCGGTTCTCCACCACCGTGGTCAATGCGGCGCTGAGCCCGGTGGTGGTCGACTACACCACCCGCCTCGGCGAGCGGCTCAAGCAGGAGGGCTATACCCGCGATCTCCTCCTGCTGCACACCGGCGGCGGCGTGATGACGCCGAACAGCGTCAAGGATTTCGCCGCCCGCCTCGCCGGGTCCGGCATTGCGGCGGGCGCCATCGCCAGCCGCCACATCGCCATGCTCTGCGGCTTCCGCAATTCGATCGGCCTCGACATGGGCGGCACCTCCACCGACGTCTCGCTGGCCTATGACGGACAGTCGCGCGTCACCAAGGACTGGTATATCGAGTTCGGCTATCCCATCCGCTTCTCCTCGATCGAAGTGCTCACCATCGGCGCAGGCGGCGGCTCGCTGGCCTGGACCGACGAGGCCGGCTCGCTGCGCAACGGCCCCCAGTCGGCGGGCGCCCATCCGGGGCCGGCCTGCTACGGCAACGGCAACCGGCAGGCGACCAACACCGACGCCAATGTCGTGCTCGGCCGGCTCGGCACGAGCCTGGCCGGCGGCAAGATCATGCTCGATCCCGTCCTCGCGGCCGAATCGGTGGACGAGAGCGTCGCCAAGCCGTTCGGGCTGACGCGGGAAGCCGCCGCGGATGCCATCATCCGCGTCGCCAACGCCAACATGTCGGACGCGGTGCGGCTGATCTCGATCAGCCGCGGCTACGACCCCCGGGATTTCGCACTGGTCGCCTTCGGCGGCGCCGGCGCCCTGCACGGCGTGGCGATCGCGAGGGACCTCGCCATTCCCGCCGTGATCGTGCCGCCCAATCCGGGCGTCACCTCGGCGCTGGGCTGCCTGCTCGTCGACGTGCAGCACGATTTCTCGGAAAGCTACATCGCCAGCGCCCACGATGCCGATCCGGCCGCGATGGAGGCTGAATTCGGCCGCCTGGAAAAGGACGCCCTCGAACGCCTCGCCCATGAGGGCATCGCGCCCGCCGACATCGTGCTGCAGCGCACCATCGACATGATGTACCAAGGCCAGTGGCGCTCGCTCGCGGTGCCGGCCCCCGCCCCGATCGGTGCCATGGCCGACCTGATCGAGGCCTTCCACCGCCAGCACGAGCGCGAATATAATTTCCGCCGCGACGAGGCCCCGGTCGGACTGTTCCGCCTCAATCTCAAGGCGATCGGCGTGGTGCCGAAAGCCGAGCTCGCGGTGCACCAGCCGACCGGCGTCATCCCGCTGCCGACGAGCCGGCGTCCGGTCTGGTTCGACGCCGGCGCGGCCGTCGACACCCCCGTCTATGAGCGCTCCGACCTTCCGGCCGGCTTCAGCCTGGCCGGCCCGGCCGTGGTCGAGCAGGTCGATTCCACCGTCGTCATCCCGCCGGGAACGACGGCCGAAGTCGACAAATACCTCAACATCATCATCCGCGTGAAGGATTGACCCCGATGGTCGCCAAACCCTCCCTCGATCCCGTCACCTTCGAGGTCCTGAAGAACTCCTTCATCACCAGCGTCGACCAGATGGGCGAGCAGATCCTGCGCACCTGCTATTCCTTCGTCATCTACAACCGCGACTTCTCCAGCGCCCTGCACGATGCCGACGGCAATTCGGCGGCCCAGGGCAACCAGGACATCGCGGTGCATGTCGGCACGCTGCATTTCACCTGCAAGGACGTGATGCGCGCCTTCGAAGGCGACATGCATCCCGGCGACGTCTACGCCATCAACGATCCCTATGCCGGCGGCACGCATTTCTCGGATGTGCGCCTGATCCGTCCGATCTTCTCCGACGGCAGGATCATCGCCTTCAGCCAGTCCAACGGCCATTGGTCGGATGTCGGCGGCAGCGTGCCCGGCTCCTTCGACGTGTCGGCGCGCGACATGTTCAAGGAGGGGCTGCGCATCACCCCGGTGCGCCTCTTCGACAAGGGGCGCTTCTGCAAGGACGTCGCGCATCTCATCGCCTCGAACACCCGCGATCCCGCCTCCATCATCGGCGACATCCATGCCCAGGCCCAGGCCACGCTGGTGTGCGAACGGGAGATCCTGCGCCTCGTCGGCAAATATGGCCGCGAGACCGTACAGACCGGCCTGGCGGAGGTGCAGGACTATGTCGAGCGCGCCATGCGCCAGCGCATCGCCGCCTTGCCGGACGGGGAGTGGGAGACACAGGACTTCATCGACCGCGATCCCGCCGGCAAGGAGGGCCTGATCCCGATCAAGGTCAAGCTCACCATCAAGGGCGACAAGGTGATCTACGACTTCACCGGCAGCCATCCGACCATCGGCTCGATCTACAACTCCGCCTTCGGCGCCACCTTCTCGGCGGTCGCCGCGGGCATGAAGACCTTCTTCCCCGATCTGCCGCTCAACAGCGGCTTCTACCGCGTCTTCGAGATCATCGCGCCGGAAGGCAGCATCGTCGATGCCAAATGGCCGGTCGCCGTCACGGGTTTTCTCATGCCGTTCGAGAAGATCATGAATGCGATCTACGAGATCTGGTCGAAGATCCTGCCCCACCGCGCCATCGCCTGCGCCTTCAACCTCGAATATCTGCTCACCGGCGGGCTGGACGCCAGGCGCCCGGAAAAGCCGATCTTCATGTTCTATGACTGGCTTCCCGGCGGCTGGGGCGGACGCAACGGCAAGGATGGCTGCAACGTCACCACGGCCTGCTTCGGCACCGGCCTGATGGCCCAGCCCGTCGAAGGCCAGGAGCGGGCCAATCCCATCCTGACCACCGAATTCGAGATCCTCACCGACTCGGCCGGTCCCGGCAAATGGCGCGGCGGCGCCGGCGTGCGCAAGACGTCGCTGATGCTCGAGGCCGAGAAGACGGTGATCTCCTATATCTGCGACCGCGAGCGGGCCGTGGTCTGGGGCATCGAAGGCGGCCTGCCCTCAATCCCGCACGGCCTTACCCTGCATCGGGCCGGCCGCGACAAGCCGGATTGGCTGGGCGCGACCTTCTCGGACGTGCCGCTCGGCGAGGGGGACATCTTCAGCCGTCCGACCGCCGGCGGCGGCGGCTTCGGCGATCCGCTCGAACGCGATCCGGCGCTGGTGCTGGAAGACGTCATCGACGGCTATGTCTCGGTCGGGCGGGCCGCCATGGATTACGGCGTCGTGATCCGGCCGATCGATCCCGACATCTGCGAATACGAGATCGACGAAGCGGCGACCCGGGCCGAACGCGAATCGATCGCCCGCCAGCGCAGCGGCTGGCTGGCCACCGACCCGGAGGAGGTCGCGGCGGCCTATCGCGCCGGCTCGATCGACAGGCTCGACGTGGTGCGCCGCTACGCCGTCGTGCTGGACTGGGACGACGGCACCCTGCTGCCGACCTCGACCGCCCAGTTCCGCGAGATGTTCCACAAGCGCTCGGCCGCCAAATGGCGCCCCAGCGAGGCCGCCGGCGAGGCCCCGCTGCCGTCCGCGGCGTCATGAGAAGCGGGCGCCTCCCGCCCGCCGGCGCCTCGGCGGACGCATGCCGTGCGTCCGCCCCGATCTTCCCGCAGCGGCTCGCGGGGGCGCCCGGCGTCGGGACGCGCCGGCAGGGAGGGCCCAGGCGCCGACGCGCTGGCACGGCGGCTAATTTTTGCCCCGGCCGCCCAGCGCTTGAGCGGGACCGTGCACAAAGTTTCCGCAGACAAGCTGTTGACTTACTAGGCGCTTTTTATAATCTGTCCACAGTCTGCAATATACGAAGTCTTGCCCGATCGCCTGGCCCGCCATGCCTTCGAGCTGTTCTGGAAGTCGCCGGAAAGGTACGGTTCATGGCCTTGTCGACGGGCAGACCTGCCGCACCACGCCTGATCGAAACACCGAGCCTGTCCGATCAGGTGCGCAATATCCTCCTGGAGGCGCTGACCTCGGGCCAGTTGCGCCCGGGCGACCGCATCAACGAGGCGGAGCTTGCCCGTGCGCTCGGCATCAGCCGCAACCCGATACGGGAAGCGGTCTCGGGCCTGGCGCAGCGCGGTTTCCTCGTCTCGGCACCGCGCCGGGGCCATTTCCTGCGGCACTTCACGCCGCAGGACGTGAACGACGTGTTTTCGTTCCGCATCTGCGTGGAGTCCTTCGCCATCCGGCAAGCCGTGCCGCTGATGACGCCGGGCGACCACGAGGACCTGCGGGGCATCGTCGAGCGGATGATCGCGGCGGCTCACGCCAAGCGGTTGTCGGACCTGCGCGAGGAGGACATGGCCCTTCACCGGCGCATCTGCGAATTCTCGCGCAACCGCCAGACGGTGCGCGCCCATGAAGGCATCGACACCGAGGTGCAGATGCTGATCGCCTTCGTCGACCTGGACCACGAGACGCCGATCGAAACGGCGCTGGCCCATGTCCCGATCGTGGAAGCGATGGCGACGGGCGATATCGGCCGTTCCGTCGGGGCCATGGAAGACCATCTGAGGGCCACGTGGGACCATGTCCTCGAGGTCTACGGACAACTGGGCATCGGCGCCCCTGGACGGATGCCGCGCCCCGAGGCTGTACCAGCCGAAGGTATCGGCTGACGACAGGTAGGTAATCTTCGCTGCGTCGCTCTTAGAACATCACCGCCGGGAATGCGCATATGAAGTTCGCCAAGAACAGAATGTATATCGAGAGCTACACCAAATGCCCGAATTGCGGAATTCTGATCTATGAGAAGCCCGTCAATCCAAGCCCCGACCCCGTAATCCAGGGGGGCAAGACCTATTGCTCCGCCTGGTGCGTGGAATGGGAGCAAGGGCGCAACAAAAGACGGCTGGCCGAGGCTTCCGCCTGAGGCGGCAGCAGCGAGCCGGACCGGTGATTTTCGACCATCCATGAACGAGCGGCGGCGCGGCGTGCGTGAGCATTTCCGCAAACGCCCGGGCTTTGCCCGGCCTCGGGGCCGGGAAGCCGAGACCTAGACATCACGCAGGCCGCGATTGTGCGCCTGCGGCTTTCGGCAGGAGGGTACCTTGAAAGCAAGACTTCTCATCGGCGCGCTATTGAGCGGCGTCATCGCCTTCGGGGCGGTCCAGAAGGCCGCGGCCGCGGACGACGGCATCACCATCGGGATGGCGGTCGCCTTCTCCGGCTGGATGGAGGCCTATGACGGCGAGGCCACCAAAATGGCCCAGCTCTGGGTCGAGCAGACCAACGCCAAGGGCGGGCTTCTCGGCAAGCAGATCAAAGTGATCTCCGGCGACACCAAGACCGACCGGGTCGAGGGCGCCAAGGTCGGCAAGGCCCTCATCGACCAGGGCGCGAACCTGCTCCTGGTGTCGGCCGACTACGACTATGGCGCGCCCGCGGCGCTGCAGGCCCAGAAGGCCGGCGTGATCTCCACCTTCCTCGGCGCATCGGATCCCAAGGCCGGCGTGCTCGGCGTCGGGCCGCTCTCCTTCACGGCCAACAATGCCGGCCAGCTCGAAGGGGCCGTCATGGGAGACTGGGGCTACGAGAAGAAGGGCTTCCGCAAGGGCTACATGCTGCTCGACGAAACCATCGAGTACAACAAGTCCGTCTGCGCCGGCTATGAATGGATGTTTCCCAACAAGGGCGGCAAGATCGTCGGCAAGGACACGTTCAAGGGCCTCGATCCGACCATCAACTCGCAGATCACCCGCCTGAGCGACGCGATCCGCACCGACGGCGTCGACAACATCATGCTGTGCTCCACCAATCCGGGCGCGGCCAGCTCCGTGCGCCAGCTGCGCGCGGCCGGCATCACCCTGCCGATCATGAGCGCCACCGCCATGGACGGCACCTACTGGCTCAACTCGACGCCCGGCCTGAAGGACTTCTATTTGCCTGTGCAGGCGCTGACGGTGAACGACCCCCGGCCCGCCGTGAACGAGCTCACCGCCGCCTTCGCCAAGAAGTTCGGCAAGCCGCCGACGACGCAATATGCCTATCCGATCTATGCCTTCCTCGATCTGTGGGCCCAGGCGGTGACGAAGGCCGGCACGACCGACGGCGCGAAGGTCGTCGCCCTGCTCAACCAGAGCGACAAGGCGGCCACCATCCTCGGCCCGCGCACCTTCACGCCGAAACTGCATATCCAGATCGGCATGCCGATGACCGTCGTCTCCTATGCCGACGACAAGGAAGCCCCGGTCGAGGAGTGGACCATCAAGGACACCATTCCCAATGAAGTGCTCTATCGCCTGAAGAAATGAGATCCGTCGCTGGCCGGGAAACCGGCCAGCTCCTTTCCTGACACGGGGACCGGCACGATGATCCAGCCCTATGCCGAACCGCCGTCGCCCGGCATCGACCGCAGCGCCACCAACGCCTCGGTGCTCGCCGTGTCCGGGCTTTCGGTCCGCTTCCAGGGTCTGGCGGCGATCTCGGATGTGAGCCTGGCGGTGCAGCGCCATGAAGTGTTCGGTCTCATCGGCCCCAACGGCGCCGGCAAGACCACGCTGGTCAACTGCCTCACCGGCTTCCAGCGGCCGTCGGAAGGCCGCATCACGCTCGGCGATGCCGACACCACCAACTGGCCGGCGGCCCGCTTCCGCGAGCGTGGCGTGGCCCGCACCTTCCAGGCCGGACGCTTGTTCAAGGACATGACCGTCGCCGAGAATGTCGAGGTGACGGCCACCGGCCTCGGCCTGGGGCTGCGCAGCGCCCGCCAGCACGCCCGGGCGATGCTGGCCTGGATCGGCCTCGCCGACAAGGCGCACTGGCACGCCGGCGCCCTCGCCTATACCGACCAGCGCCGCCTCGGCATCGCGCGGGCCCTGGTCCTGTCCCCGGCCTTCGTGCTCCTCGACGAGCCGGCGGCCGGCATGTCGGATGCCGAATGCGAGGATCTGATGGTGCTGGTCGCCTCGATCCCGCAGACCTTCACCTGCGGCGTCCTGCTGATCGAGCACAATATGCGCGTCGTGATGGGCATCAGCCAGCGCATCCACGTGCTCGACGGCGGCCGCACCATCGCCGAGGGCACGCCGGACGAAATCCAGAAACACGAAGCGGTGCTCGCCGCCTATCTCGGCATGGAGGCATGATGGGCAGACTGGTCGAAGTCGACGATATCCATGTGCGCTACGGCGACCTCGTCGCCCTGCGCGGCGTGTCGCTCGCGGTCGAGGAAGGCGAGGTCGTCTGCATCATCGGCCCGAACGGGGCCGGCAAATCGACCACGCTCGCGGCCATCGCCGGGGGGGTGACGCCCGAGGCCGGCGCCATCCGCATCGACGGGCGCAGCATCCTCGGCCAGCGGCCGGAGCAGATCGCCCGGCTCGGCCTGTCGCTGGTGCCCGAGGGGCGGCACATCTTCGGCACGCTCACGGTCGACGAGAACCTTCGCATCGGCGGCTATATCCAGCGCGACCGCACCGCCGCCAAGGCGGATCTCGAGCGGCTGCTGGAGCTCTTCCCCCGGCTCGCCGAAAGGCTGCATTATCCCGCCGGCCGCCTGTCCGGCGGCGAGCAGCAGATGCTGGCGGTGGCGAGGGCAGTGATGACGCGCCCGCGCCTCCTCCTGGTCGACGAGCCGTCGCTGGGCCTGGCGCCCAAGATCATCGACCAGATCTACGAGATCCTGCTCGACCTGCGCCAACGCGCGAAGCTGACGCTGCTGATCAACGAACAGAGTTCCAACCGCATCCTCAAGCATGCCGACCGCATCTATGTGCTGCGGGGCGGAAGCATGCAGCTGGAAGGCCGCGCCGCCGACCTGCAGGACGGCGAGGCCATCCGCCACGCCTATTTCGGCTTCGGCAACGGCCATTCCGCCCGCAAGGAGACCCACGCATGATCCAATTCCTGCAAAATCTCATCGACGCGATCAGCCTGGGCAGCATCTACGCGCTGGTGGCGCTGGGCATCGGCCTCCTCTTCGGCATCCTCCGGCTGATCAACTTCGCCCATGGCGACTTCATCACCATCGGCTGCTACGCGCTGATCGTGCCGTCGGCCGACGTGACGGCCCGCCTGCTGATCGGCGCCTGGCCCTGGCCGGTGATGATCCCCATGATCTGCCTGATCGTGGTCATCGTGGCGCTGATGACCGACGTGCTGGTGTTCCGGCCCTTGCGGCGAACCTCCTCCCCCACGCTGATGATCGCCTCCTTCGCGGTGAGCTACATCATCCAGAACGGCGTGCTGATGGCCTATGGCTCGCGTCCCAAGGCGGTCGACCTGTGGAGCGGCGCCAACACGCAGGTGATGATCGGCATCCTGCGCGTTCCCATGCTCCAGCTCATCACGCTGGTGGTCACGCTGGTGCTGATGGTGGCGATCTCGCTCTTCCTGAAGAAGACTTCCTATGGCGTGCAGATGCGGGCCGCGGCGGAGGATTTCCGCATGGCCCAGTATCTCGGCGTGCGCGGCAATGTGGTGATCGGCATCGCCTTCGCCATCAGCGGCATCCTCGCCGGCGTCGTGTCGCTGCTCTACACCACGCAATCGGGCTCGCTCAGCTATACGATGGGCGTGCCGCTCGCCCTCTTCGCCTTCGTGGCGGTGGTCGTCGGCGGCATGGGAAGCCTCGTCGGCGCGGTGGTC
This sequence comes from Labrys monachus, assembly GCF_030814655.1. Lineage (NCBI taxonomy): Bacteria > Pseudomonadati > Pseudomonadota > Alphaproteobacteria > Hyphomicrobiales > Xanthobacteraceae > Labrys > Labrys monachus. Next base: position 4,561,887 of record NZ_JAUSVK010000001.1, read on the forward strand.
GGCGGCTTCACCATCGGCTTCATCGTCACCATGCTGCAGGCCTATCTTCCGCCGGACCTCAGGGCCTTCCGCGACGCCTTCGCCTTCGCCTTCGTCATCCTCGTCCTGCTGATACGGCCCGCCGGCATCGTCCCGGCGCGCAGTTCCTTCGAACGCGTCTGAGGCGAGAGGGAGCACCGACAATGCGGAACTTCATCGCCCGCCATCAAGCGCCGTTCCTGCTGATGGTCCTCCTCGGCCTGATCGCCGGGGCCACCTTCCTCTCCGCCAATGACAGCCTGAGCGTGACGCTGACGGAGATGTTCATCCGCGTCATCGTCGTCGTCGGCCTCTATGTCTTCATCGGCAATTCCGGCATCATCTCCTTCGGCCAGATCGGGTTCATGTGCATCGGCGCCTATGCCGCGGCCTGGGCGACGGCGGACCCATCCTTCAAGCAGATCATGCTGTCGGGCCTGCCGACATTCCTGCAGGACAATCAATATCCCTTCCTCGTCGCCATCGCCGGATCGCTGGTGCTGCCGGCCGTGGCCGCCCTCTGCCTGGGCGCGGCCATCATGCGCCTGTCCGGGACGGCCGCCTCGATCGCGACCTTCGCCTTCCTCATCATCGTCAACAGCGTCTATTCGAACTGGGATTCGGTGACGGCGGGGGTCAGCTCGATCATCGGCATTCCCACCGTGGTCGGGCCGTGGACCGCCTATGCGTTCGCCGCCCTGGCGATCCTCCTCGCCTACCTGTTCCAGATCTCGCGCTTCGGGCTGATGCTGCGGGCCTCGCGGGACGATGAGGTCGCGGCCCGGGCCTCGGCGGTGAAGATCCTGCGCATGCGCCTCGCCGCCTTCGTGCTGAGCGCCGCGCTGGTCGGCGTCGGCGGCGGGCTCTACGCCCAGTTCCTCGGCATCCTCACGGTCGATCCCTTCTATCTCGACCTCTCCTTCATCACCATCGCCATGCTGGTGGTCGGCGGCATGTTCAGCCTCACCGGCGCGGTGACCGGCGTCGTCGCGGTGACCGCGGTCGTCGAGTTCCTGCGCTTTCTCGAACGCGGCGTGACGATCGGCGGCAGCACGCTGGCGCTGCCGCAGGGCAGCCAGGAAATCGGCCTCGGCATCGTCATGGCCCTCATCCTGATCTTTCGGCCGACCGGGCTCAGCCGCGGCCGCGAGATCGCCATCGTCACGGCCGGTGTGCCCAAGGGCGCATCGGCGCCCGACACCCCGGCGCTTTCCGCCGAACCCCAGAGAGCGGCGAGGTGACGGCCATGACGACGCCAACCCCCTCTCCCTATGCCGCCGGGGCGGCCTATATAGACGGGCGCTACATGCCGGTCTCGCAAGCCGCGATACCGATCACCGACTGGGGCTATCGCCGCTCCGACGTGACCTATGACGTGGTCAGCGTCTGGCAGGGCAATTTCTTCCGGCTCGACGATCACATCGCCCGCTTCCGGGCGTCGATGAACGCCTTTCGCTTCCAGCCGCGGGAAAGCGACGAGGAGATCAAGGCGATCCTGCATCGCTGCGTGGCCCTGGCGGGCCTGCGCGACGCCTATATCGCCATGGATTGCCTGCGCGGACGCCCGCCGGCCGGCGTGCCCTATCATCCGGCCTATGCGCGCAACTACATCACCGCCTTCGCCGTGCCGTGGATCTCGCTGCTCAACCCCGAGGTGATGGCGCGCGGCGCCCATCTCGTCGTGGCCGAGGCCGTGCGCATTCCCGCCCGATCCGTCGATCCCACCGCCAAGAACTTCCACTGGGCCGATCTGACGCGCGGCCAGTTCGAGGCGCATGACCGCGGCGCCGATTTCTGCGTGCTGCTGGCGGAGGACGGCACCGTCACCGAGGGGCCGGGCTTCAACATCTTCGTCGTCTCGGACGGCCGGATCGCCACGCCGTCGAGCGGCGTCCTCGAAGGCATCACCCGCCGCTCCGTCATCGAGCTATGCGGCCATCTCGGCCTGCCGATCGAGGTGCGGCCCGTGTCCGTCGACGAATTGCGCGATGCCGACGAGATCTTCCTGTCGACGACGGCGGGCGGCGTCATGCCGGCCTCGCGCATCGACGGACGCATCATGGGCAATGACCGGCCCGGCCCGATCTCGAGCCGGGTGCAGGACGCCTTCTGGTCGCGTCGCGCCGAGGGGTGGCACGCCACGCCGGTCGACTATGCCGCGGCCGAAACAGCGACATCATCCTGAACCCGAGGGCCTCGCGGCCCCGCACAACAAACTGCAAGAGGAACCGGCCATGGGCTACAGACTGGGCATCGACATTGGCGGGACGTTCACGGATTTCGTCGCCTACGACGAATCCAATCGCGCACTCAAGGCCTGGAAGAACCTGTCCACCCCGCATGATCCGATCCAGGGCATCATGACGGGCCTGCGCTCCTTCGGCGAGATCGACGCCATCGCCGGCATCCGGCTCGGCACGACGGTGGCGACCAACAGCCTGCTCGAAGGCAAGGGCGCCCGCATCGCCTATGTGACGACGCAGGGCTTCCGCGACGTTCCCTTCATCGGCCGCGGCAATCGCCGGCACCATTACGATCTGGCCTGGGTCAAGCCCAAGCCCTTCGTCAAGCGCCGCGACGCCTTCGAGATCGACGAGCGCATCGGCCCGTCGGGAGGCGTGATCAAGGCGCTCGACGAGGCGGAGGTCGCCGCCCTCGCCGACAAATTCGCCGCCGAGGGCGAGATCGAGGCCGTCGCGGTCGTGCTGCTGCACTCCTACCTCACGCCCGACCACGAGCAGCGGATCAAGGCGATCTTCAAGGAGAGGCTGCCGGGGGTGCCGGTGTCGATCTCCTATGAGGTGCTGCCGAAGTGGAAGGAGCATTTCCGTTCCTCCACCACCATCTGCGACGCCTTCATCAAGCCCGTCGTGACCCGCCAGCTCGGCTCCATGCGGCGCGAGCTCGACGAGCAGGGCGTCACGGCGCCGGTGGTGGTCATGCGCTCCAACGGCGGCGAGATGAGCCTTGAGGCCGCGGTGGAGGCGCCGATCCAGATCGCCGTCTCCGGGCCGACCGGCGGCGTCATCGCCGCCAAGCGCACCGCCGAGCTGCTCGGCCTGCCCAACCTCGTCACGCTCGACATGGGCGGCACCTCCACCGACGTGTCGACCGTCGTCGACGGCAAGGAGAAGTTCACCACCGATTTCGAGATCGAATGGGGCCGCCCGATCCAGATCCCGATGATCGACATCCGCACCATCGGGGCCGGCGGCGGCTCGATCGCGCGGATCGATGCCGGCGGCATGCTGGTCGTCGGCCCGGAGAGCGCCGGCGCCAATCCGGGCCCGGCCTGCTATGGCCGCGGCGGCACGCTGCCCACCGTCACCGACGCCAATGTCGTGCTGGGCCGCATCAGCGCCACCAACTTCCTGGGCGGGTCGATGGGCCTCGACGCGGCCGCCGCCCGCAAGGCGATCGAACCGCTGGCCGAGGCCCTCGGCTACGGCGTCGAGGAGGCGGCGCTCGCCGTCGTGCGCATCGCCAACAACAATATGGTGGGCGCCCTGCACACGGTGCTGACCGAACAGGGGCTCGACCCGCGCGACTTCGTGCTGGTCGCCTTCGGAGGCGCCGGTCCGCCGCATGTCAGCGACCTCATGACCGAGGCCTCGATTCCGAGGGGCCTGGTGCCGAACTTCCCCGGCCAGTTCTCCGCCTTCGGCTTCACCATGGCCGATGCGCGCGTCGACCGCTACCGCACGGTGCAGCTCAATTCGCGCTTCTTCGACCGCGAGCGCGCCGCCTCCGCCATGGCGGCGCTGGTGGCGGAATGCCGGGCCGAGTTGGCCGCGCAGGGCCATCACGACGTGACGATCACCCGCAGCGTCGAGATGCGCTATCTCGGCCAGAATTACGAGCTGGAGATCCCTATCGAGGCGGACGCCTTCACCGACGAGGAGATCGCGGCGATGTTCGACACCTTCCACAGCCAGCATGAGGCCCGTTTCGGCTTCCGTCTCGCCGACCATATGGAAATCGTCAATTTCCTCGTCACCGGCATCGCCCATACCGGGCAGCTCGAATTCCCCGTCATCGCCGAGGCGAGCGCCCCGGCCGAACCGGTCGGCCGCCGCCCGGTCTGGTTCCAGGGCGGGTGGATCGACACGCCGGTCTACGCCCGCGACGCTCTGCTCGCCGGCCATGCCATCTCGGGGCCCGCGCTCGTCGAGGAGAACGCCTCCGTGACCGTGCTCGATCCCGAAAAATCCCTCACCGTCGATCGCTACGGCAATCTGCTGATCTCGGCCTGACCCGCCCGAAGGAGTTCTTGAGATGGATATGGTTTCCCTGAACATCGTCGGCGGCATCCTGGTCTCGATCTGCCGGGACATGGGCGTGACGCTGATGCGCACCTCCTATTCGACGATCTTTTCCGAATCGCTCGACTTCACCTGCGGTCTCGCCCTGCCGACGGGCGAGCTGGTGGCGACCGGCGATTTCTGCCCGTCGATGATCGGCGGCATGCCGCTGCTGCTGCGCTCCTGCGTGCAGGAGATCGCGCTGGAGGACCTGGAGGAAGGCGACGTCATCCTCCACAACGATCCCTATCGCGGCGGACTGCACACCCCCGAGCATACCTTCTTCAAGCCGGTCTTCGTCGACGGCACGCTCATCGGCTTCGCGGTCGCCATCGGCCATGTCTGCGAAGTGGGCGGCATGGCGCCGGCGGGCTTCGCCGGCGAGGCGACGGAGGTGTTCCACGAAGGGCTGCGGGTGCCGCCGGTGAAGATCAAGCGCGCCGGCAAGGATGTCGACGACATCTGGCGGCTGCTGTTGGCGAACGTTCGCACACCGCGTTACAATTACGGCGATTTCCGCGCGCTGATCGCCTCGATCGACCTCGGCGAGCGGCGCATGGCCGACCTCGCCCGCAAGCACGGCGTCGAATCTTTCCGCGAGAACGTCATGGCGCTGATGGACTATTCGGAACGTCGCATGCGGGCGGAGATCGAGAAGATCCCGGACGGGCGCTACCGTTTCGAAGACTGCATGGAAGACGACGGCATCGAGGACAAGGTCTACACCATCCGCGCCGAAGTGACGGTGTCGGGCAGCGACCTCATCGTCGACTATCACGGCTCCTCGCCCCAGGCCAAGGGACCCATCAACGGCACGCTCGGCGTGGCGCACGGCGCCGCCTACAATGCCGTCCTGCAGCTCACCGATTCCACCATTCCGAAGAATTCGGGCTGCTTCCGGCCGATCCGGGTCCTCGCGGAGCCGGGATCGGTGGTCAACGTCAACTTTCCCGGCCCCTCGGTGGGCGGCAACACCGAGACGCATTGCCGTATCGCCAATGTGGTGATGGGAGCGCTCGCCCCCGGCCTGAAGGAGCGCTCCGCCGCCACCGACGGCGCCAGCCACAGCAATTTCCTCTTCGGCGGCACCGACAACCAGACCGGCGAGTTCTTCTGCTGCTACGACCTCACCCCCGTGGGCTGGGGCGGGCGCAGCTTCGCCGACGGCAACGACGCGGTCGGCGGCATCAACGGCAATTGCCCGCACATCCCGGTCGAGGTGTTCGAATATCGCTTCCCCTGGCATGTCGAGGAATTCAAGCTCGTCGACGGCTCGGGCGGCCCCGGCACCTTCCGGGGCGGCCTCTCTCTCTCCAAGACCGTGCGCTGCACCGATACCGAGATGACGTTCAGCTATATGAGCGACCGCCAGAAGGTCAGCCCGTGGGGCATCCACGGCGGCCATGAGGGCGGACGCGCCGAGCTCTTCATGAAGCGCAACGGTAGCGACGACTGGCTGACGATCACCCAGGCCTTCAACAAGGTCTCGCCGAGCAAATTCGCCAATGTCCCGATCAAGCCCGGCGACAGGATCAAGATCTCGTCGCCGGCCGGCGGCGGCTGGGGCCCCCCGGAAGAGCGGGATCCGGCGCTGGTGAAGGAAGACCTGCTCGACGGTTTCATCACGCCCGAACAGGCGCGGACGGTCTACGCCGCCCGCTGAACCGCACCGCCGGGCGCTTTACGCCCGGCCCCTCCCCGTTCGACGGCCGATGTCTCCGACGCCGGCCGTCCATCCGTTTTCAGGAAAGCTCCTCCGATGACCGTTCTGCCCAATTCGCTGCATGCGCGCGACATCGCCTATCAGATCCATCCCTATACCAATATGCGCCGGCATGAGCGCAACGGCCCGATCGTGATCGAGCGGGGGTCGGGCATCCATGTCTATGACGACCAGGGGCGCGAATATATCGAGGGGCTGGCCGGGCTGTGGAGCGTCGCCGTCGGCTTCGGCGAGAGCCGGCTGGTGGAAGCGGCGGCGCGGCAGATGGCCAAGCTTCCCTACTACCATACCTTCACGCATAAATCGAACGAGCCCTCGATCGAGCTCGCCGAGAAGCTGGCGACGATGACGCCGGACGGGCTCGACCATGTCTTCTTCACCAATTCGGGCTCGGAAGCCAACGACACCGTCGTCAAGCTCGCCTGGTACTACAACAACGCCCTCGGCCGGCCGGAGAAGAAGAAGTTCATCGCCCGCAACGGCGGCTATCACGGCATCACCATCGCCTCGGGCAGTCTGACCGGCCTGCAGGTGAACCAGCGCGGCTTCGACCTGCCGCTGCCCTTCGTCAAGCATGTGACCTGCCCGCATCATTACCGCTTCGCCGAGGCGGGCGAGAGCGAGGAGGCCTTCGCCGACCGCCTCGCCGCCGAGCTGGAGGCCACCATCCTCGCCGAGGGCCCGGAGACGGTGGCCGCCTTCATCGGCGAGCCGCTGATGGGCGCCGGCGGCGTGCTGGTGCCGCCGCGCACCTATTGGGAGAAGGTCCAGGCCGTCTGCCGCCGCCACGACGTGCTGGTGGTGGCGGACGAGGTCATCAACGGCTTCGGGCGCCTCGGCACTTTGTTCGCCTGCGAGCATTTCGGCATCCAGCCGGACATGCTGGTGGTGTCCAAGCAGATCACCTCCTCCTACCAGCCGCTGGCCGCCGTCGTCGTCAGCGACGCCATCTACCAGGCCATCGCCGACCAGAGCGAGCGGCTCGGCACCTTCGGCCACGGCTTCACCGCCAGCGGCCATCCGGTGGCGACCGCCGTCGGCCTCGAAAACCTCGCCATCATCGAGGAACGCGGCCTGGTGGCGAATGCCGCCAAGGTCGGTGCCCATCTGCAGGCCCGCCTGCGCGCCTTCGCCGACCATCCGCTCGTCGGCGAAGTGCGCGGCGTCGGCCTCATCGCCGCGGTCGAACTGGTGGCCGACAAGGCCAGCAAGGCCAAGTTCGATCCCCCCGGCAAGGTCGGCTTCCGCTTCTTCGAGAAGGCGCATGAGCATGGCCTCATCATCCGCGCCATCCAGGATTCGATCGCCTTCTGCCCGCCCCTCATCATCACCGAAGCCCAGGTCGACGAGATGATCGACCGCTTCGCCCGCACCCTCGAGGATATCCAGGCCTGGATCGCCGCAGGCATGCCTGCCGTCTGAGCAGGAGCGCGGCATATCCCCGCCGGGGTCCTGCCCACAGGCCCCCGAAGGCGGGCCATACATGCCTGTAGGGTTCGCATCGTCACCGGATGCGCGGACATCCCGTCCGTGCATCCGGGAGAAAGTCCGATCATCGTCGACTTGGATCCCGGACCTGGCGGGCGGGGCCTCGCGCTTCACATATAGGCGGCCATCTCGGAGATGACGCCGCAGGCTACCGCGAACAGGACGGCCGAGAGGGCGCAGATGCCCATCGCGACATAGAGCGCCGCGCCCGCGCCCAGCATGAGCGCCGCGGACAACAACGCCCGCCGGACGATCCTTGCCATGGCGCTCCGGTCCGGATCGGGCGAAATCATGGCCCTGCGACCTCTTTCACCGTCTCCGCCGGGCCGGCGCCGGCATGTCCTCGATACGGCGCGGGCGGCGGCGATCGCCGCGGCGCCCGGGCGCGATGCAGTCCTCCCCGGATGCCATCATCGGCCGAGGAACGGCGGCGCGCCTTGCCGAAGGCATCGCCCGTTCCCGCTCCCTCCCGACGCCCGGGAGACCGGTGAGGGAGCTGCACGCCTCCCGCCGAGCATGCCTCGTCGCGCAACACCACCTCCCCCGAGACATCATCCTTGGTCCACACGAGGATCCAACGGGTCGACGGCAGGAGCGTCCAGCCGAGCCCTCGCCGCTCGAGAAAATTGCGATTCCACCGCATCACAATTTTTCTCTAACCCATTGTCTTGACGCCTTTTCTCAATCGAAAAGCCGAAACAACTCTTCTGGAGAATGCTCTCGCCGCGACCGGCCCTGCCGTTCCAGCCGAAAAAACCCGAAATCCGGAGGGAAACCGTTCCGCCTGCGGGATCATATCCTCCAGGACTGCCCGACATCCTCCGGTTTTACTGCATCGCTGCAACGGACAACTTTCGTCCGCACCCTTTCGCCCAAACGACAGCGTTCGCCAAAGTCTTCATGGCGCCGACACCATTTCGATATGGAGACATCACAAAACTGATGTCTCAGATATCATGTCTTGACTTTAACACCTCTTAATGTATATTGCAACGTGTAGACTTCATGTCTGATGGCTGAGAGAGAATCGACCGTGATAACTTCTCCGCAGCTGCGCGCCGCACGGGCGCTCCTCGGCATCGACCAGCGCAAGCTTGCCGAATTGTCCGGTCTTTCTGTGCCGACGATCCAGCGCATGGAAGCCAGCGAAGGCATCATCCGCGGCAATGTCGATTCCCTGATGAAGCTCGTCGGGGCGCTCGATCTCGCCGGCGTCGAACTGATCGCGGAAGGCGCGTCCAGCCAGGTCGGCGGCCGTGGCGTCCGGCTGAAGGCCGAGCACGATCCCGCCAGGCTCGGCGACGGCACAGAGGCCAGACAGGGGATAAGGAGCGCGGCGTGAACCTGGATGTCGCAGTTCTTCTGTGCGGCGTCGCCGCGCTCCTGGGAACTAGCGTGCTGGCCATCGCGGTCAGCCGGCACCGCTCCGCGACACGCCTCGTCTATAGCGCGACCCTCGGCATTTCCGCCGTCCTGCTGGCGCTCGCCGTCGGCCATCTCGCCACCGATGCGACCGCCACGTCGACGGTTGCGCTGCCGCTCGGCCTACCCTGGATCGGGGCCCGTTTCCACCTCGACGCGCTCGCCACCTTCTTCCTCGTCGTCGTCAATCTCGGGGGCGCCGCGTCCAGTCTCTACGGGCTCGGCTACGGTCTCCACGAATCCGCGCCGCACCGGGTGCTGCCGTTCTTTCCGGCGTTCCTCGCCGGCATGAACCTCGTGCTCCTGGCGGACGATGCCTTCACCTTCCTGCTCTCCTGGGAGTTCATGTCCCTCGCCTCGTGGCTGCTCGTCATGGCGCACCACCGGGACCAGGACAACAGGCGGGCGGGCTACATCTATCTGGTCATGGCCAGCTTCGGCACCTTCGCCCTGCTGCTCGCCTTCGGCCTGCTGTCCGGCTCGAGCGGGGATTATACGTTCGAGGCCATACGCGCCGGCGGCCCCACGCCGCTCGTCGCCGCGGCGGTGCTGGGGCTCATGCTCCTCGGCGCCGGATCGAAAGCCGGCCTCGTCCCCCTGCATGTCTGGCTGCCTCTCGCCCATCCCGCCGCGCCGAGCCATGTCTCCGCGCTGATGAGCGGCGTGATGACCAAGGTCGCCGTCTACGGCTTCATCCGGGTGGTGTTCGATCTCCTCGGACCGCCGAGCTGGTGGTCCGGCGTCGTCGTGCTGTTCTTCGGCGGCCTCACCGCGGTCCTCGGCATCCTGCACGCCCTGATGGAAAAGGACCTCAAGCGCCTCCTCGCCTACAGCACGATCGAGAACATCGGCATCATCTTCGTCAGTCTCGGCCTGGCGCTCGCCTTCGGGGCGAACGCCATGGGATGGGCGGCGGCGCTGGCCCTCACCGCGGCGCTCTTCCACGTCCTCAACCACGCCTTCTTCAAGAGCCTGCTCTTCTTCGGCGCCGGCGCCGTGCTGACGGCGACCGGCGAGCGCGACATGGAAAAGCTCGGCGGCCTCATCCATCGCATGCCATTGACCAGCTTCGTCTTCCTCGTCGGCTGCGTGGCGATCTCGGCGCTCCCCCCGTTCAACGGGTTCGTCTCCGAATGGCTGGCCTTCCAGGCGGTGCTGCAGAGCCCCGACCTGCCGCAATGGGCGCTGAAGGTTATGGTGCCGGCCGTCGGCGGCCTCCTGGCGCTGTCGGCCGCCCTGGCCGCGGCCTGCTTCGTGAAGGCGTTCGGCATCACCTTCCTCGGCCGGCCGAGGAGCGCCGCCGTGGAGCGTGCGCAGGAGGTCGACCGCTGCTCGCTGGCGGCGATGTTCATCCTCGCAAGCCTCTGCCTGCTCGCCGGCATCCTGCCCGGCGTCGTCATCGACGGGCTTGCGCCGGTGACGCTTTCGCTCGTCGGCACCCGCATGCCGCCGCAGATGACGCAGCCCTGGCTGTCGATCGTGCCGATCGCCGAGAGCCGCAGTTCGTATAACGGCCTGCTGGTCTTCCTGTTCATCGCCGTCTCCGCATCGCTCGCCGCCTATGCGATCCACCGCTTCGCCTCGCGGGCGCTGCGCCGCGGGCCGGCCTGGGGCTGCGGCTTTCAGGATATCGGGCCGTCCGGACAATACACGGCCGTCAGTTTCGCCCAGCCCCTCCGCCGCGTCTTCGCCTTCGCCTTTCGCGCAAGCGAAGAGGTGGACATGCCGGCGCCGGGCTCGACGGTGCCGGCACGCCTTACCGTCACGATGCATGATCTGGCCTGGGAGTGGCTCTATGTCCCGATCACGGACGCCGTCGACTACGCCATCGAGCGCCTCAACTATCTGCAGTTCCTGACGATCCGCAGCTACCTGTCCCTCGTCTTCGTCTATCTCGTGGCCTTGCTTCTGGCGCTCACCCTATGGCCATGATCACCGAATTCGCGGTTCAAGGCGCGCAGATGATGCTGGTGCTCCTGCTCGCGCCGCTTCTCACCGGCTTCGTGCGCAAGACGAAGGCCCGGCTGCTGCAGCGCCGCGGGCCTTCCCTCCTGCAGCCCTATCGCGACCTCCTGCGCCTGATGCGCAAGGAGGTCGTGCTGGCGGACAACGCCTCGTGGCTGTTCCGCGTCAGCCCCTATCTGATCTTCGCCGCCACCTGGGTGGCCGCCGCGCTGATCCCGACCTTCGCCACCGGCCTCACCTTCAGCTGGACCGCCGATCTCATCGCCATCGTCGCGCTCCTGGGAAGCGCCCGCTTCTTCCTGGCGCTGGCGGGCATGGATGTCGGCACGAGCTTCGGGGGCATCGGCTCGAGCCGCGAGGTGATGATCGCCTCGCTGGCCGAGCCGGCCATGCTGCTGATCGTGTTCAGCCTCGCCCTCGTCGCCGGCGCGACCCAGCTCTCGACGATCGCCGCCTTCATGAACTCGCCGCAAGCCGGGCTCCGGGTCTCGCTCGGCATGTCGCTCATCGCGCTCGTCATCGTGGCGATTGCCGAAAACGGGCGCATCCCCGTCGACAATCCGGCGACGCATCTGGAACTCACCATGGTCCACGAGGCCATGATCCTGGAATATTCGGGACGGCATCTGGCGATGATCGAGTTCGCCACCTTCCTGAAGCTGCTGCTCTACATGTCCCTGATTTCCTGCGTCTTCATGCCCTGGGGGCTGGTGGCGCCGGGGAGCCCGCCGGCGCTCTATCTTGTCGGCGCCCTCGCCTATCTGGGTAAGCTTACTTTGGGCGGTTTCCTCCTCGCGGTCTTCGAGACGGCCATCGCCAAGATGCGCGTTTTCCGGGTGCCGGACTTCCTGGGGGTCGCGCTCATGCTGGCCCTGCTCGGCACGCTGCTGCTGTTCGTGTCGAGGAGCCTGTGATGAGCGGTGGCCTCACCTTCGACATCGCCCATCTGCTCGCCGGCGGCCTCGTTCTGGTCAGCCTGATGATGCTCTATCAGGACCGCCTTTCCGCGCTGATCAACATGTTCGCGCTCCACTCCCTCGTCCTCGTGCTCTCCGTCGCCTGGCAGGCCTATATCCAGGACGCCCACCATCTCTACATCACCGCGGCGATCGCCCTCGCGTTCAAGGCGATCGTCATTCCCGTAGGTCTGCACCGCATGGTCCAGCGCCTCGGCATTCATCGCGACATCGAGACCGCCGTCGGCATCGGTCCGACCATGCTCGCCGGCATCGGCCTGGTCACCCTGTCCCTCGTGCTGATGCTGCGGGTCACGCCCTATGCCGATCCGCTGGCCCGCGAGGACCTCGCCTTCGCGCTCTCCATCCTGCTGCTCGGGCTGCTGGTGATGGTCACCCGCCGCAACGCCGTCAGCCAGGCGATCGGCTTCATGTCGCTCGAGAACGGCCTGGTGCTCGCGGCGACGGGCGCCAAGGGGATGCCGCTCGTCGTCGAATTCAGCGTGGCGTTTTCGGTGCTGATCGCCTTCATCGTCATCGGGATCTTCCTGTTCCGCATCCGCGAGAGGTTCGACTCGGTCGATGTCGGCGCGCTCGACGACTATCGGGGAGAACATCGATGACCGCATTCCCTCTCGATGCGGTGGCCGCCGTCCTGGCGATACCCGCGGCGGCCGTCGTGCCCCTGGCGCTGCTGCCGAACTACCGGCTGACGGCGCGCCTCAACGTCGCCGCGAGCCTGCTGACCTTCCTCGCCGCGCTGTCGCTGCTCGTCACGCCGCGGCCGGCGCCCGGGCCGTACCTCCTCGTCGACGATCTCAACATCGTCTTCATCGTGCTCAATACCTTCGTCGGTTTCACCACCAGCGTGTTCAGCGCCTCCTATATCGCGCATGAACTGGAAATCGGCCGGCTGACCGCGGCGAACCTGCGGTTCTACCACGCCATGTACCAGGTCATGATGTTCGGCATGAACCTGGCGCTCGTGTCGAACAATATCGGCCTGATGTGGGTCGCGGTCGAGCTCGCCACGCTCAGCACCGTGCTGATGGTCGGCCTCTACCGCACGCCCGAAGCCCTGGAAGCCGCCTGGAAATATTTCATCCTCGGCAGCGTCGGCATCGCTTTCGCGCTCTTCGGCACCATCCTCGTCTACATGGCGGCGCAGCCGGTGGTCCAGGACGGCGCGAGCGCCATGATCTGGACCGTGCTGGTCGGGCAGGCCGCCCGTTTCGACCCGGCCCTGCTCAACGTCGCCTTCGTCTTCCTGCTGCTCGGCTACGGCACGAAAGTCGGCCTGGCGCCCCTGCATGCATGGCTGCCGGACGCCCACGCCGAAGGGCCGACGCCGATCTCGGCGGTATTGTCGGGCCTGCTCCTCAACGTCGCCCTCTATGCGGTGCTCCGCTTCAAGATCCTGCTCGCCGCCAGCCCGAACGCACTGGCGCCCGGACCGCTGATGATCGCGATGGGGCTCGCCTCCGTGATCTTCGCCGCCTTCATGCTCTACCGCCGCCAGGACATCAAACGCCTGTTCGCCTATTCCTCGATCGAGCATATGGGCATCATCGTGTTCGCCTTCGGCATGGGAGGCCCGCTCGCCAATTTCGCCGGCCTGCTGCACATGGTCATGCACAGCCTGACCAAGGCGGCGATCTTCTTCGCCGTCGGCCATGTCGCGCAGGTCAAGGGCACGCAGAGGATCGCCGAGATCCGCGGCTTGACCGAGAGCCATCCCGGGCTCGGCTGGGCCTTCGTCGTCGGCGTCATCGCCATTGCCGGCCTGCCGCCGTTCGGCATCTTCATGAGCGAGTTCCTGGTGGTGAGCTCGACATTCGCCAGGCATCCCAGCCTCGCCGTCGCGCTGGTGTTCGGGCTGCTCGTCGCCTTCGGCGCCCTGCTGCTGCGCTTGACCGGCATCGCCTTCGGCGAGCCGCGCGGCAGCCTCGCGCCCGTCAAGGCGCCCTATCTGCCGATGTATGCGCATCTGGCCCTGGTGCTGGTTGCCGGCCTCTATCTGCCCCCGGCCGTGGTCGCCTGGTTCCAGCATGTCGCGAAACTCCTGGGGTGAGGCGGATGAAGCAAGGCACCCCCTCCACCCTGACGGACATCGCGGCGGCGGGCCGCCGCGCGGAGCACCATGCGCCCTTCATCCGCGCCGCCGTGCCCACGGACAGTTGGAACCTTGCCGTCGAGCATCTCGCCGAGGGGCGCTTGACCCTGCTCGACCTCTGGGGCGAGGCGGGCGCCGTCCATATCGCCCTGCTCGACGAAGAGGCCGGCGAGGCCGCCGTCGCCAGCCTGGAATGCCCGGACGGGCGCTATCCCTCGGTCGGCCGGCGCCATCCGCCGGCGATCCGGCTCGAACGCGCGGCCGCCGACCTGTTCGGCCTCGTGCCGCAGGATACGCCCGATCCCAGGGCCTGGCTCGATCACGGCCAATGGGGCTTCGTCCACCCGCTCGGGACACGGATGCCGGCCGCGGCGTCCCCTTACCACTTCCTTCCGGCGGAGGGCGGGAGCCTGCACCAGATCGCCGTGGGGCCGGTGCATGCGGGCATCATCGAGCCGGGCCATTTTCGCTTTACCGCCAGTGGCGAGACCATCGTCCGGCTGGAGGAGCGCCTCGGATACACCCATAAGGGCATCGAAGGCCTGATGGCCGGCGCCGGCATCGACCGCGCCGCCGGGCTGGCGGGCCGGACGTCGGGCGACAGCACCGTAGCCTATGCGTTCGCCTTCGCCCGCGCCGCCGAAGCGGCGCTGGGCATCGCGGTTCCCCCGCGTGCGGCCTGGCTTCGGGCATTGATGGCGGAGCTGGAGCGCCTCGCCAACCATCTCGGCGATATCGGCGCCGTCTGCAACGATGCCGCCTTCCCGCTCATGCTCGCCCATTGCGGCGTCCTGCGCGAGCGCGTGCTGCGGGCGAGCGACGCCGCCTTCGGCCATCGCCTGATGCGCGACCGCATCGTGCCGGGCGGAACCGCGGCAGACCTCGCGGAAGACGGAGCGGCCGCCATCCGCGCCCTGCTCGCGAACATCAGGGCGCGCTTTCCCGCGCTGGTCAGGCTCTACGACAATACGGCATCGCTGCAGGACCGGACCGTCGGCACCGGCCGGCTGTCCACCGCGCTGGCCCGGCAATATGGCGCGGGCGGCTATGTCGGCCGGGCCTCCGGCCGGCGGTTCGACGCCCGGCGCGCCTTCGCCTGCCCGCCCTATGACGAACTCGCCTTCGACGTGCCGGTGCTGGCGGAAGGCGACGTGAATGCCCGCGTCTGGATCCGCATCCGGGAGGTCGAGCAGAGCCTGTCGCTGATCGAGCAGATCCTGCGAGGGCTGCCAGCAGGCCCGGTTCGCGCCGACGTGACGGCATCGGACGGGCCGCGCGAAGGAGCAGCGACGCGCGAAGGAGTAGCGACGCGCGAAGGCATGGCGATCGTCGAGGGATTTCGGGGCGACGTCCTCGTCTGGCTGCGCATCGCCGCAACCGGCCTCGTCGAGCGCTGCCGCCTGCGCGACCCCTCCTGGTTCCAATGGCCGCTTCTCGAAGCGGCCATCGAAGGCAACATCGTCGCCGACTTTCCCCTCTGCAACAAATCGTTCAACTGCTCCTATTCGGGCTGCGACCTCTGAGAGGCTCTTCGATACCGTTCCGTCATCTCCGGCGAGCAAGGCGGGGACGGCAGACCTCCAGACGGCCAGCCTGCTGGAACGCATCGTGAGGATCGAGCGTCATGCGAAGGCTCCTGTTCAAAAGCCTGATCCACTCCCCGCTCACCGAGCCCCGGCCGCCGGCGAGCAGCCTGGCAGTCGGCGAACTCGTCCACGCCCTCGACGGCGCCGCCCGCCGGAGGCTGGGCAGGAGCCTGGCGATCCGCGCCGTCGATGCGGGTTCCTGCAATGGCTGCGAACTCGAAATGAACGCGCTCGGCAATGCCTTCTACGATCTCGAACGCTTCGGCATCCGCTTCGTCGCCTCGCCGCGCCATGCCGACGTGCTTCTCGTCACCGGGCCGATGAGCCGGAACATGCGCGAGGCGGTGCGGCGCACCTATGACGCGACGCCCGATCCCAAATGGGTGGTCGCCCTCGGCGACTGCGCCCGCGACGGCGGGTGCTTCGCGGGAAGCTACGCCGTCATGGACGGCGTGTCGGCGGTGCTGCCGGTCGACCTCCACATCCCCGGCTGCCCGCCGCCGCCGGTCGAGATCCTGAAGGGGCTCCTGGCCCTGCTCGAAGGCGTGAACAGCAAAGCGGCGACGCCGTGAGGCCGCAGCACGCTATTCCTCGTCCTCGAGTTCCTCGTGAATCTCGGCGATGAGTTCGGAGCGCTGCGCCGAAGCCCGCCCCATGCGCTCGGCGGACGCCAGGGCGAGCAGGCGGAGCATCGACATCAGAACGGTATGCGAGGTCCCGGCCTGGTCGCCAGCCCCGTGGCAGGGCAGCACCACGCGGGCATAGCGGCGAGCCCAGGCGGATGATCCGATATCGGTGACGGCGACGATGGCCATGCGCGTGGTGCGGGCATAGTCGAGAATCGGCCGGATAATGGTCGGGCGCGGCGCCACGCTGATCACCAGCAGGGCGTCGCCCGGGCCGGTCATCGCCAGATCCTCGCTCCAGGCGCCGGGCTGCGAGCCGATCAGCTGCACGTTCGGCCGCAAGCGCGCGAAGAGAAGCCGGGCATAGCGGGCGAGGCCCTCGTCGAGGCCCAACCCGAGCAGCCACAGGCGGGAAGCCTCCGTCAGAACATCGGCCGCCTCGTTCAGGCGATCCGAGCGCAGCGACTCGAAGCTGCGCGTGAGATTGGCCACCTCGATCTGCAGATGGGCCTCGATCGAGCGCGCTCCGCGCACCTGCGTGACCTTGGCCGAGCGGCGCTCGAAAGGCGCGGTGCGGTTGCGCTCCTCGCGCGCCTGCAGGCGCACCTCGTTGAAATCGCTGTAGCCAAGGCTGCGGAACAGCCGTGCCGCCGTCGCCTTGGAGACGCCGGCGAAATTCGCAAGCTCGGTGGCCGAATAGGTCAGGAGGTCATCCTGGCGGTCGAGCATCAGGGCCGCCAGCTTCTGCTCGCTGGGCGTGAGCTTCTCGAAGCGTTCCTGGATGCGGAGAGCGAGGCGCGTGGACATGCGGCAACCTAACCCGCAGCGGTTCGAGCGTCCACACTGCCTGCGATCGGTGCTGTGCCTGCCGATTCTTTGGGCGTGACAGCGTTTCACAACACTGAAATAATTGTTTCAGAGCTTGCAGAAAAAAGAAACGACCGTAACATAGGCAATCGATGGCCACCTCCTCCGCCAGCGGCAACAAGATCATCCGGCAAAAGATATGGGCGAAGCTTGCCGACGTGGCGCTGCCCGATTCCCGCTTCCACACCAATTTCGCCGAGGTGATCCCGGACTTCCTCGGATCGGAAGCGGCGACCGACCGGGTCTGCGCCCTCGAGGCCTATCGCCGCTGCCGCTACGCCTTCGTCACGCCCGACAACGGGCTGGTGGAACTGCGCCGCCGCCTCATCGCGGCCGGCGTGCCGCTGGTGGTGTCGACCTACGGCATCTATCGCGGCTTCTACATCATCGAGCCCGGCAGCGTGCCGAAGGGGCACGAACTCTATGCCGCCTGGCTCGACGGGCTCGAACATTTCGGCAGGCCGATCACCCTGGCCGAAGTCACCTCGCGGGGCCGCTTCGACCTCCTCGTCACCGGCGCCTCGGCCGTGTCGATGGAGGGCGTGCGCTTCGGCAAGGGCCACGGCTTCTTCGACCTCGAATGGGGCATGTTCACCGATGTGGGCATCGTCGACGAGGCAACGCCGGTGGTGGCCGTGGTGCATGATCTCCAGGTGGTGGAAGAAAGGCTGTTTCCGAGCCCAACCGACATCCTGGTCGACTGGATCGCCACGCCGACGCGGATGATCGAGGTCAAGCGGACCGCGAGGCGCCCGCGCGGCGTGCATTGGGACCTCCTCGACCCCAGGCAGATCGCTGCCACCCCTCCCCTCAAGGAATTGCAGACCATGCACGGCCTCAGCGGCGCCTGAGGCGATCACCACCACACCGGAGGACTGCCATGACCATCCTGAAG
This sequence comes from Labrys monachus, assembly GCF_030814655.1. Taxonomy (NCBI): domain Bacteria; kingdom Pseudomonadati; phylum Pseudomonadota; class Alphaproteobacteria; order Hyphomicrobiales; family Xanthobacteraceae; genus Labrys; species Labrys monachus. The sequence continues at coordinate 4,579,847 of NZ_JAUSVK010000001.1, forward strand.
ACCGCGATCGTCCGTCGCCGCACCGTGCTTTCGGCCGGCGCCGCCCTCGCCGCCGCGGCGATGTTTCCCCGTGCCGCCCACGCGGCGGCGCCGCTGACGCTGCAGGCGTCCTGGTCCAACGACGCCGAGTTCATGGGTTATTACATCGCCATGGACAAGGGCTGGTACAAGGACGAAGGGCTGGAGCTGACCTATCTGCCGGGCGGCCCCGACGTCATTCCCGAGGCCTCGCTCGCCGCCGGCAAATGCGACGTGGCGCTGACCTCGCCCGACACCACCGTGCAGGCGATCACCGACCAGAACGCCAAGTTCAAGATCATCGGCACGCAGTACCAGAAGAATCCGCTCGGAGTCGTCTCGCTCGCCTCCAAGCCGATCACCTCGCCCAAGGACCTCATCGGCAAGACGCTGGCGGTGCCGCCGGTCAACGGCACCTCCGTCGACAGCATGCTGGCCCTCAACGGCATCGACAAGGCGAAGGTCACCATCGTGCCCTACGAGTACGATCCCACCCCGCTGATCAAGGGCGAGATCGACGCATCCATCGATTTCGTCACCAACGTGCCCTATACGATCAAGTCCACCAGCCAGAAGGACGCGGTGTCGTTCCTGCTCTATGATTTCGGCTTCACCATCACCAACGACACCGTCGTGGTGACGGAAGACACCCTGAAGACGAAGCGCAAGGAGCTGGTCTCCTTCCTGCGCGCCAGCCGCAGGGGCTGGGCCGAGAACCTCAAGGACCCCTCGGCCTATCCTGCCACCTTCGCCGACAGCTATTTCAAGGGCACAGGGCGGACGATCGACAACGAGCTGTTCTACAACGCCGCGCAGAAGCCGCTGATCGACACGCCGGAGGGCATCTTCGCCCTGAGCGGGGAGACCATCGCCAAGACGATCGAAGCGCTCGGCCGCACCGGCATCAAGGCCCGCGCCGACATGTTCGACACCACGCTCCTCTCGGAAGTCGGATGAGGCCGGCACGCGACGTCGTCGTCCGCGACCTCGACAAGACCTTCCGCCTGCGGGGGCAGGCTTTCACCGCGCTCGACAAGGTGTCGCTCGCCTGCCCCGCGGGCTCCTTCACCGCGCTGATCGGCCCCTCCGGCTGCGGCAAGTCGACCATCCTCCGGCTGGCGCTGGGGCTCGACCGCCCCGACCGGGGCAGCGTGACGATCGGCGGGGCGCCTCCCGCCGAGGCGATCCGGCGCGGGGAGACGGGCATCGCCTTCCAGGACCCGGCCCTGCTGCCCTGGCGTTCGGTCGAAGCCAATATCGCCCTGCCCCTCGACGTGCTCGGACAGCCGCGGCGCAAGGCCGCCGGCCGTATCGCGAACCTGATCGGCCTCGTCGGCCTCGGCGGCTTCGAGCGGGCCTTGCCCGGCGAACTGTCGGGTGGCATGCGCCAGCGCGTCGCCATCGCCCGCGCGCTGGTGACCGACCCGGCGGTGTTGTTCCTCGACGAGCCCTTCGGCGCGCTGGACCAGATCCTGCGCCGCCAGATGAACATCGAGCTGCAGCGCATCTGGCTCGAAAGCCACGCGACGACGCTGCTCGTCACCCACGGCATCGACGAGGCCGTCTTCCTAGCGGACCGCATCGCCGTGATGCACAGCCGTCCCGGCCGCATCGCCGGCATCGTCGAGGTGCCCTTCGCGCGGCCGCGCCTGCCCTCCCTCTTCACCGATCCGGCTTTCCACCGCCTCACCGACCAGGTGGCGGAAGCGCTGCACGGGACGCCCGTCGAATGAAGGCCTGGCAGCGAGATCTCGCCTGGATCGTCCTCGCCGTGCTCGTCTGGGAAATCCTCGGCCGATGGCAGCTGGTGGCGCAGGGGGCCCTGCCGGCGCCAAGCGCGATCGCGGCGCGCTGGTGGCTCGACCGGAGCGACTATCCCCCTCATATCGCGGCCACCGCCCTGTCCGCATCGCTCGGCTTCCTCGCCGGCAGCGCGGCGGCGATCGCCGCCGGCATCCTGTTCGCCCTGTCGCCGCTCGCCTCGCGGCTCGCCCGCGGCGTCAACATCGCCATCTTCGCCCTGCCGCCGATCGCCGTCGTGCCGATCCTGGTGCTCTGCCTCGACGGCATCGCGCCGCGGGTGGTGCTGGCGGCGCTCGGCTGCTACTTCCCGGTGATGACGGCGACGGTCCTCGGCCTGACGCAGATCGATCCGCGCGCGCTCGACCTGGTGCGCGCCTATGGCGGGGGCGCCGGCGCGGTGCTGCGCCTGATCCGCGCCCGCAGCGCGCTGCCGGTCATCCTGAGCGGCCTCAAGGTGGCCGCTCCCAATGCCGTGCTGGGCGCGATCCTCGCCGAGTTCGGCGGCGGCGGCCGCTACGGGCTCGGCGCCTATCTCATCGGTTCGCTCGGCCGGGCCGATCCGGCGAGGCTCTGGGGCATCGGCCTGTCGGCCACTGCCATGGCGGGCCTGGCCTATGCCCTCCTCGCCGTCCTGGCGCGCCGCGCCACCGGGCAGGCGCGCGCCGTCACCATCGCGGCGACGGCAAGCCCGGGCGAGGCGGCGGGGCCGGCCGATCCGCTGCTGCGCCTGCTCGTCCTCGCCGGGGCCGCCATCCTGCCGTTCCTGATCTGGGCCGGCCTGGTGGACGGCTTCCATTTGCCGGCCCTGATCGCCAAATCGCCGGCGGCGCTCGCCGACTATCTGATCACCGGGCCGAATGCGGCGTCCGTCCAGGCCCGTCTCCTCGCCGCGCTGGGTGAAACCATGCCGACGGTGCTGCTCGGACTGCTCGCCGGCCTCGCCTGCGCCTTCCTCCTCGCCCTTGCCGGCGAAGCCGCGCCCACCCTGTCGCGCCTCCTGCTGCCGACCGCGCTGGTGACTCAGACCATGCCCCTCGTGGCGCTGACGCCGCTCCTCGTCCTGCTGCTGGGGCGGGGCACCGCCGTCACCATCGCCATCACCGTCTCCGTGACCTTCTTTCCGGCCTATGTCGCCATCGCCCAGGGGCTCGCCCTCGTGCCGCGTGCGGCCCTCGATCTGCCTCGCGCCTATGGCGCGTCGTGGTGGCGACAGGTGCGCATCGTCTCGATTCCGGCGGCGCTGCCGCATCTGTTCGCCGCGGCCCGCCTCGGGGCGCCCCGCGCCCTGCTGGGGGTGATGATCGCCGAATGGCTCGCCACCGGGCGCGGCCTCGGCAATCTGCTCAACCAGGCGCGCGGCCGGCTCGACTACGGCATGATCTGGGCGGTGGCGCTCGTCTCGGTGCTGATCTCCGTCGCGCTCTACCAGCTGGTCGTCGCCGGCGAGCGCGTCACATTGAGGCGCTTCGGCGGGCGATAGACCGCCGGCCCGTCGTCGGGCTGCCCCCGGCCCCGCGAGACCGCATCGCGGCGCTACTGCCAGGCCGGGCTGGACCTGCCGCTGCCGCCCGGCAGCGGCGAGACGCCGGCGGCCGGCGAGCCCGGCAGCCCGTCGCAGCGACGGCGCGAGAACAGGCTGGGCGTCATGCCCGTATAATTGGTGAAGGCGACGGTGAAGGCGCCGATGCTGCTGAACCCGACGGTCAGCGCGGTTTCGGTGACGCTGCTGTGCCTGTCCCTGAGCAGTTCCATCGCCTTGCTCATGCGCATCTCCGTCACGAAATCCCGCCAGCTGATGCCGAGCTCTTCCTTGAACCGGCGCCGGAGCGTCCGCTCCGACATGCCGGCGGCGGCGGCCGTCTCGGTGACGCTGGCCTTGTCGAGATGGTCGCGCGCATAAGCGATCGCCCGCTGCATATCCGGCACGTTGCCGAACGGCGTCCACAGCTTGCGCTCATTGCTGAACCATTCGGCGAACAGCCTGCCGACCGTGCGGAAGAAATCCTCGGCGAGGGGATCGGTGCGGTCGCGGTCGCGGCCCCAGCGATGGGCGAAGGAGATCATTTCGCTGGCGAGGGGCGACATCGCCACCGCCCAGCAGCCCTCATGGTGCCAATCGGCTTCCGCCGCCGTGAACTTGACCAGGGACAATTGGGTCGGAACCACGGCCGCCAGCCGGTAGGAGCGCTGCGGCGGTATGTAGACCATATGGCCGGCCGGAAGGGTCCATCGCCCGGAATGCCCCAGCAGCTTCGCCTCGCCCCTGTTGATGCAGACCAGCATGCCGCCGGCCTCTCCCTCGGAACTGGCATCGAAGGTGACGGGCCCCAGGCCGATGGCATGGGTCGGCGCATCGCCGTCGACGGCAAAGCGCTCGTCGCGCGGTCCGAGGACGAAGGCCTGCAGGCCGGCCGGATTGCCGGCCAGGGGACATGTGCCCGGTGATTCCAAGGGTCGCATCGCTTCCTCCCATACGCATCCCGGATTGGCCGATTAAAGAAAAACAATGGCCCATTTCAGAATGCAGACACATCGCTAGCGTGACATCGTGATGGAAGCAAGAGGCGACGTCGAAAGACGAGTCGCGTATCCGGGGAGGTTGCGAATGCAGGATCGGCACGGCCTTGCCCCGGAAGGCGTAGTCACGCCCTCCTCCTCGTCTCCCGGCGGCGAGGCCATCTTTCATGTCCGGGGCATCGCCAAGCGCTTCGGCGGAACGACAGCGCTGCGCGAGGTCTCCTTTTCCGTCTCCAGGGGAGAGATCGTCGCTCTTCTCGGCGAGAACGGCGCGGGCAAGTCGACATTGATCAAGATCATGGCCGGCGTCTTCCGCGCCGATGCCGGCACCATGCTGTTCGGAGGCGAGACCGTCTCCGCCGCGGCGAAGGCCGGCCGGATCGCGTTCATCCACCAGGACCTCGGATTGATTCCCTGGATGACGGTGGCGGAGAACATGATGATGGGGACGGGCTATCCGCGCCGCGGCGGCCTCATCGACTGGCGCAAGGGCCGCGCACAAGCCAGGGAGGCGCTCGCCCTCGTCGGCGGCGACCTCGATCCCGACGACCGCGTCGCCACCCTGAGCCGGACCGAGAAATCCCTCGTCGCCATCGCCCGCGCCCTCGCCGGCAAGGCCGAGCTGATCGTCCTCGACGAGCCGACGGCGAGCCTGCCGCAATCGGAAGTCGACCGGCTGCACGATGTGCTGCGGGGGCTGCGCGGCCGCGGGGTCGGCATGATCTATGTCTCCCACCGCCTCGAAGAGGTCTATGCGCTGACCGATCGCGTCGTGATCCTGCGCGACGGTGCCGTGGTCGCCTGCCAGCGTACGGCGGATCTCGATGCGGACGAACTCGTTCGCCTGATCATCGGCAAGGCGCCCGACCAGGTCTTCGTCCGCCCGCCGGCGCGCAGCCACGGCCGCGATCTCCTGCGCCTCGAAGGCCTGTGCACCGGCGAGGCCGGGCCGCTCGACCTCGCGCTCGGCAAAGGCGAGATCGTCGGCCTCGTCGGCCTGCGCGGGGCGGGCCAGGACCTCGTCGGCAAGACGCTCTTCGGCGTCGAAAAACCCCGCGCCGGACGGATGCTGCTGTCCGGAGAACACTTCCTGCCCCGCGATCCCTTCGCCGCCATCGAGCAGGGCGTGCTGATGGTCGCCGGCGACCGCAACGCCGAATCGATCGCGCATGGCATGAACATCCGCGAAAACATGTTCCTCAATCCCGTGGCCGCGGGGCGGCCCCTGCTCAGCCCGCGGTCGAGGCCGTCCGAGGAGGCGGAGGCGCGGCAGCTGGGCGCCGCCGTCGGCCTCCGGCCCAACGCCCCCTCGGCCCTGATCGGGACCCTATCGGGCGGCAACCAGCAGAAGGTCGTGATGGCGCGCTGGATCCGCATCGGCGGCAGGCTGCTGATCCTCGAAGACCCGACCGCGGGGGTGGATGTCGGCGCCAAGGCGGAGATCTACCGCCTCCTCGGCGACGCCGTCGGCCGTGACCAGGGCGTGCTGCTCATCTCGACCGATTTCGAGGAAGTCACGTCCATCTGCCACCGGGCCTATGTGTTCCGGTCCGGCCGCATCGTCGCCGAACTCGCGGGCGAGGCCCTGTCCATCGAGGCGCTGATGAATGCGGCCTCCCTGTCGCCGACGACGGCGGCGGCCTGATCGACCGACCAAGAGAACGACAGAAGAGAACGAGGCGCCCGCGGCGCATGCCGCGGAGGGAGCCGCTTTGCGCAAACAAGGGAGAGGAGCCATGGAATCCATCAGGTCGACCGCGCTCGAGCCGACGCGGCGGGAACTCGCCGTGCTACCGGCCTGGCAGCGCGCGGGGCGGATGGTGCCGGTCTACGGACTGCCGATCCTGACGATCCTGCTGATCGCCTTCTTCTCGGCGGTGCTGCCGCACACCTTTCCGACCCTCCTCAATTTGCGGTCGATCCTCGGCGACAAGTCGATCATCGCCCTGCTGGCGCTCGCCGCGATGATTCCGATGATGGCGGGCCGCATCGACCTGACGGTCGGCTACGGCATCGTCATGTGGCATGTCCTTGCCATCAGTCTCCAGACGCAGCTCGGCCTGAGCTGGCCGGCCGCCGTGCTCGTCGTCCTGCTGCTCGGCACGGCGCTCGGCCTCCTCAACGGGCTCCTCGTCGAGATCGCGCAGATCGACTCCTTCATCGCGACCTTGGGCACCGGCACCGTCCTCTACGCCCTCGCGCTCTGGCACACCGGCGGACGCCAGGTCGTCGGCTCGCTGCCGGCCGGCTTCACCGAACTCTACACGGCCAGTTTCCTCGGCATCCCCGTGGCGGCCATCTATGTGCTGGCGATCAGCATCGTCCTGTGGATCTTCGCCGACTATCTGCCGGCCGGGCGCATGCTCTATGCCATCGGCGCCAACCAGCGCGCCGCCTCGCTCAACGGCATCCGCACCCGCCGATTCGTCATCGGCGCCTTCGTCGCATCCGGCGCGATCGGCGCCTTCGCCGGGGTGGTGCTCGCCGCCAAGCTCCGCATCGGCCAGGCCAGCGTCGGCCTCGAATTCCTCCTCCCGGCCCTGGTCGGCGCCTTCCTCGGTTCCACCACCATCAAGCCGGGCCGCGTCAATGTCTGGGGCACGGTGATCGGGGTGACCATCCTCGCCGTCGGGATTTCGGGCATCCAGCAATTCGGCGGCGCCTTCTACATCGAACCCCTCTTCAACGGCGCGACGCTGCTCGTCGCCATCGGCATCGCCGGCTATGCGCAGCGCCGCCGTGCCGGCGAACGCGCCCTTCCGCGCCCCGCCCCCGTCAAGAATCCATAACCAGACTGAACAGTCAAAAACAGGAGGAATATCCCGATGACAAGGCAAACCACCATCGCCATGGCCGGCCTCGCTCTGGCCCTGCTGCCTCTCCACGCCGCCCGCTCGCAGGACGCCGGGGCCGAAGCGGCAAAGGCCTACGTCACCGCGATCTCGAAGCCGAATCCGCCCTGGACCGGCCCGACCGCCGGCCCGGCCGCGCAGAAGGGCAAGACCATCGTCTACGTCTCCGCCGACCAGCGCAACGGCGGCGCCCTCGGCGTCGGCGAAGGACTGCAGGAGGCGGGCGCGGCGATCGGCTGGACGGTACGGGTGCTGGACGGACAGGGCACCGTGTCCGGACATTCCTCGGCCCTGCAGCAGGCGATGGCGCTCAAGCCGGACGGCATCGTACTCGGCACCGTCGACGCGAAGGAGCAGCAGGAGCTGATCGCGCAGGCGGTTTCCGCCGGGATCAAGGTCGTCGGCTGGCACTCGGTCACCAAGCCCGGCCCGTCCGAGGAATTCAAGCTCTTCGACAACATCGCCACCGATCCGCTCGACGTTGCCAAGGCCGCCGCCTCCTTCGCCGTGGCCGATTCCGACGGCAAGGCCGGCGTCGTCATCTTCACGGATTCGGCCTATGCCATCGCCATCGCGAAGTCGGATGCGATGGCGGCGGTGGTCAAGGCCTGCGGCGGCTGCCGGCTGCTCGACGTCGAGGATACGCCCCTCGCCGATGCCAGCACCCGCATGCCGCAGCTCACGACCGCGCTGCTACAGCGCTTCGGAGCGGACTGGACCTATTCGCTGAGCATCAACGACCTGACCTTCGACTTCATGTCCTCCTCGCTGATCTCGGCGGGCATCGCCGCTGACGGCCATCCCCGCAACATCTCGGCGGGCGACGGCAGCGAGGCCGCGTTCCAGCGCATCCGGAGCAATGCCTACCAGTCGGCGACGGTGGCCGAGCCGCTGCGGCTCCATGGCTGGCAGGCGGTGGACGAACTCAACCGAGCCTTCTCTGGCGCGCCCGCGTCCGGCTTCAGCGCGCCCGTCCATCTGGTGACCTCGGCCAATATCGGCTCCGACGGCGGCCCGAAGAACGCCTACGACCCCGACAACGGCTATCGCGACGTCTACCGCAAGATCTGGGGCGTCGAATAGCCCGGCCGACGCCCCCCTCCTCATCCACCGACATCAAGGAAAACTCCCATGACCACAGCGCATTGGCCCGACGGCATCCGCCTCGTGATCTCGATCTCGATGCAGATGGAAGCAGGCGGCGAAGCCCCCTACGGCCCCGGCGGCCCCTTCTCGGGGTTCATCGACATGGACCCCTCCTATCCCGACTTCCCGACCAAGTCCTGGTACAAATATGGCTATCGGGAGGGCATCCAGCGCATGCTCGACCTCTGGGACAAATTCGGCATCAAGGTGACCTCCCACATGGTCGGCTCTGCCGTCGACAGGGCCCCCGAGATCGCCCGGGAGATCGTCGAGCGCGGCCACGAGGCCGCGGCCCATGGGCGCGACTGGGTGCAGCAATATGATCTCGAATACGAGGCCGAGAGGAAGTTCATCCAGGACAATATCGACAGCGTGCGGCGGGCGACCGGGCAGACGCCGATCGGCTATAACGGCGCCGCGATGCGCGGCACCATCAACACGCTGAAGATCCTGCAGGATCTCGGCTTCCGCTATTTCATCGACGACGTCAGCCGCGACGAACCCTTCCTGATCAAGGTGCGCGACCGCGACATGGCGATCGTGCCCTACACGCTGAACCTCAACGACATCATCCAGTTCGAAGCCTATAAATTCTCCACCCTCGAATTCGAGCAGCAGCTCAAGGATGAATTCGACCAGCTCTACGAGGAAGCCGCGGTGCGCCGCCGCATGATGGCGATCTCGACGCATGACCGCATCCAGGGCCGGCCCTATCGCGTGCGCTCGCTCGGACGCTTCCTGGAGTATGCCGCCCGGCACAAGGGCGTGGCCTTCCTGCGCAAGGACCGCATCGCCGAGATCGTCTATGCCGATCCCGATCCGCTGCGCGACGTCAACGAGCACGAGGCCTGGGCGGCGTGGGAGCGCGCCAACGGCCGGCAGAAGATCACGCCGGTGGCGTGACCTCCAGACCGCAGCAGGCAAGCGCCGGTCCGGCCGGCGTTCACGCGACGATGGCGAGGGAGGAATTCATGAGCAGCTTCGATCTTGCCATCGTCGGGGGCGGCATCGTCGGCCTGGCGACGGCGCTGGCGGTGAGCGAGCGCTTTCCCGGCCTGTCGTTCGTCGTCATCGAGAAGGAGGCCGAGCTCGCGCTGCACCAGACCGGCCGCAACAGCGGCGTGATCCATGCCGGCGTCTACTACCAGCCGGGAAGCCTGAAGGCGCGGCTGTGCAAGGAAGGCGCCGCCGCGACGATCCGCTTCTGCCGCGACCACGGCCTCCCCTTCGAGCAATGCGGCAAGCTGCTGGTGGCGACCGACGATGTGGAGATGGCGCGCATGGCGGCGCTGCAGGAGCGCTGCCTGGCTAACGGTCTGGAGGTCGAGCGCCTCGACGCGGCGGAGCTGACGCGGCGGGAGGCGCATATAAGGGGGCTCGGCGCCCTCTTCGTGCCGGCCACCGGCATCGTCGATTACGGCCGGGTGGCCCGCACAATGGCGGCGCTGGTCGCCGAACGGGGCGGCGCGATCATCACCGGCGCCGAGGTGCGCGCCATCCGCGAGGAGCCGGCGGGTGTGGTCATCGAGGCCGGCGGGCAGACCATCTGGGCGCGCCACATGATCGCCTGCGCCGGCGTGATGGCCGACCGCATCGCCGCCCTGTGCGGCCTCGATCTCGATTTCCGCATCGTGCCGTTTCGCGGCGAGTATTTCCGCCTGGGCAGCGACAAGGACGCGATCGTCCGCCACCTGATCTATCCCGTTCCCGATCCAGGCCTGCCCTTCCTCGGCGTCCATCTCACGCGCATGATCGGTGGCTATGTCACGGTCGGGCCGAACGCCGTCCTCGCCTTCGCGCGGGAGGGCTACCGCTTCGGCGACATCCGCCTGCGCGACATGCGGGAGATGATCGCCTATCCCGGCTTCAGGAAGGTGATACGAAGCAATTTCCGTTCCGGCGTGCTGGAAATGTGGAATTCGCTGAGCAGACGGCGCTACCTGCAGCTGTGCCGGCGCTACTGCCCGGAGCTGACACTCGCCGATCTCGCCCCCTACCGGCCGGGCATCCGGGCCCAGGCGGTGCTGCGCGACGGCACGCTCGTGCATGATTTCCTCATCCGCGAGACCAGCCGCACCATCCATGTGTGCAACGCCCCCTCGCCCGCCGCGACGTCGGCCCTGCCGATCGGCAACGAGATCGTCGACCGCGCGGTCGCACGGTTCGGATGGCGGCAGGCCTGAGGCCGCAGGGCAGATCGCCGGCCGTCGAGCCGGTATGTGAAGCTCACCCTTGCTTTCCGGCCTGCCGAGGCATCGCCCGGTCGGGCCCGCATGCGCCCTTGCGCGCGGCACCGGGGCAAAGGTCGACGGCCGCCCCGCGCGATGCACAATCCATCCCCTCCGTACGCGCATTTCACGGGCAGCCCGCCCGAATTTTGAGCATTGCGCGCCCATGCCGGAAAATCATGCAGGCAAACTGGACGACCTCGAAGATGTGTGACATCATGCAATATATAGTATTGCTATGCGATACTTCTTCGACCAGTCTCATGCTGGGTCCCTCGCGGAAGGAACCAGCGATTGGAATTGCGTATGGAACGTTCGCCCCTCTTCATTCAGTCCTTCGACAAGGTCATGCGGGTGCTGGAAGCCTTCAGCCAGACGGAGCAATATCTCGGCCTCGGCGAGATCGTGGCCCTGACCGGCTTCGACAAGCCGCAGGCGCAGCGCTGCACCCACACGCTGGTGGAAACCGGCTATCTGGAAAAGCATCCGCAGACCGGGCGTTTCTGCCTCGGCAAGAAATGCCTCGACCTCAGCTTCCATTTCCTGCGCACCCACCCGCTGGTGACGGTGGCGACGCCCATCCTGCTGCAGCTGCGCCGGGATTGCGGGGAACGCACCAATCTCAGCCTCTTCGACGGCACCACGCTGGTCTATGTCATCCGCCTGCACGGCAAGCGCGAATACCCGCAATTCTCGACGCTGATGGGCCGCCGCATGGCTACCTTCTGCTCGGCCGGCGGCCGCGCCATGCTGGCGGCCCTGCCCGACGACGAGGTCCGCGCCATCCTCGCGCAATCGGACCTGAAGCCGATGACGGCGGATACGGTCACCGATCCCGAACGGATCATGGTCGAGATCGGCCGGACGCGGGCGCGCGGCTATGGCTTCGTCGTCAATGAGAGCGCGCCGAGCGAGGTCACCGTCGCCGCTGCGGTGCGCGATGCCGCCGGGCGGCCGGTCGCCGCCGTCCACATCGCCGGCAGCCTGACCAAATGGGAGCCCGGCGAGTATGAGAAGCGCTTCTCGCCCTTCGCCGTCGAGACGGCGCGGGCCCTCAGCCATGCCGGCGCCGGGCAGATCCAGATCGGCAGGGGCGTCTGATGGCCGGCCTCGCCGCCGCCGAACGCCGGATCGTCGCCTGGCTCGCCGCCCGGGAAAGCGAGATGCTCTCGCTCCTCGCCGATATCGTCAACATCGACAGCGGCACGCGCCATGCCGACGGCGTCGGGGCGGTTGCGGCGCGCCTGCACGGCTTCTTCGCCGATCACGGCCTGTCCGGCGAGGCGATCGCCGGGCCTCCCTTCGGCAACGGCCTGAAAGTGCGGGTCGCCGGGGGCAACGGTCCCTCGGCCCTGCTCATGGGCCATCTCGATACCGTCTTTCCGGTCGGCGAGGCGGGGCGGCGGCCCTTCGGGCTCGCCGGCGGCCGCGCGGGCGGCCCCGGCGTCGCCGACATGAAGGCCGGCATCGTCATGAACGCCTTCGTGCTCGCCGCCTTCCAGGCCTGCGGCGGCCATGGCGGGCCGCTGACCGGCCTGTTCACCGGCGACGAGGAGGTCGGGTCGCCCGCCTATCGGCCGCTGATCGAAGCGGAAGCGGCGCAGGCCGACTTCGCCTTCAACGCCGAGCCGGGGCGGCCCTCCGGCAATGTCGTGGTCGAGCGCCGCGGCGGCGTGTTCATGCGCATGGCGATCAAGGGCAAGGCGGCGCATTCGGGCATCGATGTCCGCGCCGGCATCAGCGCGGTCGAGGAACTCTCGCACAAGGTGCTGGCGCTGCATGCGCTCACCGACGACCGCATCACCGTCAATGTCGGCGTCGTCTCCGGCGGCCAGTCCGTCAACACCACCGCGCCGGGCGCCGAGGCGCTGATCGACCTGCGCTATCCGCGCGCCGAGGACAGGGCCGGCATCATGGCGGCGATCGCGGCCATCGTCGAGCGCAGCTGGGTCCCCGGCTCCTCGGCCCGCCTCGACATCACCGGCGAATTCGTGCCGATGCCGCCGGACGCCGGCACCCGGGCGCTCTTCGAGCGCTACCGGCAGGCCGCCCGCGATCTCGGCTTCGAGGTCGGCGCGGAGGCGACGGGCGCCTGCGCCGATTCGGGCTTCGCGGCGGCAGCCGGCGCCACGACGCTGTGCGGCCTGGGGCCGGTCGGCGGCAATGCGCATTCGCCCGCCGAATATGTCGAGGCCGACACCGTCGTGCCCCGCGCGCAGGCGCTCGCGCTCACCATCCTGCGCCTCGATCCGGCCGAGACCCGCCGCGGCCGGGGAGCCGCCCGCACCACTCTGCCTTCGCCCGACGGCGAGGGGAACGACCCCGCGCCGCCGGGGATCCACGCGGCCAACCATGGGGTAACCGACAATGAAAAAAAGCTCTGACCATCTCCCGGCCGCCAAGGCATTGCGGCGCTCGCTCCTGATGGGCGCGGCGCTGCTGGCAGGCTTCGCGGCAACCACCCCGGCGGCCTCCGCGGCCGAGAAGGCCGAACCGGCGCCGACCGTGGCCTCGCTCACCACCTGCACCGCGACCGCCGTCAAGACGATCAAGATCGGCGTGCTCGCGCCCTTCAGCGCCGGCGGCATGGCGGCCGACGCCAACGACATCTACAATGCCGCCACGCTCGCGGCCGACGAGCTCAACGCCGCCGGCGGCGTCTGCGGCAAGGATGCCCGCTACATCCTCACCTTCGACAAGGGCGACACCGAAGGCCAGCGCTCCGACGCCGTGATCACGGCCGTGCGCCGCCTCACCAGCGCCTCCGATCTCCACCTCATCATCGCGCCGTATGCCAGCACCTCGAATTTCGAGATCAACCTGATGGCCAAGGCCAAGATGCCCTACATCATCTCGGGCGGGGCGGAAGCGACCAAGGGCATCATCTCCAAGAACCCGGCCGGCTTTCCGACCGTGTGGTCCCGCGTGCCGGACTATGGCGGCTACAGCACCGACCTGCCGCCTTTGCTCGACAAATATCTGAGCGAGGGCAAGCTCGCCGTGCCCGCCAAGACCGTCTACATCATCGGATCGGACGATCCCTACGGCACCACCATCGCCACCGGCCTCAAGGACAGCTTCGAGAAGGCCGGCTGGAAGGTGGTCGGCACCGAGACGGTCCCGTTCCAGAGCGTCACCGACTGGCGTACCCAGCTCGCCCATATCCGCGACGTGAAGCCCGGCGCCATCGTCGTCACCGAGTGGTCGCCCGCCAGCGACGCCACCTTCTTCAACCAGTTCATCGAGCAACCGACCGACTCCCTGCTCTTCCTGCAATACGCGCCGGTCATTCCCGAATTCAACCAGATGACGCACAACAAGGCGACGGGCGTGATCTTCAACATGCTCGGCGGCGCCATCGATTCCCGGCCGGACACCAAGGACATCACCGCCAAATACACCGCCAAATTCGGGCCGGGCGGCTATTTCTCGGTGGCCGGCTACAATGACGTGCATCTCTACGCCCTGTGCATCGCCAAGGGCACCGATCCGGCCGACCACCTCGCCATGGGCGATTGCATCGGCAAGCTCGATGTCGACACCCCCTCCGGCCGCATCGCCTTCGACCCCAAGACGCACCTCGCCAAGCAGGGCGACGACTACATGCCGACGATCTTCTACCAGGTCGACGACAAGGGCGGAAAATACATCATCAGCCCGGATTTCGTGGCCCAGTCGCCGTTCAAGCAGCCCTATTGGATGACGACGAAGCCGAAGACCTGACGGTCCGCCGGAAGCGGCGCGGGAAGCGGGATCCATGGGCGGGAGCGGTGCCCCCGTGACATGGATTGCCTTCCCTCGCTGCGCCCGCCGGGAATGACGAGACGGATGTCGAACACCTCGAAGGACCGATGGATGGACGCGCGCAGCCCACAGCCCCTGCTGGAAGTCGAAGGGATCTGCCGGTCCTTCGGCGCGCTCGTCGCCGTCGACGACGTCTCGCTGCGGCTGGGGCCGCGGGAGATCCTCGGCATTGCCGGGCCCAACGGCGCCGGCAAGACCACCCTGTTCAACGTGATCACCGGCATTCCCTTCAAGGCCGACAAAGGCAGGATCACCTTCCGCGGCACCCGCATCGAGGCGATGGCGCCGCATCGCATCTTCCGCCTGGGGCTCGCCCGCACCTTCCAGAAGGAGACCTCCTTCGCCAACCTCACGGTCGAGCAGAATGTCAGGCTCGGCGCGGCCTTCGGCGCCGACCTGCGGGGCAAGGAGCTGGCGGCGGCCGTCGACCGCGCGCTGGAGCGGCTCGACCTCTCGGCCCGGCGGCGCGATCCGGCGGCCTCCCTCACCGTCTACGGCACCAAGCGGCTGATGCTCGCCTCGGCGATCGTCACCAGGCCGCCCTTGCTGATGCTCGACGAACCGGCTTCGGGCCTCACGGCCAGCGAAGTGGCGGACCTGAAGTCGCTCATCCTCGGCTTCCGCGACGACGGCATGGCGATCCTCCTGATCGAGCACATCCTGCCGCTGCTGTTCGGCATCTCGGAACGCGTGATGGTGATGGATTTCGGCCGCAAGCTCGTCGAGGGCACCCCGGCGGACGTGGCGCGCGACCAGCGCGTCATCGACGCCTATCTCGGCGGCCAGAGCGAGGGAGCGGCCGATGCGCTTGCAGGTTGATGGCCTCAACGCCGGCTACGGCCGGGTCCAGGTGCTGCACGACATCTCGATCGTGGTCGACGGCCAGCGCGTCGGGCTGTTCGGCCCCAACGGCCATGGCAAGACCACGCTGCTGCGCACGCTTTCCGGGCTGATCAGGCCGAAGCTCGGTCGCGTCCGCTTCGGCGAGACCGACATCACCGGCCTGTCGCCGCAGGCCGTCGTCGCCGAGGGCCTGATCCATGTGCCGCAGGGCAGCACGCTGCTGCCGCGCATGAGCGTGATCGAGGCGCTGACGCTCGGCGCCTACGCCACGCGCGCCTGGCCGCAGCGGCGCCGGACGCTGGACGAGGTCTTCGCTCTCTTCCCGCGCCTCGCCGAGCGCCGGCACCAGCGCTGCAACACGCTCAGCGGCGGCGAGCGCCAGATGGCGGCGATCGGGGCCGGCCTGATGGGCTGCCCGAAATTGCTGATGCTCGACGAGCCGACGCTGGGCCTCGCGCCCAAGCTGCGCAGCGAGCTCGCCAGGGCGATCCACGCCATCGCCGAGACCGGCGTCGGCCTGCTCGTCGTCGACCAGGACATCGACATGCTGCTGGGCCTCTGCGACCGGCTCTATCTCATCGAACAGGGGCGCGTGGCCATGGATATCGCCGATCGGAGCCAGCTCCAGCACCAGGACGTGCTGAAGCGCTATTTCGGGAGCGCGGCCTGATGAGCGCCATCATCGTCAGCGGACTGGTGTCCGGGGCCCTCTACGCCCTCGTCGCCAGCGGCCTGTCCCTGGTCTGGGGCTCGCTCGGCGTCTTCAACTTCGCCCATGGCGTGCTGCTGATGGCCGGCGCCTATGTCGCCTGGTGGGTCTCGGCGCCCGACGGGCTCGGGCTCGGCCTGCCGGTCGGCATCCTCGCCAGCCTGACCTTCCTCATCGTCGCCGGCGCGATCTTCTATTTCCTGCTGGTCCGGCCCTGGGTCGGCAAGGCCAATGCCGAGCTCGCGGTGATCATGACGACGATCGCCGGCTCGATCTTCATGCAGAACCTGGTGCTGGAAGTGTTCGGCGGCCGCTTCAAGACCATAGACCAGTTGGTCGAGGGCACGGTCACCGTCGCCGGCACGCCGATCCAGGCGCAGAACCTCCTCACCATCATCCTGGCGCCGCTGCTGCTGGTCGGCCTCTGGCTGTTCCTGACGCGCAACCGCACCGGCCTCGCTATCCGCGCCGTCGCGCAGAACCAGGATGCGGCGCAGCTCTTCGGCATCAGCGTGCAGCGTGTCTACATCCTCACCTTCGCGATGAGCGCCGTGCTCGCGGGCGTGGCGGGCATCCTGCTCGGCGGGCTGTTCAACATCAGCCCCGACATGGGCACCGATCCCCTGCTACGCGCCTTCGTGGTGGTGGTGTTCGGCGGGCTCGGCAGCCTGCCCGGCACCATCCTCGGCGCCTATGCCATCGGCCTGATCGAAGCCTTCGCCTCCTATTATATCGGCATCTACTGGACGCCCGTCGTGCTGTTCGCGGTGCTGATCGCTGTCCTGGTCGTCCGGCCGACCGGGCTGATGGGGCGCCCCGCATGATCCGCGACCGCTTCACCGCCTGGCGCATCCTCGGCGCCGTCCTCGTCCTGGCGGCGGCACTCGCCGCCCCGCAGGTGCTGACCAGCGCCGTCGCCCAGAACCTGGCGATCCTCTCGCTGCTCTATGCCGTCGTCGCCTCGAACTGGGACCTGACGCTCGGCTATGCCGGCATCTTCAACTTCGCCCATGTCGCCTTCTTCGGCATCGGCTCCTATGTCGCGGCGATCTCGACGCTGCAGTTCGACCTGCCGGTCTGGTGGGACCTGGTGCTGGCGGTCGCCGTGGTGATGGTGGTGGGGGCGATCGTCTCCGCCTTGGCGCTGCGGCTGCGCGGCATCTATGTGGCGCTGGTGACCTTCGCGCTCACCCAGCTCTGCGTCGCCCTCATCAACAGCCAGAAGGACCTCACCGGCGGCCCCGTCGGCCTGATCGGCGTGCCCGACCTGCAGATCGGCGATTTCGCCTTCGGCTCCGACCCGCGTTCCTATTTCTATGCCGCCGAGATCCTACTGATCGCCTCGACGATCGCCATGCGCTGGCTCGCCACCTCGAATTTTGGCCTCAGCCTCGTCGCCCTGCGCGACTATGAGAACTACGCCGTCAGCCGCGGCATCCCGGCACGCCGGCAGCGGGTGCTCGCCATCGTGATCTCGAGCATCCCGACCAGCCTCGCCGGCTGCCTCTATGCGCATTACCTGATCGTCGCCTCCCCCGACGTGTTCTCCTTCTCGCTGACCACCCTGCTCCTCACCATGGTGCTGGTCGGCGGCGCCGGGACGATCTACGGGCCTATCCTGGCGGCGTTCGTCCTCACCGTCGGCACCGAGGAACTCTCCTCGCTCGGCAATTTCCGCTACATGATCGTCGCCGCCCTGATCGTGCTGACGCTGCGCTTCCTGCCCGGCGGCATCTGGTCGCTGCGGCGTTGGCGACGGCCGGCGGCCCCCGCTCCGCTTTCGGTTGCTCTCGATGAGAAAGGCGCCCCATGAACCCGCCCCCGCCGCCATGTCCCGCTCTCGCGAGGGCGAACCGATGAGCCGCTTTGCCGGCCGAAGAGCGATCGTCACCGGGGCCGCCGGCGGCATCGGCGCCGCCGTCGTGGCGCGGCTTCTGTCGGAAGGCGCCGCCGTCGCGGCGCTCGACCGCGACGAGCCGGCACTGGAGCGCCTCGCCGCCGCGCCCTCGCTGCATCGGGTCGCGGGCGATCTGCGCACACCCGAAACCGCCCGCGCGGCGGTGGCGAAGGCGGTCGGCCTGCTGGGCGGGCCGGCGGAGATCGTCGTCTCCGCCGCCGGCGTCTACGCCCTGTCGCCGGCCGCGAAGGTCGAGGCGCAGGACTGGGACTTCAACCAGGACATCAATCTCAAGGCGCCCTTCTTCGTCGCCCAGGCCGCCGTCGCGGCGCGGGCCGCCGGTGCGGCAGCGGCTGCCCAGCCGATGGCGATCGTCAACATCGCCTCGGTGGGCGCCTATCGCTCGGGCACGGGCGATGCCGCCCTCTCCTACAGCGCCAGCAAGGGCGGCCTCGTCGCCCTCACCCGCAGCATGGCGGCCGAATGGGCGCCGCAGGGCATCCGCGTCAACGTCGTCAGCCCGGGCGTCATCGACACCGCCATGGTACGCATCATGGACGATCCCGACGCCGGCTCCGCCTGGCTCGAGGCGCGCGTGCCGATGGGCCGGCTCGGCCGTCCCGACGAGATCGCTGCCGTCGTTTGTTTCCTTGCCTCCGACGAGGCTTCCTACGTCACCGGCGCCGAACTGATCGCCGATGGCGGCTACATGTGCAGGTAAGGCCGACCATGACCGCTCCCGACTACGACCTCTTCGACCTCGGCGCTCTCGCTTTGCAGAGCGGCGCGGTGCTGCCCGATGCGAAGCTCGCCTACAAGACCTATGGCACGCTGTCGCCGGCGAAGGACAACGTCATCGTCTTTCCCTGCGCCTATAACGGCCTGATCGCCGAGAACGAGGCGCGCATCGGCAACGGCTCCCCGCTCGATCCGGAACGCTATTTCATCATCGTCTTCGGGCTGTTCGGCAACGGCCAGTCCTCCTCGCCGAGCAACACGCCAGCGCCGTTCGACGGGCCGCGCTTTCCCAGGGTGACGATAACAGACAATGTCCGCGCCCAGCATCGGCTGGTCACCGAGCTTTTCGGCATCGAGCGCGTCCAGCTCGTCACCGGTTTCTCGATGGGTGCCATCCAGAGCTTCCATTGGGGCGCCCTGTTTCCCGCCATGGTCGAGCGCATCGCGCCGTTCTGCGGCGCCGCCCGCTGCTCCCGCCACAATTACGTCTTCCTGGCCAGCCTCAAGGCGACGCTGTCGGCGGACGGCCTCTTCCGCGGCGGCGACTATGTCGAAAAGCCGATCGAGGGGCTCAAGGCCTTCGGCCGCATCTATGCCGGCTGGGCCTTCTCGCAGGCCTTCTACCGCGAGGAGGTCGACCTCAAGGTGATGGGCTTCGCCTCCACCGACGATTTCCTCGAACGCTTCTGGGATACCCTGTTCCAGGAGCGCGATCCCAACGATCTCCTCGCCATGCTCTGGAGCTGGCAGCATGCCGACATCAGCGCGAACGAACTCTACAACGGCGACTTCCCGGCGGCGCTGGCGGCGATCGAGGCGCGCGCGACGGTGATGCCGAGCGCGACCGACCTCTATTTCCCGGTTGCGGACAACGAGGCCGAGGTCGCCCGCATGCGCAACGCCCGCTGCGTGCCGATCCCCTCGATCTGGGGACATGTCGCCGGCAATGCCGGCGCCAACCCAGCCGATACCGCTTTCGTGAACGCCCGCATCGCCGAACTGCTCGCCTCGTGAGGACCCGATGGTCGAATTGACGCGCCTTGCCGTGCTCGAACGGCGCCTGAGGACACTCGCCGCCAGCGCCAACGCCCAATGGGGCATCTATGTGCGCTTCCTCGACAATGGCGAGGAGATCGCCATCGAGGCCGACCGCAAGATGGACACGATGAGCCTGATCAAGGTGCCCATCCTGGTCGCGCTGATGCGGCGCGTCGATCGCGGCGAGGTCAGCCTCGACCAGCCGATCACGCTGGAGGAGGACCACAAGCGGCTCGGCACCGGCGTGCTGCGCCTGTTCGGCGCCGGCGCGACCTTCCGCCTGCGCGACGCCCT
This sequence comes from Labrys monachus, assembly GCF_030814655.1. Classification (NCBI taxonomy): domain Bacteria; kingdom Pseudomonadati; phylum Pseudomonadota; class Alphaproteobacteria; order Hyphomicrobiales; family Xanthobacteraceae; genus Labrys; species Labrys monachus. The sequence continues at coordinate 4,599,734 of NZ_JAUSVK010000001.1, forward strand.
GTGGCTGATGGAGGTGGTGAGCGACAACACCGCCACCGACATCTGCCTGGAGGCGGCCGGCGGCGTCGCGGCCGTCAACGCCGCCATGGCAGAGCTCGGCATCGACGGCATCGAGATGACCGGCACCGCCCTGGACTGGTTCCGGGCGCTCGGCGGCAGCATGGATCCCGAACTCGCCCGGATGCCGCCGGGCGAATTCGCGCGCCGCGGCTATCCCGCCCTGGGCGCCGCCGGAACCGCCGATGCCCGCGCGCGCTACCACTTCGAGGTCGGCCAGCCCTTTTCACTGGCGACGCCGCGGGCCCTCGGCGAACTCCTCGCGCGCATCCACGCCCGGACATGCGCGTCGGAGGCCTCCTGCGCCCTGATGCTCGAAATCCTGGCCGGGCAGCAATTGCGCAGCTTCATCCCGCGCTTCGTCTGGGGCGCGGGCATCGCCCACAAGACCGGCAATTTCGAGCCTTTCATCGCCTCGGATATCGCGATCGCGACGCCGTGGCGCGGCCCGCCCGTGGTGATGTGCTTCCTCACCGGCCGGTTCAACGGGCAGAAGAACGTGCTGGAGGACTGCCTCGGCCGCATGGCCGAACTCGTGGTGCTGGAGGCCGAGACGCGCTAGGCCGGCGCCGGCCGCTCGCCTGGCCTGAATGGCGGCGGTCAGCCGAGATGGAGATCCTTCTGCTGGCTGACCTTGTTGCCGTCCCCGCTCTTCAGGCGATGAAACACGATCGTGGAGAGGATGGTGAGCGCGCCGAGCGTGAGAAAGGCGTCGTGGATGCCCTCGATCATCACGGCGGGGTTGGAGCGAAGGCTGTCCGGAACGAAGAACGCCGTGGTCAGTCCCGCCGCGGCGACGCCGAAGCTGATGGACATCTGCTGCACCGTGCTGGCGATGGAACTCGCATTGCTGGTCTTCTCATCGTCGATGTCGGCATAGACCAGGGTGTTCATGCTCGTATATTGCAGCGAGGTGAACGCCCCGTAGGAGAACGCCAGCAGCACGATGGCCCAGAGCGGCGTGGCGGGCCCGACCGCCGCGAACAGCATCAGCAACAGGCCGAGGACGATGGTATTGGAGATCAGCACGGCGCGGTAGCCGAACCGCCTGAGGACACGCGGCACGAGGAACTTCGTGCTCATGGCCGCGAGCGCCTGCGGCATGATCAGCAGGCCGGACTGGACGGGCGAGAAGCCGAGGCCGACCTGGTAGAGCAGCGGCAGGAGAAACGGCACGCCGCCGATGCCGAGGCGGGTGAAGAAGCTGCCGCTGACGGCCGTGCCGAAGGTGCGGATGCGAAACAGCGCCAGTTGCAGCAGCGGGAAGGCCATTCGCGCCGCATGCAGCCCATAGCCCCCGATCAGCGCCAGCGACAAAGCGAGCAGGCCCAGGATTTCGCCGAGCCCCAGCGTATGATCGCCGAAGATCTCCAGCACATAGGACAACAGGGCGACACCGGAACCGAAGAGGATGAGGCCGACGACGTCGAGCGGCTTGACGTTCGGCTCGCGATAGTCGGGCAGGTGCAGATAGACGAGGACGAGGCCGGCGATGCCGATGGGCAGGTTCACGAAGAAGATGAAGCGCCAATGCAGGTAGTCGACGATCAGCCCGCCCACCAGGGGCCCCAGCATCGGGCCGACCAGGCCGGGGATCGCGACGAAGCTCATGGCGCGGATGAGTTCGGCCTTGGCGAAGGTCCGCACCAGCGTGAGGCGTCCGACCGGGACCATCATGGCGCCGCCGCACCCCTGCAGGATGCGGCAGGCGACCAGGAGATGGATGTTGCTCGCGATGCCGCAGAGCAGGGAACCGAGGGTGAAGAGGCCGATCGCCGAGGCGAACACCTGCCGCGTGCCGAAACGGTCGGCCATCCAGCCGCTGATCGGGATGAAGACGGCGAGGCTGAGGGTGTAGCTGGCCAGCACCGACTTCATGCTGAGCGGAGCGACCGCAAGCGCCTGCGAGATGGTCGGCACGGCCGTGTTCAGGATCGTCGTGTCGAGCGATTCCATGAAGAAGGCGACAGCGACCAGCCAGGGAAGGAGCTGCTTGCTCGATGCGGGGGATGGTAGCGGGGGCACGTCGATGGCACGGCTCCGGGGAGGTCTGTCGCCTGTCCCCTACGCATAGGTCAGGCGTGGCAGCGCCGAAAGCGAAATCTGCCGATCCTCGGCTGCTCCGGGCCGAGGCGATGCTGTACCTGCGTGAGGCAACGCCGATCCCCGATCGTTGCCGGGAAGCGGCTGCTTCCGCCGGCGGTCCCGTGTCTACACCGCTCCCTCGCAGGGCGCAGCGCGCACGGGATGGCCCCGGATCTTCAGCTGCGGCGCCCCGAGGGGGATCGGAGCGCGGAGCCGCCTATGGCGACGACGCGTCGATCGGCACGAGCTTGGTCACCCTGTTCGGATTGGGCTCGGCCAGATAGAGCGAGCCGTCCGGGCCGCCCCAGATGCCATGCGCGACGTTGAGCACGGGCCGGCACCGGCCGAGCCGCTCGCCGGCCGGCGACAGCAGGGTCAGCGAGGGCACGAGGTCGGTGACGTAGAGGCGGTCGTCATCGTCGCCCCAGATGTCCATCGGCTTCTCGAAGCCGTGCCAGATATCGAGGAGCGCTCCGTCGGCCGAAAAGACCTGCAGCCGATTGTTCTCCCGATCGGCGACGACGACGCGGCCGTCGCGCATCACCCAGACGGCATGCGGGGTCATGAACTGGCCGGGGCCGTCGCCCTGGCTGCCCCATCTCTGCAGCAGCGCGCCGTCCGGGGCAAAGCGATGGATGCGGGCGTTGGCATAGCCGTCCGCGACATAGAGGGTGCCGTCGGCGGCCTGCGCCACGTCGGTCGGATGGTTGAAAGGTTCGTTGGGCCGATGCCGGCCGCCGATGCCACCGACCCGCCGGCCGTCCCGACAGAGGATCACCTCATGCGCGTCGCGGTCGACCACGAAAAGGATGCCGTCCCGGCCGGGGGCCAGCATATGGGCGTCCATGACGAGATCGTCGCCCCAGGCGCCGATCGGCTCGCCGGCGGGATCGAAGACGAACACCGCCTTGTCGTCCCCGTCCACCAGGCCGTCGCGGCGCACGAGGACGTGGACGTTGCCGCCGGCATCGACCGCAACATCCGTCACGCTGCCCTGCGCCGGCCTCAGGCCCCCGAAGGGGCGCTCGACGCGGTAGGTCTGGGGCCCCAGGGCCACTCGAAGTTGCCGATCCATGCCAATGCCTGCCTATTCTTTGAGCTGTGCCGAAGCCCTGCACCGGGCCGCCGGCCTGCGTTGTAGAAAGCGCTTTCTATATCCCGGCGGCCCACGCCGCCCATGCGCCCCCGAGGCGCCGGGACGACGAGGAGCCTAGCCGATTCCTGACATGTTTTGAGGCGCCCATGCCCAAAATTTGATGTCGACTTGTCGGCGTGCCGCAACCCATAGTTTTGCCGTTCTGCCCTCAAACGCGGCAGGAAAACGCTTTCTTGGCTTGCAGATGCCCGTCCTACTCCAAGGTTTGACCTCGCTGACCGATCCTGTCGACCGCGATATCGCCGTCGACCTGCCGGGCCTTGCCGGCGAGACGGTGAGGCTCGACGCCCGCGGCTGGCTCGCATGTCCCTCCCTGTACGATGCGGATACGTTCCTGCCGCTGGACGGCGGCGGCCTGCGGGACGGCGATGTCGAGACCGCCCTTCGCGGCGGCGTGTCGACCCTCAATTGCAGCGTGGACTGGCATCGCTTCACCGATCCGCGCGAGCGCGGCCCGCTCCTGTCGCTGGCCGGGTGCAGCCGCCTGCCCTCGGTGCGCCTGCTTCCGACGGCGCCCCCCGACGGCGACAATTCCGGATTTCCGGCATGGCTCGCCGGCTTTGCCGGCGAGGCGGCCGACCTGCCGGTGCTGAAGGCCTGCAAGCTCTATGCCCGCGCGCCGGACTTCGCGCGCAACCTGGAGGCCGTGTGGAGCGCCGGATGGCTGGCCATGGTCTTCGTGCAGGATGCGCGGATGGTGGCGGATCTCGCCGAGTCCGGCGGCAGGATCTGCTTCCGCCATGCGACCTCGGTCGACGACGTCGCCGCCATGCGCGGCTCGAGACAGGGCACCCGCATCGCCACCTCGCCGCAGTATCTCCTGCCGCTCCCGGCCGATACCCGCCGGAACCTCGTGGTGCGGCCTTCGCCGCTTAGCGATGAGATCAGGGCGCCCTTCGCCAGGGACGTCCTGTCGCTCGTCGACGTGATCGCCACCGATCACGTCGCGCCCGGCGCGACGGCGGGACCGGGCCTGCGCCTGCAGCAGCATTTCCTGCCCGCGCTTCTCGCGCTCGCCGAACGGGAAGGGCTCGACAAGGCGGCCCTGCTCGACAAGGCGGGCGCCTCCGCCGCGGCGGTCTTCGGGGCGGAGCACCGTGACGGCGTGGCGATTCTCGCGCCGCGCAGCGCCGGCGGCACGGCGCCGGAGATCCGCGATCCCGAACGCGAGCCGTTCTCCGCCGCCCTCTTCACCCATGAAGTGGTGGCGATCGTCTCCGGCGGGAGCGCCGCCGCAACGCCGGCCTTCGGCAAATTCATCCGATAACAAAGGGGAACCAAGATGATAGGACGCCTACTCGCCTCTCTCACGCTCGGCCTGGCCGCCGGCCTGTTGCTCTCGCAGCTGCCGGTCAAGGCGGCCGAGCTGCCGACCGTCGAGGCGTTCGGCAAGACGCCGGAATGCGCCGCGCTGCGGACCAAATATCCTGCCCTCACCGGCAAGAAGCTCACCATCGGCCTCGGCGGCTATACGGTCGGCTTCGAGGCGCCCAGCGCCGCCGACCCGACCGTCATCGAAGGCCTCGACCCCGACCTCATCAATTACATGAGCGCCTGCCTGGGCTTCACCTACGAATTCCAGAACGGATCCTTCAACGTCCTGCTGACCTCGATCACCAGCGGGCGGGCCGATATGGGCCCCTCGCTCTACGTCACCGACGTGCGCCGCAAGCAGGTCGCCTTCATCTCGAACTTCGCGGTCATCGACGGCTCGGTGGTGCGCAAGGGCGAGGCGCACAAGATGACATCGCTCGACAGCCTGTGCGGCGCCACGGTGGCGGCGGCAGCCGGCACCTATGAAGCCGTCAATCTCGTTCCACCGCAGTCGGAGAAGTGCAAGGCGGCGGGCAAGCCCGAGGTCAACCTGCTGCTCGTCCAGAACACCGACAACAGCGTGCAGGCCGTGCAGAGCGGCCGGGCCGACATCTATCTGACCGCGCTGTCCGACGCCAACGCCCTGGCCAAATCCGCCTCGGGCCTCGAGAACGCCTTCTCGATCGACCTGCCGATCCTCAACGGCTTCCCGATCGCCAAGGAGAACACGCTGATGCGCGGGGCGGTGCTCGATGCGATGAAGGCGATCCAGGCGCAGGGCATCGAGAAGGTCCTGCTGGCGAAATGGGGCCAGGGCGCGGAGTCCGAGCGTCCCGCCGAAGACAAGGAGTGACGGCGAAGACGAGGCGAAGCGCCGGCATCCACGAGGAAGAGGCATGGAAGCGTTCTTTCACTACCTGACCCTGCCCTTCCTGCTGGAAGGCTGCCTGATCGTCGTCGCCCTGATGGTGCTGTCCCTTCTCGGCGGCCTGGTCGTCGGCCTCGGCCTGGCGCTGGCGAGCGATTCGAAGCGCTGGTGGCTGCGCTATCCCGTGCGCGCCTATATCTACATCATCCGCGGAACGCCCCAGCTCCTCCAGCTCATCCTGCTGTTCAACGTGCTGCCGCAGGCCGGCATCTATCTCAGCGCGTTCACGAGTGCGCTGCTCGCCCTCACCATCAACGAGACCGCCTTCTGCGCGGAGATCATCCGCGGCGGCATCGGCTCGGTCGACCGCGACCAGCGCATGGCGGCGGAGGCCTTCGGCTTCTCCCGCGGGACGGAACTCTTCGTCATCGTCCTGCCCCAGGCCCTGCGCGCCATCATCCCGACCCTCGGCAACGAAGCCGTCGGCCTGCTGAAATCGACCTCGCTCGCCTCCGTGGTCGGCGTCAACGAGCTGACGCTGCGCAGCCAGACCATCGTTTCGCAGAATTTCGAGTTCCTGCCGGTGCTCGTCGCCTCCGGCACGATGTATATCGTCATGTCGACGGTGCTGGCCTGGGGGCAGCAATATATGGAGCAGCGCTTCAGCCTGGCGGAGAAGGCCAGGCGCGGCGCGGTCCGCCCGCTCCCGAAAGCCGGCGCCGGCCTGCCCGCGGAAACGCCGCCTCTCGACGTCCCCGCCCCTCGGGCCGCAGACCTGCAGACGGCCGGGACGCTGCTGGCCTTCGAAGGCATCCATATCGGCTATCGCGGCGTCGAGGTCATCAAGGGCGTCGACCTGCGCATCCGAGCGGGCGAGGTGGTCGCGCTGCTCGGGCGTTCCGGTTCCGGCAAGAGCACGCTGCTGAAATCGGTCCTCGCGCTGACCACGCCGACCGCCGGCCGCATCCTGGTCGCCGGCAAGCCGATCGGGTCGGCGGGGACCGGACGGCCTTTGCCCTATCGGAAGCTCGTCCAGGCCCGCGCCGCTGCCCGGATCGGCATGGTGTTCCAGAACTTCGCCCTCTTCGGACATCTCACCGCGCTCGAGAACGCCATGTCCATCCCGCGCTGGGTTCAGCGCCTGGCCTCCAACGAGGCCGCCCATCGCGGCCGCGTCGCCCTGATCAAGGTCGGCCTGGCCGGGTTCGCCGACCGGCTGCCCCATGAATTGTCCGGCGGCCAGCAGCAGCGCGTCGGCATCGCCCGCGCGCTCGCCGGCGACCCGCAGTTGCTCCTGTTCGACGAGCCCACCTCGGCGCTCGACCCCGAGCTCGTCGGCGAAGTCAACCAGACCATCCGCTCCCTCGCCCATACCGGCATCACCATGTTGCTGAGCACCCACGACATCGGCTTTGCGGCGAGCGTCGCCGACCGCATCGTCTTCCTCGACGGCGGCCGCATCGCCGAGGAAGGCGGGCCGGACATCCTCGCCCGCCCCGCCACCCCGGCGCTGGCCTCCTTCCTCCGGCACATGCCGGCCGAGGAAGGGCGCGGCGAGCCGGAGGTCGCGCTCCCCGTAAGCATCGGGCAGAGCGCCGGAGCAGAGCGATGAGCATCAAGACGGATCTCCACGCGGCGGCGAGACGCGCCCTCGGCGAAGAACTCCATCGCTATGTGCAGGGACAGCCGATCGATCTGGCCGAAGGCGCCGGCGACCCGAACGAGGCGGCCTTCGCCGCCTACCGGCTGATCCCGCGGACGATGCGCGGCCAGGCCGGCATCGACCTCGCCACGCCCTTCTTCGGAGAGGACCTGCCGGCCCCCCTCGCCGTGGGCGCCTATGCCGCCGACCGCCTCCTGTCGCCGGACGGCATCGGCCCGATCGCGAAAGTCTGCCATGCGCTCGGCCTGCCGCTCATCGTCTCCGAGGAATGCATCACGCCGCTGGCGGAGATCGCGGCGATGCATGGCCGGCTCTGGCTGCAGCTGCGCGCCGCCGGGCCGAAGGATCGCGTCCTCCGCCTCGTCGACGAGGCGGCGCGGCACGGCGCCCGGGGCGTGGTGCTGACCGTGCTGGCGCCGGTGCATCCGCGCCCCGGCCTCCATCCGGGCGGCGTCGACATCGCCGGACGCATCGGCGAGCGGGGCTGGAGCACCATCGGCGATCCCTCCGGCGTCGCCGCCCTGCCGCCCTTCCCGGCCTGGAGCTGGACGGATGTCGCCGACGTGCAGCGCCACGCCGCGGCAGCGGGCCTCGCCGTCATCGCCAAGGGCATCCTGCATCCCGACGACGGCGCCGCCGCGCTCGAAACGGGATGCGCCGGGCTGCTGGTCTCCAACATCGGAGCGAGGCAGTTCGGGCGCTGGGTCGCCGCCGTGGACCGTATCGGCACCGTCCGGGCGCGCTGCGGCGACAAGGCCGCGATCCTCGTCGACGGCGGCATCCGCAACGGCGGCGACATCGTGATCGCCAGCCTGCTCGGCGCCGACATCGCGGTCGTCGTGCGGCCGGTGATCCTGGCCCTGGCGGCGGGCGGAGAGAGCGCGGTGCGCCGTCTTCTGCTGTCCCTCATCGACGAGACGGCGGCGATCGCGAGCTGGATGGGCGCGGCGAAGCTCGGCGATCTCGGCGCCGACCAGATCATCCGCGCACAGGCCTAGCCATGCGGGGAAAGCGATCCGGATCCCGATCGACGATAGCGGATGTGGCGGACCGCGCGGGCGTCTCGGCGGCGACGGTATCGCGGGTGCTCAACGGCGGATATCCCGTTTCCAAGCCCATCCGCGACAGGGTGCTCGCCGCCGTCTCGGACATCGATTATGTCCAGAACGCCCATGCTCAGGCCCTCGTCCAGGCGAGGACGGGCATCGTCGGCGTGGTGCTGGCCGACGTGTCGGATCCCTTCTATTCGGAGATCATCCGCCCGATCCAGAGGATCTGCAACGAGAACGGACGCCTGATCGTCATCGGCAGCACGCAGGGCGACGCGGCGACCGAGGATTCCTATCTCCAGACCCTCCGCAGCCAGCGGGTCGATGCGGTCATCGTGCTCGGCGGCGGCAGCGACGACGAGAGGATCCAGTCCTCCATCGTCCGGCAGTCCGCCGCCTTCGCCCGCGACGACCGCAAGCTCGTCCTCTGCGGACGGCCGACGCCGCCGGGCGCCAGCGGCGTCCTCGCCGTCGAGGTCGACAATTTCGACGCCGGCCGGCAGGCGACACGCTGCCTCGTGCGGGAGGGGCATCGGCGCATCCTGTTCGTGGGCGGCCCCGCCGGCTCGACCACGTCGCGGGATCGCCTGCTCGGATTTCGCAGCGAGGCCGAGCAGCTCGGCCTCGCCCCGTCCGACTATGCCGTCGAGGAAGGCGATTTCAGCCGCAGGTCCGGCTATGACTGCGTCCGGCGCCTCCGGCCGCTGGAGGCCGGCTTCACCGCCGTGTTCGCGGCAAACGACCTCATGGCCGTCGGCGCCATGGCGGCGCTGCGCGAGGCGGGCGTCGCCGTGCCTCGGGACATGTCGGTCATCGGCATCGACGACGTCCCGCTCGCGGCGGACATGGTCCCGCGCCTCAGCACCGTGCGGCTGCCCCTGGAGGAGATGGGTGCCCTCGCAGCGCGGATCGCGCTCGGCCTCGACGCGGAACCGCCGCCGGTCCCGCTGCCGGTCGCGCTCGTACGCGGCGCCACGGTGGCACCGCCGAGGCCCGGCGGGCATCGGGAGCCGATCTCGCCGCTCCATCCCTGATGGGTCGCGGACGCGCGGCATAGCGGCCGCGCCGCCGACCTCATTCGGTCGGCACGATCTCGACCTTGGGCACCTTCGCGTCGCCGGTGAAGAACTGGTCGAAATAGGCGTCGTCGACGAGATGGAGGTCCTTGCCGTTGGCGAAACAGGTGCTCTGCACCGTCATCGACGGCTCGTAGTAGTCGTCGAGGTTGGCGTTGGTGATGCTGGGCAGCGGGAAGAAGATGGTGTTGACCTTGGGCTTGCGCCCGACCATCGCGTGGAGCGCCGGAACGAAGGCCTCATAGGCGGTCGGGCCGCCATCCTGCACCAGGGTGATGGTATCGAGCTTCTGCTTCTTCCAGAAAGCGAGGAAGCTGCAATTGTTGGTCACGTCCGTGACGATCGGAACGGGACGGCCCGACTGCTGGAAGGCCTGCCCGATGCCGACGCCCATATTGCCCGTCGACCAGGCGGCATCGACCTTCTGCGGATGGGTGGCGAGGAATTTCAGCATCTCCGACTTGGCGACCGAGCCCGTCCACATGCCGTAGAGGTCGCCGGTGACCTCGATGCCGGGATAGGCCTTGGCCGCCTCCAGGAAGGCATCCCGGTTCGCCGCCGTGTCCGAGGTGCCGGGCTGGCCGTTCATCATCACGACGTTGCCCTTGCCCTTCAGCGCCTTCATGATCCAGTCGCCCTGCGCCTTGGCGTAGAAATAGGCGTTCCTGGCGACGTTGAGGGCGCCGGGGCAGGTCACCGGCGCATCGATGGTCACCACGAGGATGCCCTTGTCGAAGGCGTCCTTGATGGCGGAGCACAGGCCGGTGGCGGAACCGGGATAGCTCATGATCAGATCGCAGCCCTGGGCGATCTGGGCTTTCAGCTGCGTCAGTTCGAGATTGATGTCGCCATTGGAGTTGGTGACGATCAGGTCCGGCTTGGCGAGGCCCTGATCGGCCAGTTGCCTGGTGAGAGCCTTCAGTTCGGCCACGAGGTTGGCCCGCCAGGAATTGCCCAGATAGGAATCATTGTGGCAGATCTGCCAGGGCGGCGCGTGCGGCTTCCAGTTGGCGAGCGGGTCGCTGACGATGTCGGCGGAATACCAATAACCGTCGTAATACTGAACGGCGTCCTTCGGGACGGCCGCCAACGCCCTGGCCTGCTCCTCCACAGTCGGCGCCGCGGCCCCGACGGACGACAGACCGAGGGCCGCGATCGCAGCCGCAATGACGCACGCCGCGCAAAGGCGCAGCAATTTCTTGCACATCTCAAAGCCGAGCATCACGTTCACTCTCCGAGGTCTCGTTGAATATTGCCGTACGGCGCTGCCGGATTTGGGTGGGCCAGGCCGTCAGCGCCGAAGGAGCCCATCAGACATCACGGCGACGATGATGATGGCGCCCTTGAGGATCGCCTGATAGGCGGGCCCGACCCCGGTCACGCTCAATCCGTTGTCGATCACGCCGATGATCAGCACGCCGAGAAACACGCCGAGGATGCTTCCCTTGCCGCCCGACAGGCTGACGCCGCCGATGGCGACGGCGGCGATCGTCGACAGTTCCAGCCCCGTCGACTGGGCCAGCGTCGCGCTCATGTAGCGCGACATGCTGATGACGGCGCCGATCGCGTAGAAGAAGCCCGCGGCGGCGAAGACGGCGATGCGGACCCGCACGACCCGCACACCGCTGATGAAGGCGGTGCGCGCATTGCCGCCCACGGCGTAGATCTCCGCGCCGAAGGCCGTGCGATGCAGCAGGAAATGGCTGAGGGCCACGACGATGAAGAACAGGATCACCGGGTTGGGGACGTGCAGCAGGCTTCCCTGGCCGATAAAGGCGATGCTCGCCGGCAGCTTATCGACGAAGCCGCTGCCCGTGACCTGATAGGCAAGCCCGTTGCCGATCTGCCAGGCGCCGAGGGTGACGATCAGGGCGGGCAGCCGCAGCCGGGCGACGAGTGTGCCGCTGGCGGTGCCGAACGCCACGCCGACCGCGATCATCGCGGCGATGCCCAGGACCGGCGATATCGGCGTGCCGAACAGGCTGTATTGCGGATTCATCGTGATGAGGCTGCCGCCAGTCATCAAGGCGGCCGCCATCACCCCGCTCACCGAGAGGTCGAGGCCCGCCGTCAGCACCACCATCGCCTGTCCGCATGCCGCGATGCCCCTGATGGAAGACTGGATCAGCACGTTGGAAAGGTTCTCCAGGCCGATCGTGGCCCCGCGCGTGATCACGGCGAAGACCGCGACGAGCAGGACGAGGATCGCAAGGCGGATGACATTGCCGCTCGTCAGCAAGTCGAGCCTCGCGCGCCTGTCACGGGAGAGTGCCGCCGCATTCTGTTGGCCGTCGACCGACACGATCGTTCCTCCGAATAGGGTCAGGGCGTCGCCTGATCGAGCTGTCCGCGGCTGCGGAAGAACTCCATCGAGACGGCCAGGATGATGATGACGCCCTTGACCGTGTTCTGGACGTCGGTGCTCGCCCCCATCGCTCCGAGTCCGCTGTCGATGACGGCCAGGATCAGGGTGCCCAGCAGGACGCCGAGGATGGTGCCGCGCCCGCCATAGATGCTGACGCCGCCGACCGCCACGGCGGCGATGCTGTCCAGTTGCAGCCCGCTCAGGGTGCGGATGGAAACCGACATCATCCGGGATTCGATCGACAGCGCGGCTAGGCCGACCATGAGGCCCGAAATGACGAAGACCAGGAACTGGACGCGCCGGACCTTGATGCCGGACAAATACGCGCTCGATGCATTGCCGCCGATGGCGTAGACGGAGCGCCCGAAGGACGTGTGCCGCAGCACGAAATGGGCGATCGCGAACAGAAGAAACATCTCGATCACCGGGAAGGGTATGCCGGCGATCTTCCCCTGCCCGACGATGCCGAGCGCCGGCGGCAGGTTGGTGATGGTGTAGCCGCCGCCCACGACCTGGGCGAGGCCGAAGCCGATCTGCCACGTCCCCAGTGTGGCGATCAGCGCCGGCACACGCAGCCGCGATACAAGCAGGCCGTTGGCCGCCCCCATCGCCATGCCGACGAGAAGGATGATGGCGACGCCCGCCGCCACCGGCCAGGGATCGCCGCCGACGATGTTCAGGTCGAACCGGCTCGTCATCGTCGAGGCGGCGAGCACGCTCGCAAACACGCCGATGCCGTAGAGCGAGACGTCGATCGCGCCGGTCAGCACCACGAAGGCCTGCCCGATCGCGGCAATGCCGATGATGGAGCTCTGCAGGAGGATGTTAGACAGGCCGAGCGCGCTATAGGTGGTGCCATTGGTCAGGAGACCGAAGACCGTCACCAGCAAGACGAGGATGACTGCGCGCAGGAAGTCGTCATTCCGCACCATGCCGCTCATTTCCAGCCTCCCGCCGCAACCTTCTCAGCCGCGCCGTCGCGGGCCCTGTTGCCTTTGGCCACCGCCAGTTCGAGCAGGTCGCGCTCGCTCACCGAATCGGAGGCGACCTCACGCCGGATCCGGCCCTGCGACATAATTAGGATGCGGTCCGACGCGACCAGGATTTCGCGCATGTCCGACGACAGCAACAGCACCCCGATGCCACGCTCCCTGGCCTGGCTGCGGATGACGTCATAGATCTCCTGCCGGGCGCCGACATCGATGCCGCGCGTCGGTTCGTCGAGGATCAGGAGCCGCGAGCCGGCGGCCAGCCATTTGCCGATGACGACCTTCTGCTGATTGCCGCCGCTGAGGAAGTCGATGAGCTTCGCCGGCTCCCTGGGCCGCAGCCGGACCTCGTCGATGATGCCGGCCACCAGGTCGCGGACACGGCGCTTCACCAGCGTGCCGGCCCTGGCGACGCGGCCCAGCGCGGGCAGGACGACGTTGAAGGCGACGGACTGGTCCTGCACGATGCCCTCGGCCTGGCGATCCTCGCTCACGAAGCCGATGCCGAGGCGCCGGGCCTTGCTGGGCGTCATGGCGCGGACGTCGACGTCGATCCCCTCGATGCGCAGCCGGCCCCTGATCCGGGTGCCCTCGGGCAGCGCGCCGACGATCGCACGGGCGAGTTCGCTCTTGCCGGCCCCGACCACGCCTGCGATGCCGACGATGCAGCCCTTGTCGACCCTCAAATCGACCTGCTCGAACAGCCCGTCGGCGCTCAGGCCCGTGATCTCGAGCAGGTGCTCGCCGCCGTCCCGATAGACCTGCCTCGACACCGCCTCGCCGCCCATCGGCTTGCCGGTCATGGACTCGATGAGCTGCGGCATGTCGATCTCGCCGATGCGGCAGCAGGTGGCGACGGCCCCGTCGCGCAGGATCGTCACGCGATCCGCCAGGGAGAAGATCTCGTCCAGCTTGTGCGAGATGTAGACGATGGCGACCCCGCGCCGCTGCAGGCGCCGGACGAGATCGTAGAGGCTATCGATCTCGACCCGCGACAGCGCGGATGACGGCTCGTCCATGATGAACACGGCCGGATCATAGGACAGGGCGCGGGCGATCTCGACCTCCTGCTGATCGGCGATCTTGAGGGTCCCGACGACCGCGTCGGGCGAAACGGCGCTGCCGAGCTGGTCGAGCAGCCGCTTCGCCTCGCTGCGTGCCTTCGGCCAGTCGACCTTGCCCCGGCGCGTCGGGAGCCGCCCGAGCAGGATGTTCTCGGTCACGCTCAGGAAACGGACGAGGCCGAACTCCTGGTAGACCATCGAGACGCCGTTCCGCTGGGCGTCGAAGGGGCTGGCAAAACGGACAGGCTCGCCGCGGACATGGTATTCGCCGCTGTCGGGCCGATAGACGCCCATCAGGATCTTCATCAGCGAGCTCTTGCCGGCGCCGTTCTCACCGAGCAGCGCATGGACCTCGCCGGCGCGCAGGTCGAGGGCGACGTCCTTCAGGATCCTGACGCTCCCGAAGGACTTGTTGATGCCTTTCACGCTCAGCACGATGTCGTTCACGTCGGGGCCTCGATTGCGTTTCGGGAGGACGCGCAGCAGGTCGGCCGGCACGCCGGTGGGCGGGTCTCCCGACCCGCCTCCTTCACCTCTCGGGGCGGTTCGGACGACCGGACGCTTTTCAGAGGTTTCGCGCGCCGCGGGCCGGCCCCGTCAATAGCCGAGAAGGCGCTTGCGGTCGTCCAGCCCGGGTGTCGGCAGGCCCATTTCCCGGGTGTCGAGGACCGGCCATTCGTTCCACTTGCCGAGCGGCATGTCGGTGAAGGCGACGGTCCCGCCCCACATATGGGCCGCATCGGTGTCGATGGTCTTGCCGGTCAGCATCGGCATCGGCAGGAGGACGCGCCGCGGCAGCTTCACCTTGCCGGAGATGGCGTCGCCATCGGCGAGCGGCTGCTTCAGGACGGTGTGCCAAAGGAACTGCTTCACGACGACGTCGATCTGGTGCCACGGATTGTTGGAGACGGTGTAGTCGAACGTTCCGTCGCGCAGCGGCGCGAGCATCGCCTTGTCGATGTCCTGGAGGACGACCACGACATGATTGGGATCGCCGGCGGGCGCCAGCCTGTCGACCGCCCTCAAACCTTCGATGATGGCGCCGGCGTCGCCGAACTGCGGATAGATCGCCTTGATGTCGGGGTAGCGGGCGAAGGCATCCTGGATCGCCTTGGTCATCACCTCGGGCTGGCCCGCGGTGTCGACGGATTCGACCACCTTGACGAGGGGACTTCCCGCCAGGCCCAGACCGACGCCATGGTGGCGCGCCTGGCAGATCGGCAGGGAGCGCATGCCCCAGATCTCGAGGACGCGGTAGGGTTTGTCGGGCGTGGCCCCGCTCGCCTTGGCGAGTTCGACGAATTTGGCGCCGATCTGCCCGTTGCCCTCCGGCTTGTCGGCGTCATAGCCGGCAAAGCCGGTCAGCTTGTCGGTGTTGGCCGGCAAGACCCAGTTGTAGACGTCGATCCCGGCCTCGACGGCCCGGTCGATGGTCGAGGCCATCGCCGTCGGATCAATCGGATGCATGATGACGGCGTCATAGGCATGGGTGGCGATGGCATCCTCGAGCAGGCGCGTCTGGGTGGGCACGTCGAACTCGGCCGAGACCATGGTGAAGGTCGCGCCGGCCGCCTGCAGCTGGGTCTTCAGCAGGTTCTGGGCCACGACCTGGTAGTCGTCTCCCATCCACACCGGCAGATAGAGGACGCGGTAGGGCGAGCCGTCCTTCTTCACGGCCAGCCCCTTATAGGGATCCCACGTCACGCCGCCGGGATCGATGAGGTTCTTGATCGTGCCCCAGTCCTTCTCCGGGATGAAGTCCGGCCGTGCGGCGTCCTGCGCCGCTGCACCGAACGTCATGGACAGCGCCAGCACGGCCGCTGAGAAAAATCTTATCATCGCCTCCCCCTTATTCTTATGATCGATCCCCGCCGCGCCCGTTAAGTGCCCGCACGGCTGAACCGTGACGAAGAGAATCGAGAAAGTTTCGCCGCTCCTGCGTGACAGAGCTTCCGCAACTTCAGCAGAACCTCTTCCTCCCTCGCGGGTCGCGAAATTTATCCTTAGGGGGTACGGCAAAAAGCTTCGAATCGTCGTTCGCCATGGGCCCATCGCCGATGGAGAAAGGACTTGCCGACGCTCGGTACGATCGTCCCGTCGGCGGCGTGACGCCATCGCCGGCAGCTCGCGGTCGCCCGGAAGCCCTTTCCACAGGGTTCATCGACGCGGCCCCTGCTTTGGATGTAGGGTGCGGCGGACGGCGATCGGGATGACATCCGATGGGTCGGTCTGAAGCCCGCGCGGCAGATATTTCCCATCGAGGCGTCATGGCGGTCGACATGGATGAGATGATCCTGCGTCTCGGCCTGGCGCTCGCCATCGGCCTGCTGGTCGGCGTCGAGCGCGGATGGCGCGAGCGCGCCGAGCCGGCCGGAAGCCGCACCGCCGGCATCCGGACCTACGGTATTTCCGGCCTGCTCGGCGGATTGTTCGCCGCTCTCGCGGCGGCGCTCGGCGCGGCCTATGTCTTTGCCGCCGGCTTCATCGGCTTTGCCGCAGTCCTCGCCTGGTTCAAGGCGCACGAAGCCGCGCATGACCGCGATTTCAGCGTCACCGGCGTCGTCGCCGGCCTGTGCGTCTTCGCGCTCGGCGGCCTGGCGGTGACCGGCGATCACCGTGCGGCCGCCGCCGGCGGTGCCGCCCTGGCCGGCGTGCTGGCCAGCCGCGACCTCCTGCACGGCCTGCTGCGGCGCATCACCTGGATCGAACTGCGTTCCGCCATCGTCCTCGTCGTCATGAGCGCCATCGTGCTGCCCTTGCTGCCGAACCGCACGATCGACCCCTGGGGCGGGCTCAATCCGCGGGAAATCTGGCTCTTCACCGTGCTCACCGCGGCCATCTCGTTCCTCGGCTATATCGCGGTTCGCATCCTCGGGCCGACAAGAGGTCTCCTCGTCAGCGGGCTGGCGGGCGCGCTCGTATCCTCGACCGCCGTGACGATCGCGTTTGCGCGCATCGCCAAGGCCGGAGGCGATGCGCGTCCGCTGGCGGGCGCCGCCGCGCTCGCGGCGATGATCTCCCTTCTCAGGGTCACGGCAATCGTGCTGATCGTGCAGCCGCTTGCCTTCGGCATCATGGGCCCGGCCGCGATCGCGGCGGCGGCGGTGTTCGCCGCCGGCGGTGCGATCCTCCTGATGCGCGGGACCCACGGGTCGGAAGCATCCGACACGTCCCGCAATCCGTTCGAACTGGGCACCCTGCTGTTGTTCGCCGCGCTGCTCGCAGTCGTCGCGACCGCCAGTGCCGCCCTCGTCGCCCGGTTCGGCAGCGCCAGCCTCGTCGCCACCTCCGTCTTGTCCGGCACGTTCGATGTCGACGTGGCCGTCCTCAGCGCGCTCAGGCTCCAGGACCTGAACGTGCCGCTCGACACGATCGGCGAGGCCGTCCTCGGAGCGCTGTCCGCAAACGCGCTGGGACGTCTCGCTTTGGCGATTTTTTCCGGACCACCGTCCTATTGGCTGCCCCTTGCCGCCACGACGATGCTGGCGGCAGCCGGTGGCGTCGCCGTGTTCCTGTCGCTTCCCTCGTTCTGACGCGGGCGGGAAACCGCGCCGGGTGCCGATCGGCTCGTCCGGACCGCAGAGAGATGTCGCCGGCCGGAGGCCTCGATTGCCGGGCCGCGCTCCGCCCTCATTCTCCGTCAGCATCCAGCGACCGGTAGATTTCGTCCTCCTGGGCGAAATGCAGGCGCGTGATGGCTTCGAGGCCGTGCAGCAGGCGCTCGATCTCGTAGCGCTGCTCCTCGCCCGGGCCGTCATCGGGCAAGGCCTCGCGCAGCGAGGCCAGGTTATGGACCTGGCGCTGGATCTCCATATGGGTTCGGCTCATTCCCGCCAGGGCATCCCGCGCGCCGCTCCGCCGGCGCAGGCCCGCATAGACGCGCTCGTCCCGCTCTTCGTGGGGCAGCAGCCGTTCGTGCAGCACGCCGTCCAGCCTCGCAAGCTCCTGCCGGACATCCGGGCCCGGCAGATGCGGCAGGCGTGCGGCGGTGGCTCGGATGTCGTCGATCACATCGCCGAGGGTCCGGTGTTCGGCCTCGAGCGCCGGCACGTCCTCCTCGCCGGCTTCCCTTCGCCGGAGGATCCGGATCGGACCGGCCAGCGCCCGCAGCGCGTTCAGGATGACGGCGACGTCGATCGCCTCCTGGAGCAAGGCTCCCTCGACCGGCGTCAGATAGCCGAAGGCGGCGGCGACCATGCCGAGGAGCGACAATCCCATGCCGGCATAGACGCTCTGCAGGGCGATCGCGCGCGAGCGCCGGGCGATCCGCATCGCGCTGACCAGCCGGTCCAGCCGGTCCACCAGGATCACGACGTCGGCCGCCTCCGACGAGGCCGCCGCACCGCGGGCGCCCATGGCGACCCCGATGTCGGCGGCGGCGAGAGCCGGGGCGTCGTTGACGCCGTCGCCCACCATGAGGACCGGGCCGTTCGCCCGCTCCGCCTCCACTGCCATGGTCTTGTCCTGGGGCTTCATCTCGCTGCGGACGTCGTCGACGCCCAGGAAGGCGGCGACGCCCGCCGCGAGGTCGGCCCGGTCGCCGGTCACGAGCACGATGCGCCGGACGCCGGCATCGCGCAGGTGGCGCAGCACCGTGCCGGCCTCGGGCCGGACCTGGTCCGCCAGCAGGAGGGCTCCGGCGATCGTTCCGTCTACCGCGACCACGACGGCCACGGTTCCCTCGCGCCGGATCCAGGCCCCGATCTCCCGGGAGAACGGCGAAGAGGCAGCCTGCGCGCTGACGAAATCCCAGCCGCCGACGAGCACCTCCCGCTCGCCCACCCGCCCCGCGACGCCCGATCCCGCCACCTCGCGGACATCGGTCGGCGTGTCGAGCGCGAGGCCGCGCTCGCGCGCGGCGGCGACGAGGGCCCGCGCCACCACATGGGGCGAACCCTGGTCCAGGGAGGCCGCGAGCCTCAGGAACTCGGTCGGATCGAGATCGTCGCGTACCCTCATATCGATCAGGCGCGCGCGGCCGTCCGTGACCGTGCCGGTCTTGTCGAGGAGAACCGTCCTGACCCCGGCGAGCCGTTCCAGCGCCCCGCCTCCCTTGACGATCACCCCGCGCTTGGCGCAGCGCGATATGCCGGAGATGATCGCGACCGGCACGGCGAGGATCAGCGGGCACGGCGTGGCGACGACGATGACCGCAAGGGCCCTGACCGCCTCCCCGCTCCATGCCCATGCCCCGCCGGCGATCGCCAGCGTCAGCGCCAGGAACAGCAGCGCGAAACGGTCCGCCAGCCGCGCCATCGGCGCCTTCGCCTCCTGCGCCGCCTCGACCAGCCGGATGATGCCGGCATAGGTGCTGTCGGCGGCGGCGCTCTCCGCCCTGAGATCGAAGGCGTCGCCGGCATTGGTGACGCCGCTCATCACGGGCTCGCCGACCCTGCGCCGCACCGGGAGGGCCTCGCCGGTGAGGGCGGATTCGTCGAGCACGGCGACGCCCGCCCCGACCGTACCGTCGACCGGCACGACTTCGCCGCGGCGTACGAGCACCCGGTCGCCCGGCACCAGCTCGGCCAGCGCGACCTCCTGCAGGCCTCCCTGGGCGTAGCGGGCGGCGGTGCGCGGCATGCGGCTCAGCAGGGCCGTCATCTCGCGCCGCGCCCGTCTCTGGGCGAACCCCTCCAGGGCCTCCCCGCCGGTGAACATCAGCGCGACGATGATGCCGGCCAGGTGCTCGCCGAAGAGCAGGGCACCGGCCATCGCCAGGGCGGCGATGAGGTCGAGGCCGAACTCGCCCCGGCGCAGGCTGACGACGATGTCGACGACGAGGATGGCGAGAACCACGGCGGTGCCGGCCACCCAGATCGATGCGGCAAGACCGGCCTGTCCCGCATACAGGGCCACCGCGCCGGCGAGCAGCGCTGCGGCGAGCAAAGGGAGGAGGAAGGGCTTGGCGGCGTGCCAGCCCCGGGACAACGCATGGACGAGCGGCAAGGCTTGCCTCCCCGGAGCAGAACGCACCCTTTCGGCGAAAAATCCCAAAGCGCTCAGCGGTGTGCGGGCGGCAGCATGCGCCGCAGCACGCCGTCGCGATCGGCGAATTGATGATAGAGCGCCGCGAGCGCGTGGCCGGCCGCCAAGGCGATCAGCGCATAGGATGCGAGTTCGTGCACCTCGGTCAGCGGGCGAAAGATCTCCGGCGTCCGTGCGAAGGGCGAGCCGGTCTGGAACAGGCCGAAATCGATGCCGCGCCCCCGAAAGAGCAGCGTCGGAATGCCGATCGCCGGTATCAGGATCATCAAGACGTAGAGCAGGACATGGATCACCGCCGCGGCGCCCCGGCTGAGCGCTCCGACCGTATCCGGAAGCGGCGGAGGCCTGTGCGTGAGACGCCATGCGAGCCGCACGATGCTGAGGACGAGCACCGACAGGCCGACGAGAACGTGAACGTTCACCACGGCCCCGGTCCAGCTCTCGGGGAAGGCGTCGATCGTCAAGCCGAGCCCGAAGGCGATCACGATCAGCAGGGCGATCGC
This sequence comes from Labrys monachus, assembly GCF_030814655.1. Taxonomy (NCBI): domain Bacteria; kingdom Pseudomonadati; phylum Pseudomonadota; class Alphaproteobacteria; order Hyphomicrobiales; family Xanthobacteraceae; genus Labrys; species Labrys monachus. The sequence continues at coordinate 4,619,908 of NZ_JAUSVK010000001.1, forward strand.
CCAGTGAAGGATGACAGCAACCGTTCCGTAGTGATCGGGTCCCGACATGGTCTCACCTGCCTGTAAGTTGATGCCTCACCGAAGCACAGGCGGCAATTGCTGTTCTTGATCTGGCTCAACGGCTGGCTGCGAAGCGGAGCGATCCCTGCTTCGTCCTTGCGCCGCCGGCCTGCCCTGGGGGCGTCGAAGGCTCCGCTGGTCGGAAGGCCGGCGGCGACCTTCAAAGCCTCTGATCGGGAAAGGCCGCGACGAGCGCCTCGATGAAGGCGGTGACCCTGCTGCTCACCAGCCTGCGCGAGACATGGAGCGCCCAGGCAGCCACCGGCCGGTCGTCCACCACGCCCCAGCAGGAAAGGCGTGCAGCCGCCAGATCGCGCGCCACCATGGATCGGGGCAGCAGGGCAGCCCCGGCCCTGGCCAGCACCGCGTCGCGCACCATGAGGAGCGAGGAGAGCCGCAGGATCGGATCGGGCATCAGGTCCTCCGATCCGGACTCCCTCCTCATCCGCCACGTCGCACCCGGAGCCGTGGTGCTCAGCACGACGGCCGGCACCGTCGGAGCCCTGCCCGGCAGGCAGGACGGACGAGCCATGGAGGGCGGCGCCACCACCATCATCTCGTCCCTCAGGAAGCAGCGGCCGATCAGGCGGTCGTCGGGCGCCGGATTGATGCGGATGACCACATCATAGCCCTCCTCGATCGGATCGACGAAGCGGTCCTCCGCGGTGATCTCGAGTCGAACCTCGGGGTAGGCGGCGGAGAATTCCGCGGCGATACGGCCGAGGGCGATGTGGGACAGCAGCATCGGCGCGCTGACGCGCAGCCGGCCCCGCGGCCGGCCGATGCCGGCGCCGACCGTCTCGCCCGCTTCCGCGATCTCCCGCAGAAGGCCTTCGGTACGGGCATGCAGGGCCGCGCCTTCCTCGGTCAGCGGCGAGGAGCGCGATCCACGCTCCAGGAGACGCACGCCGAGGCTGTCCTCCAATTCGGCGATATGCCGCGAGAGCGTCGCCTTGGATTGCCCGCTGGCACGGCTGGCCCGCCCGAGCCCGCCATGCGTCGCCACGAGATTGAAATCCGCGAGAGCGCGAAGGTCCATCAGATGTTCCAATAATGAGACGTAATGTCTTCATTTTGGCACCTTCCACGCATTTATGGAACAGTTATATTCACCCTCAGCGAGGGGCGATGCCCTTCATTCTGTGGAGGCTGACATGAAAATTCTGGTATTGGGCGCCACTGGCGGCACCGGCCGCCTGATCGTCCGCGACGCCCTGGCAAAGGGGCATGAGGTTGTGGCCCTCGTCCGTTCGAAGGCCCGGGCCGCCGGCCTTGCGGGCGCCGAACTCGTCGAAGGCGACGCCCTGGACGAAGCGGCATTGACCCGTGCAATGGCTGGCTGCGACGCGGTCGTCAGTTCGCTGGGCACCGCCATGAGTCCCTTCCGCGAGGTCACCACGCTCTCGACGGCGACGCGCGCGCTCGTCGGCGTGATGGAACGGCAGGGGGTCCGCCGGCTGGTGTGCATCACCGGCATGGGCGCCGGCGACAGCCGCGGCCATGGCGGCTTCCTCTATGACCGGCTGATTCTCCCCTTGCTGCTGCGCAAGGTCTACCAAGACAAGGACCGCCAGGAGGACGCGATCCGCGCCAGCGCGCTCGATTGGATCATCGTCCGGCCGACGGTGCTCAACGACGAACCGGCCCGCGGCCGCGTCCGTGCGCTGACCGACCTGTCCGGCGTGCATGGCGGCAAGATCGCGCGCGCCGACGTCGCCGATTTCGTCGTGCAGCAACTGACCGCCGACACATGGCTCCGCCAGACACCGCTCATCACCTGGTGAAGGGCGCCGGCAATTCCGTGTGAAGACCCTCAAGGAGATCCGAAATGATCCGCTCCCCCCATGACGCTTCTTCGCCTGCGCTCCCGATCCCGGCCGACGACCCCAGCCGCACCTTGACCGTCGCCGATCCCGACGCCCCCGATGCGCATCATGTGGCGGTCGCGGGCGGCCTCTACACGATCCTGGTGTCGGGCGCCCAGACGGACGGCCGCTATTGCCTGGTCGACATGCTCGTGCCCGACGGCGGCGGGCCCCCGGCGCATCGCCATGACTTCGAAGAGATGTTCACGCTGCTCGAAGGCGAGCTCGAATTCACCTTTCGCGGCAGATCGCTGACCGTGCGCGCGGGATCGACCGTCAATGTTCCCGCCAACGCCCCGCATGCCTTCCGGAACGTGTCGGGGTCCGTGGCCCGCATGCTGTGCATGTGCACGCCGGCTGGCCAGGACGAATTCTTCATGGCGGTCGGGGATCCCGTCGAAAGCCGCAATTCGGCGCCGCCTGCGCCGACCCCGCAGGAACGGGCCGAGAAAGGCAGGCTGATCGAGGCGCTCCTGCCCCGATACCGCACCGAGATGGCCAAGGCATGAGGCATAGCTGTCGCGAAAGAATATAAGAAGGAAACTTTGCAGTTTTCCTTCTTATATGATACAGCTCCGGCATGAATGAGCAATCAGCCGGTTCCGACGATGCGCGCGCCCTCGCCCTGGCGGGCGATCTGCGCGTGCTCATCGGCAAATTGAAACGAAGGCTGCGCGAGCAGGCCTCCCTAGGCGATCTGCCCCCGTCGCGAATGTCGGTGCTCGCCCGCCTGGAGCAGAGCCCGGCGACCGTGACGGCGCTCGCCGAGGCCGAAGGGGTACGGCCGCAATCCATGGGCGCGACGGTTGCGGCGCTGGAGGCGGCCGGCCTGGTCAGCGGCGAGCCCGACCCGTCGGACGGACGGAAGACGATCTGGTCTCTCACCCCCGCCTTCCGCCAGCGGATCGAGGCTGGCCGCGCGGCGCGAGCGGATTGGCTGTTCCGGGCCATCCGCCGAGAACTCGACGCCGCCGAGCAGGCGCAACTGGCGGCCGCTCTCGAACTCGTCAAGCGGCTCGTCGACACCTGATCCGAGCCGCCGTTTCCCGCACGCCACTCAGAAGGACACACCATGACCGTAACCACGCTCGACCCGAACACGGCGCTCGTCGTCGTCGACCTCCAGAAGGGCATCGTCGCCTATCCCACCGTGCATCCCATCGCCGAGGTCGTGAACCGTGCCCGCCAGCTGGTCGATGCGTTCCGCACCCGCGGGCTTCCCGTCGTGCTCGTCAACGTGGCGGGCGGGGCACCGGGCCGGACGGAGCGGCCGCGCCACAGCGAACCGTTCCCCGCCGGATTTACCGACCTCATCCCCGAACTCAACCGCCAGCCCGGCGACATCGTCGTGACCAAGCGGACATGGGGGGCCTTCGCCAGCACGGATCTCGAAGCCCGATTGAAGGCGCGGGGCGTCACCCAAATCGTGGTCGTCGGCGTGGCCACGGGGACAGGCGTCGAAGCGACGGCGCGCCAGGCCTATGAGCAGGGGTTCAACGTCACCCTCGCCATCGACGCCATGACCGACACACGGGCTGAGGCGCATGAGTACAGCATCGCCCAGGTTTTCCCGCGGCTGGGCGAAACGGGCACGGTGCAGGAGATCATCGGCCTGCTCGGGCAGAGGAGCGCTTGAGAATGAACTGGCTTCATCTCCTCTCCTGCTTCTTCGGCGGCGCTTTTCTCTGCAATGCCGTTCCCCATTTCGTCGCGGGCGTGAGCGGGCGTCCCTTCCAGAGCCCGTTCGCCAGTCCGCCCGGCGAAGGCCTGTCCTCGTCCACCGTCAACATGCTCTGGGGCTTTCTCAACTTCGTCATCGCCTACGCTCTCTGCCGATACGGCGATTTCGACCTGCGAATGACACCGGATGTCGTCGCCCTCGGGCTCGGCGTTCTCCTCATAGGCCTCCTGTCGGCGCGCCTCTTCGGCCGCTTCCACGGCGGCAATTCGCCGGAGGCGCGATGAGCGCTTCGGCTGCAGCCGTCTTCCGTTCGCTGGGAAACGCCAATTACCGCCTCTGGGCGGCCGGCGCCTTCGTGTCGAATGTCGGAACCTGGGTGCAGCGCACGGCTCAGGACTGGCTCGTTCTCACCGAGCTCACGCAGCACAATGCCTCGGCCGTCGGCGTGGTGATGGCGCTGCAGTTCGGGCCCCAGCTTCTCCTCCTGCCCTGGACCGGCTTTGCGGCCGACCACTTCAACCAGCGCAAGCTCCTCATGCTCACCCAGGCGACGATGGGCGGGCTCGCTTTGGCATTGGGCGTCCTCACCGTCACCGGCCTCGTCCAGCTCTGGCATGTCTATGTGTTCGCCTTCCTGTTCGGATGCGCGGCGGCCTTCGACGCGCCGGTGCGCCAGACCTTCGTCGCGGAGCTGGTGGGCGACGAAGATCTGCCGAACGCCGTCGCGCTCAATTCCACCTCGTTCAACGCGGGGCGCATGGTCGGCCCGGCTGTCGCCGGCCTGGTCATCGCCTCGATCGGCACCGGCTGGGCCTTCGTGATCAACGGGGCCTCCTTCGTCGCCGTGCTCGGCTCTCTCTTCCTGCTGCGCACGCATGCGCTTCATTCGAGCGCCAGGGCCTCCCGCGCCAAGGGAAGTCTCCTCGCGGGGTTCCGCTATGTCTGGAATCGTCCCGATCTGCGGACGATCCTGATCATGCTCTTCCTGATCGGCACGTTCGGGCTGAATTTCCCGATCTTCATCTCGACCATGGCGGTCGGGGTCTTTCATGCCGATGCCGGCGGCTTCGGGCTCCTCTCGTCGGTCATGGCCGTGGGGACGGTCGCCGGGGCCCTGCTGGCCGCCGGCCGGGACAGGCCGCGTTTCGTGTCGCTGCCGGTCGGCGCCGGCGTGTTCGGGCTGGGCTGCACGCTCGCCGCGATCGCGCCCGGCTATTGGCTGTTCGGCGGCGCTCTCGTGGTCGTCGGCATCGCGGCGATGACCTTCACCAACACGACGAACAGCCTGATGCAGCTCTCGACCGAACCGGCGATGCGCGGACGGGTGATGGCGATACGGGTCGCCATCGCGCTCGGGGGAACGCCCATCGGCGCGCCGATCGTGGGCTGGGTCGCCGACAATTTCGGCCCTCGCTGGGCGCTGGGCATCGGCGCGGCCTCGGGCTTCGCCGCCGCCCTCGTCGCCCTCCGCCACCTTGCGGGCCGGCACGGCGCCTTTCAATCCAGGCATTGACAAGCCTGCGCCCCAGGCGCGGCGCCCTGCGGCAGGGCCGGGATGCCGGCCGGAGAAGACTTGATGTCGTAAGGAAAATGGAGCAGCTGAATTTCCCACCTGCGCAGGAAACGACTTTCGTGCGTCCGGCCGCAGAGGCGGGACCTCTCGTTCCCGGTTGCCGTTATAGGAGTAACCCCGAGCAGGCGAGGAGATCCCAATGGTCCAAAGCGGGCGTCCCGGCGCTGGAGACGAGCCCTTCGAGGCCGAGGCGCACCGGCAGCCGCGCGACGATCGAGAATTCCTGAACACCTTGATCGACACCACGCCCGAATGCATCAAGGTCGTGGGGTGCGACGGCCGCCTGCTGAGGATGAATGCGGCCGGCCTCGATATGATCGAGGCTCCCGACTGGCAGACGGCGTGCGACACGGACCTCATGGCGCTGATCGCACCGGAGCATCGGGCCGTGTGGCGCGAAAACCACGAGCGCGTCTGCAAGGGGGAGAATCTCGCCTGGACGTTCGACATCATCGGCTTCAAGGGCACGCGCCGACATATGGAGACCCACGCGGCGCCGATTGCTCTCGATGACGGAACCGTGGGGCAATTGGCCATCACACGCGACGTGACGGCCCGCACGATGGCCGAGCGCGACCTCCAGAGAGCGAACGACCTGCTCGAGCGAAGGGTCCGCCAGAGGTCGGACGAACTGGCGGCCGTTCTGGGCCGGCTGAGCGACAGCGAACGGCGCTTCGAACTCCTGGTCAGGAGCGTCACCGACTACGCCATCTACATGCTGGACCCGACGGGGCGGGTCATCAGCTGGAACGCCGGCGCCGAACGCATCAAGGGCTATTCGGCGCAGGAGATCATCGGCCAGGATTTCTCCCGCTTCTATACCGAGAAGGACCGCAAGTCGCATCTGCCCCAGCGCGGACTGAATACGGCCACGCGCGAGGGGCGCTTCGAAGCCGAGGGCTGGCGCGTCCGCAAGGACGGCAGCCGCTTCTGGGCGAGCGTCGTCATCGACGCCATCTACGACCGCGGGGAGATCATCGGCTTCGCCAAGGTGACGAAAGACATCACCGAGCGGCGGAACGCCGAGGCGCGGCTCCGCCAGTCGCAGAAGATGGAGGCGATCGGCCAGTTCACCGGCGGCGCGGCGCATGACTTCAACAACCTGCTGATGGCGATCCTCGGCAGCCTGGAACTGCTGCGCAAACGCCTTCCCGACGACCGGCGCATGCTGGCCCTGGCCGACAATGCGATCCTCGCCGCCAAGCGGGGCGCGCTCCTGACCCAGCGGATGCTCGCCTTCGCCAGACGCCAGGAACTCAAGCAGGAGCCGGTCGACATCGCGGCGCTCGTCAGCGGCATGCGTGACCTGATCGAGCAATCCATCGGCCCGGCGGTGTCGCTGGTCTCGAGGTTCCCCCCTCGCCTGCCTCCCGTCCTGAGCGACCTCTCCCAGCTCGAGACGGCGATCCTCAACCTCGCCCTCAATGCCCGCGACGCCATGCCGAAAGGCGGTACCATCACCATCTCGGCGCATCAGGAGAGCATCGGCGTCGATCATCCGACAGGACTGCACCCTGGCGTCTATTGCTGCCTGCAAGTCGGCGATACGGGCCACGGCATGGATGAAGCCACGCTCGCCAGGGTCACCGAGCCGTTCTTCACGACGAAGGACATCGGCAAGGGCACCGGCCTCGGCCTGTCGATGGCGGACGGCCTCGTCGCGCAGTCCGGCGGCAAGCTGCAGATCGAAAGCCGGCTCGGCGAGGGAACGACGGTGAGGCTCTGGCTGCCCGTCGCCGAGGACGGCCCCGCGCAAGGCGCGGACGGCGCCCGGTCGGACGAGACCCAGACCGCGTCCGCCCAAAACCAGCTGGTCATCCTTGCAGTCGACGACGACAGCCTCGTGCTGATGAACACCGTCGCCATGCTGGAAGACATGGGCCACAAGGTGCGCGACGCGATCTCGGCTGAAGAGGCGCTGGCCATCATCGACACGGATCCGAGCATCGACCTCGTCATCTCCGATCAGGGCATGCCGAAGATGACGGGTGTGCAGATGAGCGCCGTGATCGGGCAGCGCCGCCCCGGCCTGCCGGTGATCATCGTGACGGGCTATGCCGACCTTCCGGAGGGAAGCACCGGTTTTGCGGGACGGCTGGCAAAACCCTTCTCGCAGCAGGATCTCGCCCGGGCCGTCGCCGCGATCACGCGATGAATCAGCGGCCGGCGCGGCTGCCGGCCATGCGCGCGGTGCTCTTCACACGGCGTTTCGGCGGAGCCTCCTCGACCTGCTGGGCTTCCAGCAGCAGGCGGGCCTCCCTGAGCTGGCGCGTCTTGAGCTCCCGGCGGTCAACCTCCGCCTTGACGATCTCGCGGGCGGCGCTGTCGGTGATCTGCGCCTTGGCTTCCGACTTGGTGCGTGTGGTACGAACCGGATTTTCCGTAACGATACCGCCGGTCATGTTGCATCGATCTCCTTGCGAACACTCAAAGAAAAAGCCGGGCCACAGCCCGGCCCTCTGCCGATCCTACAATCTGTGCCGGTCCATCCGGTGTCACGGGTCGAAGAAAAGACGAGAACTCAGGCCGCCTGGAGATTCTCCGCGGTGGTCTTGCCGGAACGATTATCCTTGACGATGTCAAAGCTCAGCTTCTGCCCCTCGACGATCGTGCTCATGCCAGCCCTTTCGACGGCGGAGATATGCACGAAGACATCCGACGCACCGCTGTCCGGCTGAATGAAGCCAAAACCCCTGGTGGAATTGAAGAACTTTACGGTTCCCGTATTCATGACGATTCCCTTCAACCGCTGATAGAAATGTGTCGGCCATACTCGGCACAGCAGACATTCAGTCGATTTTGAGAGGAAAGATCGCCAAGGCGCCGCGGCACTGAGACAAAGTTCAACCAGCAAGATCGATATTTTACTTCTATCCGGGAACCGTGTTGGAAACAAGGCGCCTTTCGGGCAGGCCGGCAGGCATGGGCCCGCGCGGGCGCGAAAGGCATCCGCGCCGCAATCGTCCGAATCCGCCCCGCAGCGCCATCATGCGCCGGGGCCTGTCGGAACCGCCCGCCTCGGCCGCCCGTCACGGGGGCAGGACGCGTTCGCGGTTGAGGATGTCGGCGGGGTCGAGCGCGCGCTTGAGGAGGCGCATCAGGTCGAGTTCGGCGGGCGACCGGCTGAGCCCCAGATAACGCCGCTTGAGGACGCCGATGCCGTGCTCGGCCGAGATGCTGCCGCGGAGGTCGCCGACGATGCCGTAGACGATCCCGGCGATTTCAGCCTCCTGATGCTCGTCGGGCGGATAGACCGCCAGATGCAGGTTGCAGTCGGCGAGGTGGCCGAAGGCGACGAGGATGGTGCCGGGGCGAGCGGCCTCCAGCCTCGACCGCAGCATGTCGATCGCTGCCGCCATGCGCCCGGGCGCGACACTGATGTCGAAATGCGTGGCCTTCGGCATGAAGCGATGGAATTCGTAATTCGCCTCGCGATAGGCCCAGAAATCCTGCCGGTCCCGCAGGGACTGGGCGATCAGCGCGTCGCCGATCGATCCCGCCTCGGCAAGCTCGCCCAGGGCGTCGGAAAAGGCCGCCTGCGCGGCGTCGCCCTCGCCGAGGGCCACTTCGACCAGCACCGTGATCTCGGGTGTTTCCGCGAACGGCCTGCGCTGCGTCGCCATGCGCAGGGTGACATCCATATATTCGCGCCACATCGCCTCGAAGGCCATCAGCCGCCCGGGAAAGCGGCGGTCGATCGCATCCAGCACGGCATAGGCGTGATCGACGCTCGCGCATGCGCACAGGGCAGCCTGCGGCGGCGCCGGCTGGAGCTGCAGCGCGAGCGAGACCCGCGTGACCACGCCGAGCGTGCCCTCGCTGCCGATCATCAGCTGCGTCCAGTCATAGCCGGTATTGTTCTTGGGCAGGGTGTTGAGGCCGGTGACGACCGTGCCGTCGGCGAGGACGGCTTCGAGGCCGAGCACGTTGCGGCGGGTCATGCCGTAACGCAGGACCTGAATCCCGCCGGCATTGGTGGCGACGTTGCCGCCGATGGTGCAGCTGCCGCGAGCGCCCAGATCGACGCCGTAGAACAGGCCGGCCTCAGCGGCCGCCGCCTGCACCGTGGAGAGCGGCGTTCCCGCACGCACCAGCATCGTCCGGCCGACGACATCGACATCCTCCACCCCGTCGAGGCGCTCCAGCGAAAGCGCGATCTCGCCCGGTCTCGGCTGCGCGCCGCCGGCCAGGCCGGTCATGCCGCCCTGGACGACCACCGGCTGCCCCAGCGCATGGCAGAGTCGCAGGACCTCGGCGACCTCGCCGGTGTCGGCCGGCAGGACGACCGCCCGCGGCGGGCAGGGAGGAATCTCCGCGGCGTCGGCTCGGCTGCGCGCGGGGATGTCGTCCCCCGTGCGGACATGCCGCGCTCCGACGATGCCGCGAAGCGAAGCGGTGATATCTGTCATGGATGCTCCGTCGACGTCATTCGTTCCAATTCCTGTCGCATCTCGCGCCGGCGATCCGCTCCGGCGGACCCGCCGCTTTCGGTCCTCCGCCGACGTCATCGATCGTCATGGGCGCCGGAGCTGCGAGGCTCCGGATAGAGGTAGCCGATCACGCGCTCGATCGTGAGGCCCTGAACCAGGATCGTGAAGAGCACCACGCCGTAGCAAACGAACAGGATGTCGGCCTGCCATGCGACGGATGGGAGGCTGAGCGCAAGGGCGACGGAGATGCCGCCGCGCAGTCCGCCCCAGGTGAGCACAGCGACGCCCGGCCAGCGGTTCGGATTGCGGGCATGCAGCCAGTAGATGGGAACGATCACGCTCACGGCCCGAACCGCCAGCGCCAGCGGCACCGCCAGGACCGCCGCGAGCAGGGAATAGGGCTCGAAACGCAGGCCGAGCACTTCGAAGCCCAGCAGGAGGAACAGCAGCGCGTTGAGGATTTCCTCGATCACCGACCAGAACAAGGTGAGGTTCTGCCTCGTGGTCTCGCTCATCGCACGGCGCCGCGCCCTGCTCCCGATCAGCAGGCCTGCGACCACGACCGCGATCGGGCCGGAGGCGCCGAGGGCGTTCGCCAGTGCATAGGTGCTGGCCGTGAGGGCGAGCGAGATGGTGATCTCGAGAATGTATTCGTCGATGCGGCGCATGGCCTGATAGGCGATCCAGCCGGTGACCGCCCCGATCGCCAGCCCGCCGCCGATCTCCCGGGCGAAATCGAGCTCTATGCCGGCCGGCGAGATCAGCTCGCCCTTCGAGGCGACCGCCAGCGCGCCGGTGAACAGCACGACCCCGATCCCGTCGTTGAACAGGCTTTCGCCGGCCATCACCGCCTGCAGATATTTCGGCAGTCCGATCCTGGCCAGCACGCCGGCGACCGCGATCGGATCGGTCGGCGCCAGAATGGCGCCGAGAACGATGCACCAGGACAGCGGCACCGCCGCTCCGACGAGCCCGAAGACGAGCCACATGCCGACGCCGAACAGCACGGTGGCGATGACGACGCCGAAGGTCGCCAGCAAGAACACGGTGAGCTTGCGGTTCCAGAGCGCAGCCATGTCCACCTGCAGCGCGCCCGCGAAGAGGAGGAAGGACAGCGCGCCGTTGAGGAAGGTATTCGGCAGGTCCTTGATGCCGAGCACCTGCTGCGACCAGCTTCGCAAGTCCAGGGCCGGGAGCAGGATGTCGAGGCAGACGACGCACAGCGAGGCGAACAGGGCGACGATCATGAGGCCGATGGAACTCGGCAGCCGCAGGAATCGGTAATTGACGAAGCCGAAGACGGAGGCGAGGCAGAGCAGGATGGCGATGAGGGAAAGTGCCGACATGGAGCCTCGCAAGCTGGCCACGGGAATCGGGATAGACGGTGGCGACGGGACACAATGCGGAAAGCCCGCCGGGTGTCCACATCGCCTCAGCGCGTAGCGCGCAGGCAGGCGGCGACGAAGGCGCGCAGCTTCGGCTGGCGACGGCTGGCCCTCGGAAAGCAGATGAACAGGCTGTCCCGGGCGGGAGCGAAGGCCTGGAGGACGGGCTCCAGCGTGCCCTCGGCGAGTTCGGCCTGCGCCTGCAGGCTCGATGTGTAGGCGAGGCCCATGCCCTGCCGGGCAAGGGCCCTGAGCAGGCCCGCATCGTTGACCTCGACGCCGCCGGGCGGCTCGATGGACAGCGCCTGGCCGTCGCGTTGGAATTCCCAGCGATAGACGTCGCCGACATCCGGGCGCCGGTAGCGGATGCAGTCGTGCCGCGCGATATCCTCGGGCAGATACGGCCGTCCGCGCCTCTCGAAATAGCCCGGCGCGCCGAGCACCACCCAGGCGAAGGGCGGGGTGACGCGGACGGCGAGCATGTCGCGGTCGATATATTCCCCGATACGGATGCCGGCATCGTAGCCGCCGGCGACGATCGGCGCATGGGTGTCGTCGACGGTGATCTCGACCTTCACGTCCGGATAGGCCTGCCGGAAGCCGGGCAGCACCGGCTCGAGGACATGCGGCAGTGCGATCCGATGCACGAGCAGGCGCAACGTGCCGGCCGGCTTCACGCCGAGCTGCACGAGATCGTCGAGGGAGGCGGTGATGGTCTCGGCGGGCTGGCCGATCTGTCCGAGCAGGCGCTCCCCCGCTTCGGTCAGCGCGACCGAGCGCGTCGTGCGATGGAAAAGCGGCAGGCCGAGCCGCGCCTCCAGGCCCTGCAGCGCCTGGCTCACGGCGCCCGGCGTGACCCCGAGCTCGGCGGCCGCGCGGCGGAAGCTGCCGCAGCGGGCGATCGCCAGGAATTCGGAAAGGCCGTCGAAGGGATCGGTGCGCGCCATGCTGTTCCCGCTGCGAGAGCGCGATAATATAGCGTGGCTGAACACGGTATGGAACGCAGCCTCGCTTATCCTGAACAAACGGGGTGCCTAGCTAAGGGATGCGACCATCCACAGGAGCGGACATATGCGCTACAAGACACTCGGCGGCACGGGGCTTCTCGTCTCGGAGATCTGCCTGGGCACCATGACCTTCGGCGGCAAGGGCTTCTGGACCGCCATCGGCAGCCTCGACCAGGGGGTGGCCGACGACATCGTCGCCCGGGCGCTCGACGCCGGCGTCAACTTCATCGACACCGCCGACGTCTATTCGGAAGGGCTGTCGGAGGAGATCACCGGGCGTGCCATCGCCAATTCGGGACGCGGGCGCGCCGACATCGTCCTGGCGACCAAGGTCTACGGCCCGACCGGCGCCGGCCCCAACGACCGGGGCGCCTCGCGCGGGCACATCATGGCAGGCGTGAAGGCGAGCCTGAAGCGGCTGGGAACCGACTATATCGACCTCTACCAGATCCATGGCTTCGATCCGCTGACCCCGATCGAGGAAACGGTGCAGGCGCTGGACGATCTCGTGCGCCAGGGACATGTGCGCTATGTCGGCGTGTCCAACTGGTCCGCCTGGACGATCATGAAGGCGCTCGGCATCGCCGACAGCAAAGGCTGGACGCGTCCCGTCACGCTCCAAGCCTATTATACGATCGCGGGCCGCGACCTGGAACGCGAGATCGCGCCCCTGCTCCTGGCTGAAAAGCTCGGCCTGATGGTCTGGAGCCCGCTCGCCGGCGGGCTGCTCTCCGGCAAATACAGCCGCGACGGCGAGGGCCCGGACGGCGCCCGCCGTGCCTCGTTCGACTTCCCGCCGGTGAATCGCGCGCGGGCCTTCGACTGCGTCGATGCCATGCGGGAGATCGCGGACGCTCACGGCGTTTCGGTCGCCCGCATCGCCCTCGCCTATGTGCTCGCCAAGCCCTTCGTCATGTCGGTGATCATCGGGGCCAAGACGACGGAGCAGCTCGACGACAATCTGGCGGCGATCCGCGTCGACCTCACGGCGGAGGAAATGGAGCGCCTCGACAGCGTCAGCGCGCTGCCGTCCGAATATCCCGGCTGGATGCTCGAACGCCAGGGCGCCGGGCGCGTGCCCGCCCCCGCCAAGAAGGCCGACGCGTGAGGGAAGAGGCCGCGTGAGGGCGTAGCCGTTGCCGTCGCAGCGCGTCCGCCCCGTCCGCCGTCCGGCGGATGAGGCAACATGACGCATGCGGCGGCGGCGACGGCTAGCCGAAGCGCCTGCGCACCGGCTCTCCCGCCACCACGAGCTGATAGCGCTCGCTCTCGCAGAGGGTTTCGACGGGAAGTTTCGTCCGGGCGCCCCAATCGGCCACCATCAACAAATCTTCCCGCTCTTCCTCGATATATTTCAACAAGGCGTTCGGATTCGAGTAATAAAATCTTATAAATTCATCCGATACGACAGTTTCGAGCTTGGCTTCAAGCTGCAGCTCTTTCTTTTGCCTGATAGTGACTTTCATCTGTACGTAATTCCCCGGACGCGACGTAAAATAAGAGTGGCTTCGACGAAGCGTTCCTTTCGTGGAGGCCCTGCCAGCGCGACGGTTCCATGATACAGGCGACATGCGCGGCGCGTCATGGAAAATTAACTTTTATACCCGCTATCCCCCGCCTTTCCACAGGCCGGCGAATCGGCGCGAGCGGTCATAAATCCTTCATGAGGCGGCCGCGATGCCGCTATCGCTGCAGGCCGCGGCGCTGGCTGCGGTCGAGCAGAGTGAGGATGCCGCCCGGGGCAAGGCGCAGGATGAGTACGATGACGACCGCGACGACGATGAACCGCGCTTCCTCGAAGCCCTGGAAGCCGGCGAGCGTCTCCGTCACGAAAGTCAGCGCCAGAGCGGCCGCGATCGGGCCGTAAAGGTTGCCGGCCCCGCCCAGCAACACCATCGACAGCACCAGCGAGGTCGTGCCGAAGCCGAAGACGTCGGGCGAGGCCACCCGCAGATAGATCGCATAGAAGCCGCCCGCGATGCCGGTGAAGATGGCGCTGAGGACGAGCGCCATGACGCGCTGGCGGGGAACCGAAATGCCGCGCGCGGCCGAATAGTCCTGGGCGTCGCGCACCGCCTTCAGCGACTTGCCGAAGGGCGAGGCGGTGACGGCGCGCAGGAACAGGGTCGACAGCACCAGCAGGGCGAGCGCGACATAATAGTAGCCGAGCTTGAAGTCGCGGATGAAGCTGTAGCCGCCGAGCTGCAGGAAGGGAATGCGCACCATGCCTTCGCCGCCGCCGGTGATCTGCGACTGGCTCAGCACCAGCTGCAGGGCGAGCTGGCTGAAGGCGAAGGTGACGAGCACCACATAGATGCCCTTGAGACGGGCGACCGGCGTGGCGATCAGGAAGGCGGTCACCGCCGCGGTGACGCCGCCGCAGGGGATGGCGAGCCAAGGATCGATGCCGAAGGTCTTGGCACCGATCGCGGCCGTGTAGACGCCGACGCCGAAGAAGGTGAGATGGCCGAAATTGAACACGCCGCAATAGCCGAGGCTGAGATTCCAGTTCGACGCGACGACGGCGAACACGAAGGCGACGATGAACAGATGCCGCGTATAGCTGTCGGTGGCGACGAGCGGCGCCAGGGCCAGCGCGAGCAGCACGGCGAGCGGCAGCAGGAGACGGACGGCGCGCGGCATCATGACCTCCCGAACAGGCCGTTCGGCCGAAAGACGAGAACGACGATCATCAGCACGAACAGGATGAAGGGGGTCCAGTAGAGGCCGACCCAGAACACCAGGACCGCTTCCAGGAGCCCGATCACATAGGCGGCGCCCGCCGTCGCGCCGAGGCTGCCGAGCCCGCCGAAGATGACGACGATCATCGCCTTGACCAGGGGCCCGGACCCCATCTCCGGCGTGATGAAGCGGATGGACCCGAGCAGCGCCCCCGTCAGCCCGGCCAGGGCCGCCGAGAGCCCGAAGGCGGTGGCGAAGGCGACGGGCACGTCGATGCCGATCAGGGCGGCGGCATCCTGGTTCTGCCCGACGGCACGCAGGCTGCGGCCCCGGTTGGTCACCACGGTGAAGCGCCACAAGGCGAGGAGCACGACGGGGGCGAGCACGACGATCAGCGCCTCATGCGCGGAGATGGTGGCGCCGAAGATCGAGACGTCGCCGCCGACCAGGCGCGGCAGCTGCTTCAGCCGCGCGCCCCAGACGATCTGCGCGCCCTTCTCCAGCACGATCATGCCGGCAAGCGTCGTCATGCAGGTGGCGAGCAGCATGTGCCGGCTGCCGTAGAATGGCCGCACCAGGAGATATTCGATGAGCACGCCGCAAAGGGCCGCAGCAGCCGTGCCGGCGACGATGCCGGGGATCAGCCCGAGCCCCGCAGGCTCGCTGACCGTCCAGGCGACATAGGCGCCGATCATCATCAGGGCGCCATGGGCGAAGTTGAAGACGCCGAGCGTCGTCCATACCACGCTGAGGCCGCTGGCCATCAGGGCATAGAGCGAGCCGAGCAGGACGCCCGAGACGAGGATCGCCGCCATGGATGCCATCAGTGCGCCTCTCCGCCGAAGTAAAGCTGCATCACCTCGTCATGGTCGATCGGGTGGGCACGGTCGATCTCGCGCGCCACGCTGCCATGCTCGATCATGTAGAGACGGTCCGTCAGCGACAGCAGGAACTCCACGTCCTGCTCGACGACGACGAGCGGCACGCCGGCCTGCGCGATCTTGCCGATGGCTTCGGCGAGTTCCTGCTTCAGCCGCGGCGAAAGGCCGAGCGTCGGCTCGTCCAGCATCAGGAGGCGCGGCGCGCACATCAGCGCGCAGCCGATGGACAGCATCTGCCGCTCGCCGCCCGAGAGCGTCCGGGCGAGCTGCCGGCGGCGTTCCGCCAGCCGGGGAAACAGCGTCAGGACCTGGTCGAGGCGCTCGCTGCGGCCCGGACGCACGCGCGGGCCGAAGGCGGCGAGCTCCAGCGTCTCGCCGATCGCCATGTCCCCGAACAGCGTGTTGCCCTGCGGGGAATGGATGAGGCCGGCATCGACCGTCCTCACCGGGCGCTGGTTGGTGATGTCGGCGCCGGCGAAGGTGATGCGGCCGGTGGAGACCTTCAGCAGCCCGGAGATCGCGCGCAGCAGCGTCGTCTTGCCATGCCCGTTGGGACCGAACAGGCCGATGGATTCATGTGGCCCGACATGGAGGGAGAGCCCCCGCAGCACGGTGATGGCGCCATAGCCGGCGCCGACATTCTCGACGGTCAGGAGCGGTGTCATTGCGACCTCGTCATTGCGACCTCTTGCCGAGATAGGCTTCGACGACGTCGGGGCGCCGCACCACGGCCGAGGGCTCGCCTTCGGCCAGCACCTCGCCCTGGTTGAGGATCAACAGGCGCTGCGACACCGACAGCAGCAGGGCGAGCACATGCTCGATGAGGAGGATCGTCACCCCCGACGCATTGACGTTGCGGAGCAGCGCGTCCAGCTGCTCGATCTCCGGCCGCGTCAGCCCCGAGGCGGGCTCGTCCAGCATCAGCACCGCCGGGCGCGACACCAGGGCCGAGGCGATCATCAGCTGCTTCTTCTCGAACACCGACAATTCGGAGGAGAGCATGTCGCGGCGGCCGCCGTCGAAGGCGACGAGAGCGAAGGCCTCGTCCGCCCGCCTCGCGGCGGTGCGGCGGTCGACGCGGCCGTTGTAGACGGCGCTGATCTCCAGCGAATCGGCCGCGCTGAGATCGGGAAACTCGGCGTCCTTCTGGAAGGTGCGGCACAGGCCCGCCCGCGCGATGGCATAGGCCGGCCTGCCGTCGATGCGCTCGCCCTTGAAACGCACCTCGCCGGACGTCGGTCCGAAGGGAATGCCGGTGATGATGTTGAAGAGCGTGCTCTTGCCCGAACCGTTCGGCCCGGCGATGCCGAACATCTCGCCGGGGCGGACCTCGAACGACACGTCCCGGACGGCCCTGAGCCCGCCGAAGGATTTGGAGACGTTCGTCGCGCTGAGGATGGGTGTGGTCATCGTGCTCCGATCGGGCCTGCGGGGGAACGCGGCGGGAGAGGTGTCAAAACCTGTTTGAATTCCATGCGGTCATGTCAGGCGGGGGAAGAGGATCATGGCATGGAGCGGCGTCCCGGCCCATGGCCCCCCTTCCCTCGCCGCGACGCGGCTCGCCCGACATGACGGACACTCGGAAGGCTGGGAGGACGGACCGTCACTTCATCCAGGAAGGCTGGGCGAAGTCGCCCGTCCTGTATTGCGGCGGATAGAACATCACGCGCTTGCCGTCCTGGATCTGGTAGAACTGGATCGGCACGTGCTCGTTGTCCTGCACGGTCAGATGGGTCGCCGGATCGAAGGCGACGCGGCCGACGGCGGTCATCTTGTCGGTCTTGGCGATGGCGGCACCGATATCGTCATGCTTGGTGGCATCGCCGACCTTCCTGAGCGCATCGGCATAGATCATCACCTGCTCGTAGAGCATGACGGCGGCGCTGCCCGGCTCGTTATGATAGGTCCCCTCGTATTTCTTCACGAGTTCGTCGGCGCGCGGATTGCTCGCGGGCGGCAGCATGCCGCCGAGCATGTTGTAGACGATGCCGGAGGACTTCTCCTTGGTGAGCTTGAGGAATTCGGGAACGGACGGCGCATATTGGATGAAGACGAGGCTGTCCGTCGGGTTCTCCATGAACTGAGTCATGAAGGTCGCGGCATTGGAGGAGACATAGTCGGTGTTGATCAGCAGGGCCGGCGGGTCCTGCCGCACCTTGGCGAGGAAGGAGCGCCAGTCGTTGATCTCGCCGAAGGGCAGCAGGTCGTCCTGCGTGATCTGCCAGCCCGCCGCCTTGAACGCCTTGACCATGCCCTCGGCGATGCCCTTCGAATAGGGATTGTCCGAGGCGATCATCGCCACCTTCTTGTTCGGCAGCTTCAGCTTGCCGGCTGCCACGAGGCTGTCGATGACGGGCACGATCTCGGTGTTGTAGCCGTCATAGGACGGCGTGAGCGACCAGACGGTGCCGAAATCCTGCGGCTTCGGACTGATGATGTCCTTGGTCTGCTGCGAATTGGCGGAGACCATGTAGATCATGTCCTGCTCGGCCATCATCTCGATCTCGAAATTGGTGCCGGAGGCATAATTGGCGAAGATGGCGCCCATCGCCCGGTCGCCCAGCAGGCGCTCGGCGGCGGTGGCGACGGCGTCGGAGCTGGCTTCGCCGACATCGCCGACCACCACTTCGAACGTGTTGCCGCCGATGCCGCCGGCCTTGTTGAGGTCGTCCACCGCCATCTTCACGCCGCGCACTGCGTCCTCACCGTCGGAGGCCGCCTTGCCGGTGACGGGCGCGAGCACGCCGAGCTTGATGATGTCGGCCTGCGCGGCGCCGACCAGGATGCCATATATCGAAACGCCGAGCGCGAGAGCACCCAGTATCTTCCTTGCGATCATCGGATAGTTCCCCTTCTGACGGTCTCTGGTTTTTCAGCGAGTGCCGCAATTGTCGATGATGGCTGCCGCGATCACCTTCGTCGTTTCCACCAGGCTGGCGATATCGACGCATTCGTCATTGCCGTGGAAGCCGTCGCCGCTCGGACCGTAGATCACCGGCACGACGCCGGCCCCGGCGTAGTGGGCGGCATCCGTCACCGCCTCGAAGCCCTTCACCTCCGGCGCCCTCGCCTGCACCTCGCCGGCGCGCTGCACGAGGGAGCGCACCAGCGGATGGTCGACCGGCGTGTTCACCGGCGGGAAGTTGAGGTCGAACAGATCCCACAGGATCTTCGGCGGGTTGTCGCGCATCCAGGCGTCGGCGGCGGCGAAATGGTGGACGAAGGTCTCGAACTCCGCCTTCACGTCCTCGAAGCGCTCGTCGGGCATGAATTTGAAGTCGAGATCGAGGGTGACGACGTCCGGGATGATGGCGGCATTGGTCATGATCAGCGGGGTGCCGTCGGGGCCCATGCCGGCGCCGCCGCGGATGACGCCCGGATTGATGGTGGCAAGGCCCGGCGGCAGCAGCGGATGCCAGTTGTCGCGGCCGCGCGAGGCTTCGAAGTCCCTGAGGGCATGGAGGAAGCGGGCGGCGAGCTCGATGGCGTTGACGCCCGGCTCCAGGCGGCCGGCGACATGGGGCTGCGGATAGATCGAATTGAAGCGCCAGCCCGCATGGGCCGCCTTGCCGAAGATGGTGACGCGCACCCAGGTGAGGCCGCCCTCGGCCGGCACGACATTGCCCCAGGTCGGTTCGGCGATCAGCGCCCGCCTGGCGAGCTTGCCGCGCTTCACGGCGTCCATCGCCCCGAAGCCGCCGGCCTCCTCGTCGACCACGGTGTGGATCGACAGGCGGCCTTCGAGTTCGATGCCGGCCTTGCGGACGGCATGGGCCGCGGCGATGCAGGCGGCCACACCGCCCTTCATGTCGACCGCTCCGCGTCCCCAGACGCGGCCGTCGGCGACTTCGCCGCTGAACGGCTCGCGCTTCCAGGCCTTGGCATCGCCCGCCGGCACCACGTCGACATGGCCGCACAGGATGAAGCTCTTCTCCTCCGAGCCCGGCCAGTTCGCCACGACGTTCGGACGGCCGGGAAAGACATCCCAGCGCTCGGTGCCGAAGCCGTCGGCGTGCAGGCGCGCCTCGACGAGATCCTGCACCGCGGCTTCGCGGTTCAGTGCGGCGTCCTGCTGGAACTTCGGATTGACGGAGGGTATGCGGACGAGGTCCGACGTCAGGCTGACGACATGGTCCGGATCGGCATCGATGGCGGCCCAGGCCGCCTTGATCGCATCGTTCATGCTGCGGTTCCCCTCAATTCCTCGACGAGGCCGTCGGTCGTGACCTGCCGGCAATAGCCCCTGATCGTCCTCAGGGAGTGGTCGTGGCGCTCCTGCGAATAGGTCGCGCAGGCGTCGGTGACCTGGGTGACGAGATAACCGAGGTCGCAGGCGTCGCGGATGGCGCTTTCGACGCATTGGTCGGTGATCAGGCCGCTGATCACCAGCTGGCGCACGCCGAGATTGCGCAGGAGATAGTCGATATGGGTGGAGACGAAGACCGACGAGGAGGTCTTCGGCAGCCAGATCTCGTCGTCGGCCGGGGCGAGTTCGTCGAGCACCCGGCCGTCCCACGAACCCTTCGGCACGTGGAAGCCGGTGATCTTGTAGTCGAGGCTGCGGTCGCGCCCGTCCTTGGTCAGGCTCTCGATCGTGGTGTAGAGCACCTCCACCCCGGCCTTGCGGCAGGCGGCCTGGAGGCGCTGCATATTGGGGATCACCCTGGTTTCCAGTTCGCGGAAATACCAGCCATATCGGCTCTCGAACTCGGCTTCCGACAGGCCGGCGAACTCGGCGCCCTTGCGATGGGCCGCGAAGTTCTGCACGTCGATGAAGAGCAGGGCCGACTGGCCCGGCTCGAGCGGGACTTCGCGCGTCAACGTCATGAAAGGTGATCCTCGATTAACTCGCCGAGACATGCCGCCAGCAGACCGGCCCAGCGGTCGCATCCCTCCTCGGTCAGGAGGTGGTCGTTGCGGATCTCGATGAGGCTGTGCGGCAGGTTCCGGCGCTCGCCGTGCTGGGGGACGAACCAGTCCGACATGTCGTCGATGGCATAGGGCTGGTTCATGCCGACCTGCAGGTCGGGCCGGCGCCGCGAGAGCGCCCTCGCCAAGGCGTGCGAGGTGGCGACGTCCTTGCGGAACAGGAAGCCGATGTCCCACGGCCGGGAAATGCCGGCGAGCACGGGCGTGAAGCTGTGGATCGCAATCGCGATGCGGCGGGGCGCGGCGTCGAGGATGCGATCCAGCGCCTCGCGATAGGGCAGGAAGATCTCGGCGATGCGCCGGCACCGATCCTGCGGGCCGAGACCGCAATTGCCGGGCACCGTGATGCCGTCGCTGACCTCGGGGATGAGGTCCCGCGCGTCGTCCGGGCGGTTGCAGTCGATGACGAGCCGGCTGTAGCGCTGCATGACGAGCGGCGCGCCGAAGGCAGCCGCCAGCTTGCGGGCGACGCTGGCGGCGCCGATGTCGTAGGCCACATGCTTGTCCATGTCCGCCGGCCGCAGGCCGAGCCCGGCGAGAGCGGCCGGGACGGCGCGCCCGGCATGCTCGCAGACGATGACGAGCGGGTGGCGGCTGTCCGCATTGACGAGTTCGACCGGCTCGGGATCGCCGGGCTGCAGCAGGATGCGATCGGCCGCCAGGATCATCGCGCCCGACCTGCCGTGCCAGGGATGCACGCGGCATTCGCAGTGCCGGCGGACGGTCTTGCAGGATTGATCGGTGGGGCATCAAACGTCATGTGCATACCTCATGATGATGAATAAAATTCTTCATTGTCAATCCGATGTTACAAATTGACGAAAAAAATCCAGTGTGACAAAGCTGATTCACATTTGTGGGGATCGAGCTTGGACCTGCGCGACGAAATCCAGTCCATGTCGGAGACGCTGACACCGGCCGAGCGCAAGCTCGCGGCGGTGCTGCTTTCCGATTATCCCTTCGCCGGGCTCGATACGATCCAGAGTCTCGCCCGGCGCACGGACGTCTCGGCGCCGTCGATCGCCCGCTTCGTGCAGAAGCTCGGCTGCAACGGCTATCAGGAATTCCAGCGCCGGCTGATCGGCGAGCTCAAGGATGGCCGACGCTCGCCGGTCGATCTCCGCCAGCCCTCCGGCCCGGTCGAGGACGGCTTCCTGCGCCACTTCCTGGCGCGCACCGCCGGCACGCTGCGCGCCGCCACGGATGTGGTGACGGAAGCG